>NZ_FNQT01000003.1 GCF_900107665.1 Haloplanus vescus
GAGACGGGTATGAACTATTAGCCTCAGTTTCCCGAGGTTATCGTTCTCTGTAGGGTAGTTTGGCCACGTGTTACGGAGCTATTTGCTACGAGTGTGAACTCGTACAACTAGCATGGCTAAATCGGACCCCGATAGCAATGGCCTCCGGCAGGATCAACCGGAATGGTCTCACTCCATGTGGAGTGAGGGGTGGCGGGAAACGTCGAATCGTTTCCGCGTCGTAAAGACCACTGAGGTCCAAGGTGGTGGTTCGAGTCACCGGTCCGACCGGATGACATCGAACCACCGAGGCTCACATCAGATTCCGTCTTACGGCGGACCGCAGGGGTGGAATCCTCATGTTTCGTCCGGACCTGAACCGAGTAGGGCGACCCATATAAGCCCGTTGATCGGGCCTCGTTGGGTGGCCGAATCGTGCGTGTGGTCCGGGGCCGAGGGCATCGTCGCCCTCGTCGCCTTCGCATTACCACCGAACGCCCTTAACCACTTAAGGGCGTCGGAAGCGTCCCGCCGCCGGCAGTCGATTAGGAAGCAACCGGAACGAGTCCGGCTGTCCTCGTCGACGCCGACGACGCGCGTACTACAACACAAACCGGTGTGATAGATAAGGCCGTCGAAGTAGATCGCCGTACGTCAATGGATTTCATGGGAACGGACGACGATCAATGAGGAAAGCTATCGGAATAGAGAGAACGGTATTGCGTGGCTGGAGGCCGGTCGGTCATCCCTCGCTCGCACGGTCGGTCCCGCCGGGGAGCGGCCACGCGACCGGCCGTGGTCGGCGCACGAACAAAGCCCTGTCGGCACTAACCGACGGGGCACGGCTGGTCGGGGTGGCGTCAGTCCTCGATGTGTTCGATGCCTTTCTTCGAGACGTTGCCTTTCGTGATCTCCTCGCCCATCCAATCGGGCTTGTCGTCGGGTGCCTCCTGCTCCCACGCCCACGCCTCGAAGATGTGGACTTTGTCTGTCCCTTTCTCTCGGAGTCGAATCTCCGTCGAGTCGTCCTCGGCCTCGCTCTCCGAGTCGTCGGGGTCGAGTCGACGAGCAGCCTTGAGTGCCGCCTGCCGGGGCATGTTCCCCGAGTACACACTGTCCTCGTCTCCGTCCTCGCGCATCACGAAGTTTCGCTTACCGTCCTCTCGTACCATGATTTTGAACCTCTATGAGAAGCGAGCACATGGCACAACATAAATATATCGGCAAAACGAGGGCTCAACGGCTAATCGACGTATAAAGGAGGGGTGTTCGACCGCGATACCCGACTCGACGACTAGCGGGTTCGACAGTAGACAACCTTATGTGCTTGGTGTGGCGAAAGACGGCTAGACACCCCCGATGGTCCGGAAAAAGACGCTCAGTCCAAGCGGTGCCAAGGACGAGAACGGCGAATACCACAACGTCCACGTGAACCTTCACGAAGACGAACTCGCCGTGGCCGGGATGGACATCGGCGACGAGGTGTTCGTCCGGGTCCGCGACGGGAAGATAATCATCCAGAAAGCAGACCAAGACGACGTCGAACACGACTTCTGAGCCGATGCGCGGCCGACTGCGACGGACCAACATCCAATGAACGCATACGACCTGTGTAAGCCGTTCCTGTTCGCACTCCCGGCAGAGACGGCTCACCGAGCCACACACCGCCTACTCCAGACAGTCCAGCACACGCCCGCGGAGGACGCCCTCCGTGACCGGTACACCGTCGACGACGACCGACTCCGGACCGAGGCGTTCGGCCTCGAGTGCGACAACCCGGTCGGCGTCGCCGCTGGCTTCGACAAGAACGCCGAACTCCCCTCGGTGCTCACCGCACTCGGCTTCGGGCACGTCGAAGTGGGCGGCGTCACCGCCGAGCGCCAACCCGGCAACAGCCGACCGCGCCTCTTCCGTCTCCCGGAGGATGGCGCCCTCATCAACCGCATGGGGTTCAACAACGAAGGTGCCGACCGAATCGGCGCCCGTCTCGACGACGCGACCCTGCCCGACGCGCCCGTCGGCATCAACATCGGGAAGTCGAAGTCGACGCCGCTCTCGGAGGCCGTCGACGACTACTGTTACACGTACGAGCGCGTCGCGGACGCGGGGGACTACTTCGTCGTGAACGTCTCCAGTCCGAACACGCCGGGCCTGCGCGACCTCCAGAATCGCGAGTCCCTGGAGCGCATCCTCGGTGGCCTCTCCGACGCCGGCGCCGACCCCCTCCTCGTCAAGCTCTCGCCGGACCTCGCGGCACCGGCCATCGAGGAGGCACTCGCCGTCGTCGACGACCTCGACCTCGACGGTGTCGTCGCCACCAACACGACCGTAGAGCGTCCGGACACCCTGACGAACCCGAGCCGAGTCGAGCGCGGTGGCCTCTCGGGCAAGCCAATCGAGGAGCGGGCCACGGGGACGATCAAGTTCATCGCGGAACGCACCGACGTACCCGTCGTCGGCGTGGGCGGCGTCACGGACGCGGCGGGCGCCTACCGCAAAATCCGTGCCGGCGCGAGCGTCGTCCAACTGTACACCGGACTGGTGTACGAGGGGCCGAGTCTCGCACGCGACATCAACCGCGGACTGCTCGACCTCCTCGAACGCGACGGCTTCGACACCGTCGCCGACGCCGTCGGTGCCGACCTCTGAGGTGTGCGAGTGACGCCGCAGCGAAAGAAATAGCGCGATTCGGCGGAGCGATCAGTTCTCGACGATGACGACGGTGTCGCCCGCTTCGACCATCTCTCCCTCGCCGGTGTACTGCCGTTCTTCCTCGATTTCGAACATCTCGGGGGCGAGTTCGGCGTCCGCGGCGTGGAGGTGGCCGTCGACGACTTCGTAGTCACCCTCGGCGATGGCGGCCTCGATATCGGAGACCTGACTGCCGAACTCGGGGCCGACAAGCGAGTAATCGAGGTCGACGCCCGTCACGACGGACTCGACCGGCGGTTCCTCGTCGACGGAAGTCAGGTCGTCGACGTGCATCACGCGTTCGATGTCGGCGGCGAACGCCGCCACGTCGCCGTACACCCGAACGTGGTCCACGTCGGCGTTCATCGACAGTTGGTGATCGGTCTTGTACTTCCGGAGCGCGGCCACGACGGCCATCGCTCGCTCGCCGGCGTCAAGGTCGGCCTCGACGCCCAGCGGTTCGGGCCAGTCGGCAGTGTGGACGCTCCCCTCGCCGTACATGTCGCGCCAGAGTTCCTCGGTGACGTGCGCGAGGATGGGCGCGAACAGTTTACAGAAGCGCCGGTGGGCGGTCTGAAGCGTGTACGCCGCAGAGGGGTCGTCGCCGTCGCGGAGTCGCTGTTTGGCGATTTCGAGGTAGTCGTCACAGAACGTGTGCCAGAAGAAGGACCGAAGGCTGTCGCGAGCCTTCGAGAAGTCTCGGTTCTCGAAGTGCTCCGTCACCGTCTCGATTTGTTCGTCAAGTTCGGCCAAGAGCCAGCGGTCGATTTCGCGGAGGTCGGGTCGCGAGAGGTTCGACTCCGGCGTGAGGTCGTCGACGAGTTTCGACGCGTTCCAGAGCTTGCGCATCAGGCGCTCGCCCGCGCGAAGTCCCTTTTCCTTGTAGGGCAGGTCGTCGCCGACGGCGCTCCCGGCGGCCCAGTAGCGCGCGGCGTCGACGGGGTACTGCTCCAGCACTTCGTCCGGAGAGACGATGTTGCCGAGCGACTTCGACATCTTCACTCGGTTCTCGTCAAGGACCATCCCGTTGACCATCACGCTGTCGAAGGGCACCTCACCGGTGTGCTCGTAACACTTCACGACGGTGTGGAACAGCCAGAAGGAGATGATGTCGTGGCCCTGCGGGCGCATGTTCATCGAGTAGAGTTCGGGCCGCTCTATCTGCATCTCCTCGGCCTCAGCGTTCCACTCCCAGCCGGCGTTGATGAGCGGCGTCAGCGACGAGGTGGCCCACGTGTCGAAGACGTCCTCTTCGGGGACGAGTTCGTCGTGGTCGCACTCGGGGCAGTGGTCGACCGGCGGGTCGTCCGAGAGGGGGTCAACCGGCAGCTGGTCGCGGTCGGCGATGATCTCCGTGTCACAGGCCTCGCAGTACCAGACTGGGAACGGGATTCCCGACGAGCGCTGGCGCGAGATAGCCCAGTCCCACTGGAGCCCCTCGATCCAGTTTTTGTACCGCGTGAACATCTTGTCGGGGAACCAGTCCATCGACCGGCCCGCCTCCAGATACTCCTCGGTCTTATCGAGTAGTTTGATGTACCACTGCTCGGTGACGAGGAACTCGACTTCCGTGTCACAGCGCTCGTGGACGTTGACGACGTGCGTAATCGGTCGTCGGTCCAGCAGCGCACCGTCCTCTTCGAGGTCGTCGACGATGGCCTCGCGGGCCTGGTCGGCGGACAGTCCCTCGTAGTCGCCGGCGACGTCGGTCATCGTCCCCGACTCGTCGATGGCGATGCGGAGCGGCAGGTCGTGAGCCTGATACCACTCGATGTCGGTCTGGTCGCCGAACGTACAGCACATCACGATACCGGAGCCGGTGTCCTTGTCGACGCGTTCGTCCTCGATAATGGGCACCGTCTGGCCGAACAGGGGGATGTCTGCCTCCTCGCCGACGAGATACTGGTTGTCGTCGTCCTCGGGATGGACGAAGACCGCCACACACGCCGGGAGGAGTTCCGGGCGCGTCGTGGAGATGGTGAACGTCTCGTCGCCCCCGGCGACGCCGAACTCGATGTCGTGGAAGTGAGAATCCTGCTCGGAGTCCTCCATCTCGACCTGCGAGATGGCGGTCTGGCAGTCCGGACACCAGATGGCGGGGGCGCGCTGGCGGTACTCGCGGCCCTGTTCGTAGAGGTCGATGAAGGAGAGCTGCGAGATGCGCTGGACTCGCGGCTCGATGGTCTGGTAGGTCTCCGTCCAGTCGATGGAGATACCCAGCGCCTGCATCTTCTCCGTGAAGTCCGCCTCGTATTTCGCGCAGACGCCGCGACACATCTCCTGGAACACGTCGCGGTCGTACTCCTGGTGTTGGACGTCGAGTTCGTCCTCAGTCAGGCGCTCCGAGGCGATGCCGTTGTCGTCGTAGCCGAACGGGAAGAACACGTCGTCGCCCTGCATCCGGTTGTAGCGGGCGACGAAGTCCTGGAGCGTGAATCCGTAGACGTGGCCCCAGTGGAGACTTCCCGACACCGTCGGCGGCGGCGAGTCGATGGAGAAGACGGTGTCCGGGTCTACGGCCCCGCCCTCGTAGGCGTACACATCCTCCTCGACCCACCGCTCCTGCCACTGTCGTTCGACCGTCTCCGGGTCGTATTCTCCGCTCGGCATTGCTCGCGTGAGGCTACCGGATGGACCGATGTTAAACGCCTCGGTTAGCCACGCGTCGCAGGAGGAGAGACCGCGTTCTGCGGGTCGCGACGACGCTCGGCGGAACTATTCGAGCGCGTCCAGCCTGAACTCGAACGCCGCGACGGGCAGTTCGAGGTCGTGTTCGACCAGCACTCGCGGATGTACCTCGCCGATGACGCCCACCGTCTCGCCGTCGATGACGACGTCGGCCGCGCGGCCGTCGATGAACGTCGGATGCTCCGCCGCGGGCGTCTCGAGGTCCACGTCGAAGTCGTGACACAGCGCCGCCAGCCGCGATTTCGCATCCTCGTACGTGGCGTCGTGGCGCGCGAGGACACCGGCGACCGTCCGGTGTTCCGCGACGCCCGTGTTCTCGCTATCGTCGGCGTGGGCCGCCAACCCGATTTCCGCGAGGTCCTGCGGATACGCCCGGTGGGTGTTGTTCTCCAGCACCATCAGCAGCGAGGGGAGCGCCCACGTCCGGAGCATGGTGTAATCCTCGCTGTAGGGTTCGGTGATGGTCACCGGTGGCTCGGCCCCGCGCGGGCCGTCGGTCTGCCCGCCGTCGAGTCCCATCCGGTCGTAGTTCTCCGCCTCGGATATCATGTGGAAGTTGAGCAGGTCCTCGAAACCGAGGCCGACGAGCGAGGTTCGCGCCGCCGCTTCGAGTTTCGAGCGGTCGTGTCGCCCGCCAACCGTGGCTACGTCGGGATACTGCGGGTCAAGTTCGTTGAAGCCGTAGGCCCGCCCCACGTCGTCGACGAGGTCGAGGGGGTGGAGCACGTCCGTACGGTACGGCGGGACCGAAACCTCGTAGGTCGTGTCGTCGCCGGACGGCATGTCTTCCTCCCGGCGAATCTCCGACAGCGTCTCGTCGCCGGCGAGGTCGACGCCGAGTCCCGAACGCTCGAACAGGTCGACCGCGTCCTGGACCGAGAGGTCGACGCCGAGCATCCCCTCGATGCGCTCGTGGGAGACGGTCTTGGTCTCCACCTCGAAGTCCGGGCGAGAGAGCGTGCCGTCCGGGTACGCGATTTCGACGTCCTCGATGGTCGCGCCGCGAGCGGCCAGCGCGTAGCAGATGACGTTACACATCCGGTCGATGGTCCACTGGTCCGTGCCGGTGAGTTCGACGAACAGGTCGCGGGATTCGGTCGACACCTCGGTCCGACTGCCGTTGATGACCGGCGGGAACGAGAACAGCCCGATTTCGTCGTAGATGGCCGGATAGCGGTCGTACTCCTGGACGAGGTCGGCGTACGTCTCGCCGGTCGGGTGGTCGGTGAGCACCTCGGCGGGCGTCATCGCCGCGTCAGCGTCGAGGGGGACGAACTGGTCGCCCTCGGGGTCGATGCCGCGGTAGGTGATGGACCTCTGTGTCGGCCCTTCGGACTCGTACACCGACCCCTTCAGCATCGTGAGGTCGTGGATGCCGATGGCGCCTTTCGCCCGCTTGCGCCCCATCGTCGCGTGGAGTTTCTCCTGCAACTGGATGAGCGAGTCGAGGGCCGCATCGTCCAAGTCGACGCCGCGAATCACGGCACCGGTGACGTACGGTCGTTCCTCGGGCACCGATTCGTCGACCTCGATGGTCCACTCGGGATTGTTCGTGTTCGGGACGTAGACACCTCGGTCGTCGCCGTACTGGTAGCGGAGCGAGCGAGCGACGCCCTCGACCGAGAGGCGGTCGAGGCGGTCCGGGCCGAACTCGAGTTGGAGGTCGCCGTCCTCCGTCTCGCCCTCGTACTCCAGGCCGAGGGCGAACAGGTCGTCTTTGAGTTCCTCGTCCGATTTCTCCTCGTGGCCCGTCAGTTCGCGGAGTTCGTCGGGGTCGACGTCGACGACGGGCATCAGTGAAGCACCTCCGTGTCCCGCAGGAGGTCGAGGTCACAGAGCGTCCCGTGCACGTCGCGAATGTCGTCGAAGCCGTACATGAGCATCAGGAGTCGTTCGAGCGCCAGCCCCCACGCCATCACGTCGCACTCGACGCCGAGTGGGCGAAGGACTTCCTCGCGGAACATGCCGCTGTTGCCGATTTCGATCAGTTCGCCCGTCTCGGGGTGGGTGCCGAACAGTTCGAAACTCGGCTCCGTGTAGGGGTTGTAGTGGGGCTTGAACTGCAGGTCGGTGATGCCGAACTGCTGGTAGAACTCCTCGAAGGTGCCCATCAGGTCACGCACCGAGAGGTCCTCGGCCATCACCCAGCCCTCGATTTGGAAGAACTCCAGCAGGTGCGTCGGGTCGAGCGTGTCGTTGCGGTACACCTTCTCGACGCTGAAGAAGCGCTCCGGCGGGTCGAGTTCACCCACCTCGGTCCCGGAGAGATACCGCATCGAGAGCGAGGTGGTGTGACCGCGAAGGTCCACTCCGCGAGCGACCTCCTCGGTCCACGGCGAGTGATAGCCATCGCCGTCCTCGCCGACCCCCTCCAGATGCGCCGAGCGAACGCTGTCGAGGAGGTCCTCGGGGATATCGTCCATCGGCGGCACGTCGAGGGCGAACTGGTCCCAGTGGGTGCGCGCCGGGTGGTCCTGCGGCATGAACAGGCAGTCGTTGATCCAGAACTCCGAGTCGGCGTGCGGGCCGTCCATCTCCTGGAAACCCATGCCGACGAGGGTGTCTTTCACTCGTTCAGCGGTCTGGCGGAGGATGTGAACCTTCCCGCCGCGGTGGTCGGGTGCGTCGGCCTCGACGTTGTAGGCGGCGAACTCCACGTCCTCCCACTCGCCGGAGGCGAGCATCTCGGGGGTGAGGCGGTCGACCGTCTCCGCCACCTCGACGCCCTCCATCAGCAGAGTCACGCCCTCGTCGGTCAGCGTCACCGAGCGCACGGTTCGTTCCGTACGCTCGACGAGGCCGCGGCGCACGAGTTGGTCGAGGGCGTCCTCGTGTGCCACGTCGATATCGTCGAGCGATTCCTCGGAGGCGCGCGACCCCTCTTCCGCGACGAGTGCGCGCAGCGCCGCCGCCTCGGTGTCCGTCGCGGGGTCGGCATCGGGGTCGGCGGTAATCTGTCCCGACTCCACCTCGCCGTACCCTTTCCGAGCGTAGTTGGCGAGGGCGATGTCCACCTCGGGACCGTCGAGGTCGGCCTGTCCGATGACCGCGCCCATCGAGACGGGCGCGTCGTCGGCGCCGGCGTCGAGGGCGGCCCGGTAGAGGCGCACCTCGGGCAGGCCGTCGTCGGCGTAGGTCTCCCCCTCGTCCGTGACGGTGTACGACACCGTCTCGTCGGTCGAGACGGTGAGATAGCCCGCGTCTTCGAGGTCGAAGACCGCGCCGGTCACCGTCTCCGGCGGGACCCCCGCGGCTTCGCTCACCTGGTCGATGGTCAGTTCCTCCGTCGCGTCCGCGGCTTCCAACACCGCGACCTGTGATTCCGGAAGTCGCATGGTCTCTTGTCAGAGTTCACCGAAGCTGGCCAGTTAGCAGTTCCGAAGGCCACACGGGCGTCGCCGTGTGCCTAGCCGAACAGGCCGGTTTCGTCCACCCGCCGCAGGCGGAGTCCACCGAGCCAGTCAGGCCACGAAGAAGAACCCGAACTCGACTGCGGTCGCTTCGCGGGCGAACGACTCCGTCGTGGCGAGTTCGGGCGCCATACGCCCACAATTCGGAGCGCGAGCCAAAAGCGTTCTGCCAGTCGTCAGTGCTCGCCGCCGGGGACGCCCCGCCGGTCCGAATCGAGGTCGATGTCGAGGCCGTCGAGCACTTCCTCCATCTCCGCGCGTTTCTCCTGGTGCTCTTCGAGGAATTCGCGCATGAGTTCGGCGGCTTGCTCCTTGCACCCGCCACAGAGTCGCTCGCCGCCGACACACTCCTCGTACACCTCGGTCGCGAACTCGTCGTCGTCGCCCGAGAGGAGGTAGGCGTACAGTTCGTAGACGGGACACTCGTCGGCCTCGCCGCCGAGTTCGCGCTGTTTCTCCGCCGTCTCGCGTCCGCCCGTCGTGGCCGACTTCACCTTGTCGTAGCCATCCTCGGGGTCGTCGAGCAAGGAGATGTGCGAGGCCGGCACCGACGACGACATCTTCCCACCGGTCAGCCCGGTCATGAACCGGTGGTAGATGGAAGACGGTGGGAGGAAGCCGTAGCCGCCGTGGTCGACCTCGATATCGCGGGCCAGCTCCTCGGCCTCGACGCGGTCCATGTCGAAGGCGTCGATGTGTTCGTCGTAGCGGCGCTTCTCGCCCGGAATCGCCTCGATGAGCGCGTCGAACGCCTCGTCGGTGGCGTTGCGGTCGAGAAAGCGGACGCGGGGGCGGAGCGGCTCTTTCCCAGCTTCGCGCAGTTTGTCGATGGCGGCGTCGCGGGCGGTGTCGGGCGCCATCTCCGCGTCGAGCCAGTCGGCGGCGTCCTCACACCGCACCGTCTCGCGCTCGTCTTCGAGGGCGGCGTAGGCGGCGGCGAGGTGGTCGCGCTCCCCGGCGTCGGCTTCGAAGGAGGCGTACGCCTCGGTCACCTTGAACGAGCGCATCCGGGCGGCCACGTCGCGCGCGAGGCGCATGTGCGGGTCTTGGTCGGGGCCGACCGGGATGACGGTGGGTTTTGGCTCCTCAAGTTGGGGATAAAGGATGTCCGCCATCTGCGTGACGACAGACTGCATGTGCGAGACGGAGGTTTCGCCGTCGAAGCCGTAGATGCCCTCGAACTCCGCGAAGCGGGCGTTCGACCCGAGTTCGAACGCGAGGTCCTGCACCTCGCGGTTGGTGGACTGCCGATACAGCTCGCCCTCCTTGGGGTCGAACCCCAGCGCGAGCAGGGAGAGCAGGTAGTCGCGGGCGTGCTCGTCGATTTCGTCCCACGAGAGGCCGCGGGCGCTGTGAGCCTCCAGGTCCGCGATGAGGCCGTAGGCGTCGGCCCCCTCCTGCTGGTGCCAGATTATCTCGTCGAAGACGAGTTTGTGGCCGATGTGAGGGTCGCCCGTGGGCATGAAGCCCGAGAGGACGGCCGCGTCCTCGCCCTTGCGGAGTGCCTCGGCGACCGGTCGGTAGTCGCGGTGGCCGAAGATGACGCCCCGACGCATCAGATAGTGCGGGTTCGGCACCTCGTCGAGCACCTCGTCGAAGGATTCGATGCCGAACTCCTCGAACAGCTTGCGGTAGTCGGAGACGGTCGAGGAGCCCCACGGGTCGAGCGCGACGTCGTCGGCGCCGGCAGCGGTGTCGCTCCCGCCGTCGGTCACGGTCGTCGAATCGCTCGGGTCGTCGTCGGACGCCGAATCGGCGTCGGGTGTGTCGTCTCGTGTCATGTTAGGGCGTGAGTCGCTCGACCGAAAGCCAGTCTATCCCCTCGTTCACGTCGGTCAGCGCAAAAACCATTCGCTTCCGGACCCCGCCCGCCAGTCGAACGTCGAGCGAGAGGTCCCGCGGCAGGAACGTGTGGTCGGGGGCGACGACCCGAATCAAGCGCGTGGAGTGGTCCATCTCGTCGACGGTGGTGAAGGTGTCGTAGGTGCGGAAGTCGGCGCCGAACTTGAACCCGCTCTTGGGGACGCTCCCGGCCGCCCGGAGCGCCGCGTACGCGCGGAGCCGACGGTCGAAGCGTTCGCCCTCGACCTGCCGGCCGCGTTCGACGACGCGGGGTTCGTCGAGGGCGAGGGCACCCCGCCGGGCGAGATACGCCGCCTCGACCAGGGAGAGCTGGAGCGGCCCGGACTCGGCGTTCCGGCCGTGGAGGCGCTGGCCGTAGAACCCCCGGTCGTGGAGGTGAGCGGGCGGGTCCCACACCACCGCGCGGTCGGCGAGGAGGGCGGCGTCCAACTCCGTCGGCGGGTCGTATCGCTCGCTCTCGCCGTCCGCGGCGCCCGCCGCCTCGGGGCGTCCCGTCTCCAGATACGTGAGTTCGCCCTCCTCGTCGACGACGGCGAGGACGATGTCCCCGAGGGCCGCCGCGGCGATGGTCTCGCGTTCGCCCGCGACGCGAACGCGGTAGGCGACGGCGTCGTCCGAGGGGCCCTTCCCCCGCGGGTAGACGACGAAGTCGGCGTCGTCGGGGTCGTCGACCCAGCCGTCGCGGGCGGGCGAGAGGTAGAAGCCCCGGTCGCGGAGGTCCTTGTAGACGACGAACTCGAGGGCGACGTCGGTGGCGACGAGGAACGTCCGGAAGTCGAGTGCATCGCCGTCGGGGCCGACCACGCTGTCGAGGTCACCGCGAAAGAGGAGGTGGGCGGCCTCGACCGGCGCGAGTTCGATGCGGTTGCCCGAGAGCGGGCGGCCGTATCCGCGGGCGTCGTAGAACCGCTGTCGAGCGTCGTCGCCGACGCGGACCGTCCCCGCCTCGAACGTCCCTTGCATACCCGTGTGGGGACGGGGCGACGGTAAAGGGTCTGCGGTGCGGGCGAGTCACCGGTCGCAGGTCCCGTCGAGACACCGCTCCCCCGTCGCCGTCTCGAAGACCGGCAGGCCACAGGAACACTCGTCGACGACGACGCCCGCCGGTATCGTGAAGGCCGTCTCGCAGTCGGGGTAGGCGTCACAGCCCGCGAGCAAGCGTCCGTTGCGACGGATGACGCGGAGGTCGGATCCGCAGTCGGGGCAGGTCCACTCGCGGTCGAACGCCTCGCGCACCGCGTCGTCGAGCGGTTCGCACGCGCGGTCGATACACACCTCGAAGGTGGCGCCGCGGTCGACGGCCATCAGCGGGAGGCCGCAGTCCGGACACGTTTCGTCGAGGACCGTCGCCCCCGCGACCAGCGGGTAGCGCGCCCCGGCGTCGAGGTCGACCACGGCGCCGCCGGCCCGGACCAGCGGCCCGCCCGTCTTCGGACTGGTTCCCACGGGGACGCCCGCCTCGGTGACGGGGTAGACCGAGCGACGGATTCGGCGACCCGTCACCCGGAGCGTCCGGTCGTCGAGGTGGGCCGTCAGGCCGAAGCCGTCGCCGTCTCGCTCGACGGTCACGTCGTCGGCGCGGGTGAGCCACGCGACTGGCTGGTAGCCGTCCGCGTCGTGGACGAGAACGGTCCGGTCGGATTTGACGAGGACGAGCACCCGCCCCCGATGGGTTCGGTCGTCGGTCGTGACGGTACAGTCGCCGGCGAAGGCGCGGATGGCGTCTGGCATGGCGCGAGGGTGGCGCCGTCCCCGGATGAAAAGCCTCGGACGAAGCCCTTTCAGCGATGGCGAGCGGTCGGGCACGTATGGACGCGGTCCTCTTCGACATGGACGGGGTGCTGGTCGACACCGAGGAGTTCTGGCGCACCCACGAGGCCGACATCGTCCTGCCGACGGCAGTCGCGGCTGGCGACCCCACGCAGGACGAGATTCGCGGTATCAACTATCGCGAGACGTACGACTACCTCGCCGAGCGCTACGAGATGGCGGTCGACCGCGAGGCGTTTCTCGACCTCTACGAGGAGGCGGCGGTCGACCTCTACGAGGAAACGTCGCTGCTTCCGGGGTTCGAATCCCTGCTCGCGGACCTGCGAGCGCGCGGGTGTGGAGTCGCCATCGTCTCCTCCAGTCCCCGCCACTGGATTACCCGCGTCGTGGACCGATTCGACCTCGACGTGGACGTGATACTGAGCACGGAGGACGTGGACGGCCCGGGCAAACCGGCGCCGGACGTCTACACCGTGGCGGCGGAACGCGTCGGCGTCGCTCCGGAGCACTGCGTCGCCGTCGAGGACTCCCCGAACGGCGTCCGCGCGGCGACCCGCGCCGGGATTCCGACGGTGGCGTACGGCGGCGACCCGGAGGCGACGGCGCTGGCCGACTACGCGGCCGCCGACCCCGAGGAGTTGCGGACGACACTGGCCGACCTGTAACTACTCGACGCGGACGGACCGCTCTGCCACCACGGGTCGCAACGGCACCTCCGGGAACGTCACTTCGACGCGGAAGTCGAGGGTCTCCGCGTCGGCGCCGAACACGCCCACGGGCACCGTCGTCACGTCGGAGAGATACGCCGTCGTCTCGTGCATCTCGACGCCGTTGACGGTGACGCGGACGCCGACGCGGGCGCTGCCGCCGTCGTTGCGGACGCGCACCTCGCACATCTCGTTCTCTCCCGTCGCGATGGCGTCGGGCAGGTCGTCCCACGACACGTCGATGGCGGGGAGGTCGGCGGCCGCGGAGGCGACGCGTTCGGCGACGCCCGCCGAGAGCCCGGCGCGTTCGAGTTCGTCGGCGCCGGCGTCGACGATATCGGCGGGTCGCGAGAGGCCACCGGCGGCGAGCGAGCGGGCGCGTCCGGCGCCGACGCCGTCGATGGCGGTGAGCGAGACGGCGTCGCGGCTGACGCCGTGTTCGACGCGGGCCTCCAAGCGGCGGACGAGGTTGGCCGCCCGCGGGCCGGCGAAGCGCGCGAGGAACTCCCGGAGCGCGGCGAGGAGGCGGAGCGCGTTCCGGCGGATGACCCACGCGTCGCTCCGCAGGTCGGCGGGGACGGAGTCGCTGGTCGACGCTCGGAGGATGGCGAGCACCTTCCGCGGGCCGTCGTCGAGCGTCCCGGCCTCGTCGCCCAAGACGGCGTCGACGGCGTCGGCTTCGGACTGGCGCGCGGAGACGGAGTCGAACTCGTCGGCGTCGGCGACGGTTTCGAGGATGGCGTCGGCGTCGATACGCTCCCGGTCGGCCAGAGTGTGAAAGGCCTGCGCTGTCGACAGCCGGAGGTAGTACTTCGAGGCGAGCTGGCCGAGCGGTGTCGGGTCGATGGCCAAGTCGTCGCCCATCTCGACGAAGCCGCGGTCGACGAGCGATTCGAGCGTCTCGCGCACCCGGTCGCGAAGCCCCTCGAAGTCGTAGGCGTCGGGGACGGCCGCGGCGCGGACGTAGTAGTAGGTGGTCTCCAGCCACGAGAGCACGTCGTCCAAGTCGTCGATGGTCCCCATCGCGATTTCGGCGTTGAGGTGGGCGTCCAGGTCGGCGGCGAGGTGGGATTCGATTTCGGTCCCCTCCCGCAGGAGTCGACGGTAGCGGTCGGCGTCCGAGCGGTCACAGACCACCCAGCCGTAGCCCACGTCGTCGTAGCCGGGGCGTCCAGCGCGGCCCAGCATCTGGAGGAGGTCGAGGGGACTGATGTCCACCTCGCCTTCGAGCGGGTCGTGGTACTTGGTGTCACGGACGATGACACAGCGCGCGGGGAGGTTGACGCCCCACGCGAGCGTCGAGGTGGAAAACAGGATGTCGATCTTCCCCTCGCGGAACCACTGCTCGATTCGGTCGCGGTCGTCTTTCGACAGGCCGGCGTGGTGGAAGGCGACGCCGTCGAGGACGGCCTTGTGCAGTTGCTCGTCGCTCAGCTCCTTCGCCTCGGTGTGGAAGTCGTAGTCGCCGCGGGCGCCGACGGGGATATCGCGTTCGGCGAGTTCGTCTCGCGTCTTGGCGGCGGCGCTGACGGCGTCCTGTCGCGAGGCGACGAAGACGAGGGCTTGGCCGTCCTCGCGGACATGAGGTTCGGCCAAGTCGAGGGCGCGGTAGAGCCGTCGGTACTTGTCGGCGAAGGAGTTCTCGCCGTGCGTGTAGGTCTTGACGCCGGTCTGGAGGTCGACGGGGCGGTACTCGTCGTCGAAGGCGAAGGTGGCCTCCTCGGGGGCGTCCAGCCACGCGGCCACGTCTTCGACGTTCGGCATCGTCGCCGAGAGCGCGACGAAGCGAGGGTCACAGAGGCGTCGCAGGCGCGAGACGGTGACTTCGAGGACGCCGCCGCGGCGTTCGGAGTCGAGGAGGTGGACCTCGTCGATGACGACACAGTCCACGTCGGTCACGAAGTCGTAGCGCCGGGAGTCGTGTTTGCGCGTCGCCGAGTCCACCTTCTCCGGCGTCATCACGAGTACGTCGGCGCGGCGGGCACGGCGCGGGTTCAGGTCGCGTTCCCCGGTGACGACGTAGACGGAGTAGCCCATGTCCTCGAAGCGCTCCCACTCGTCTTCTTTCTCGTTGGTGAGGGCGCGCATGGGGGCGATGAAGAGCGCGGTGCCGCCCTCGCTCAGCGTCTTGCAGATGGCGAGTTCGGCGAGTGCGGTCTTGCCGCTGGCGGTGGGGGCCGACGCGACGACGTTGTGGTCCGTCTCGACGAGGACGGGGAGCGCCTCGCGTTGCATCGCGTTGAACTCCTCGAAGTCGAAGGCGTCGGCGAACTCCGGGACGGCGTCGGCGACCTTCACGCGGTCGGCACCTCCAGAGTGGCGTGGGCGCCGGACAGAAGCATAGATGGGTCGCAGGGCCGGGGCGTCAAAGGCGTTTCCGTCGGGGCCGTTCGTCAGTCAGTGGCAGGGGCGGCTTCGGCATCACCGTCGGCGTCCTCGGGCGCGAACAACCCGCCCCGAACCTCGTGGGCGTAGTACGCCCCCACTCCAATCGCGGCGACGACGTTCGACCCCGTGACGGCCCAGAAGACGACGGGCATCCCCAGGTCGAGGCCGGGGGCGAGGGTGACGCCGAAGATGGAGACGGCGGCCGTCGGGGGGAGCGCGAGGGCCGCGACGGGGAGGCGCACGCCCCAGTATTTCAGCAGGTCGGCGACGAAACTCGTCTGCGTGCGTCCCGCGCCGTTGAAGCCGGCGAGCAAGAGGTCGACGGCGCCGATGGCGGGGTAGCCGTAGACGAGGACGGTCAGATACTGGACGGTGAAGGCGAAGCCGTCGCCGGAGAGGTCGGGGACGAACAGGCGGGCGACGGCGCCGGGGGCGACCCACTGCACGGCGCCGAGGGCGGCGAGGAGGCCGGCCGCGAGGGCGACGCCGACGCGGGTGGTGCGCCGGGCGCGGTCGGGTTGCTCGGCGCCGACGTTCTGCCCGACCATGCTCTGGGCGGCTTGGGCGAGGCCCTGCGAGGGGAGGACGGCCACGCTGGCGACGCGGGCACCGACGGTGTAAGCGGCGAGGCCGGCGGCGCCGCCCGCGGCGGCGACGACGCCGACGAGGGCGACGCGGACGCTCTGACTCGCCATCTGTCGGCCGGTAATGGGCGCGCCGACGGCGAGGAGTTCGCGGGCGTCGTCGGCGCGAAAGGAGAGGTGGCGAGTGGTGAGGCGCATCCGCGGGCCGAGTGCGAACGCGAGGGCGAGACAGAGGCCGCCGCCGTAGCCGGCGACCGTCGCGAGCGCCGCGCCGTAGACGCCGAGCGGGGGAATCGGGCCGGCGCCGAAGATGAGGATGGGGTCGAGGACGAGGTTGACGGCGACGGTGGTGACGTTTATCCAGAGGGAGGTTCGCGAGTCGCCCTGTCCGACGAATCCGGCTTCGAGGGCGTCGCTCGCGCCCGCGAGCGGTAGGCCGAGCGCGACGGTGCCGAGGTAGACGGCGGCGAGGGGCGCCACGTCGGGGCCGGCGCCGACGAGGCGGACGATGCGGGGTGCGCCGACGGCGGTGACGGCGCCGAGGAGGGTGCCGAGAACGAGAGCGAGGGCGACGCCGTGCACGACCATTCGGCGCGCGCCCGCGTCGTCGTCGGCGCCGACGCGCTGGGAGACGAGTATCTGCGTGCCGACGAAGGGCGTCACGAGGAGGGCGAAGAGGAGGCCGAGAACGGGGATGGTGAGGCCGACGGCGGCGACGGCCGTCTCGCTGAGGCGGCCGATCCAGAGCGTGTCGATGACCTGCTGGGCGACGCGAACGACGTTCTGGACGACGAGCGGGAGCGCGAGCGAGACCAGCGTCCGCGGAATCGACCCCTCGACGATGGCCGAGCGCTGGTCGCTCATTCCAATGACAGGTTCACGAACGCCGCTGATAGACGTATCGGTCGCGGCGACCGACACGGAAGGCGTAAATCGCCGGGAGTCGTATCGACACCGTGGCACGACCGCTCCGTTTTCGACACGCCCCCGGTCGCTGGACCGAGGGTCGAGTACGCGCCGAGGTGTTCGAACCGCTCGACGACAACCTCGGTGCGACGAGCAGTCGCCCGTGGTTCAAGCCGCCCGAGGGGTACGAAGCCCGGCGGTTCGACGTCGACAATGGCGACACGGCGCTTTTCTGCTGGACCGACGGCGAGGCCTACTGGCTTGGCAACACCGAGACACCGTCGAGTCTCTGGCGAACCGAGAAGTACGGCTTCACCGAAGTACCCACCGAACTCGCCGAGTGGGCCGAACGCGAACTGCAGGCGGAACTGCACGAGCAGTCGCCGTGGCTCGCGGACTATCCCCACCTCTCGTGGTTCTTCCTCCCTGTCTTCCTGTCGAAGGACGGCCGGGAGACGACGCGCGAGTTCTTCGAAGAACACGCCGCTGGCTTCCCGGACGCGAATCGAGACGACGCCCTCGCGTTCTACGAGTCGTTCCTGTCGACGGGGGTGCTGGACGACGACCGTGAACTGATGGCGGGGAAACTCGGCACTTCGGAACAGCTCGATTTGACCCGGATGGCGGCGTCGATGGGCGAATTCCACACAGCGAAGCTGCTCGTCGACATGGGCTACGACGTGGAGCCGGAAATCGAGGTGTCGACGGGGCATTCCATCGACTTTCAGGCGCAGACCGAGACGGGCGAACAGCCGTTGGTCGAGGTGACCCGACCGCTCCCCCCGAACCGCCGGTCGGCAGGGACGCCCGTCGCGGCGGTGCGTGATACGGCGCAGACGAAGACGAGCGGGCAACTGTCGGCACACGCTGGGGGCGTGGTGCTGTTCGTCGACTGCTCATCGTTCCCGGACGACGACTGGTTGGCCGTCGCTGGCGAGCGACCGGACGTAGGGCACCGCCCGGCGGTCGTCTACCGAATTCGACCGGACGGGCGCGTCGAAGGTTACACGAAGGGCTCAGTGCCGCTAGAACTGGGTTCGATACTGGATTAGAGGGAGAGCGGCGTCGGGCCGGTTTCGCCGAGCGCCGTCGGGTCGCGGTCGCTGTAGAAGCGTCGGCCGATGGCCTTGTGTCCGACGGCGGAGCGGACGGAGAGGCGGACGTCCTCGGGCGATTCGAACTCCTCCTGACCGAGGCGTTCGAGCACGTCGCCGACACGCTCGGTGCCGCGCTGGAGCTCGAGCTCGGCGTCGCCGTGGTTCGCGATGATTTCTTCGGTGGTCGTGGGGTATTCCAGGGCGTCGATCATGTCGCCGGTGCCGTTGAACTTCATCAACGAATTCCACACGGTCGATAACTATAATGGTTTTCCATTTACGTCGTTAGTCTGACCTAGGTCCTTAATCAACCTTCATTGAGAATCCGTGTCGCGCGAACGAGGCACAAGGTCTTTCGGCGGCGGCAGTCAGGGAGAGCTATGAATATTTTCGCCGACCTGCACGTTCACACGCGGGTTTCGGACGGTCGGCTGACGCTCGCGGACCTCCCCGCTGCCGCGCGGTCGGCGGGCGTCGAGGTGGTGGCGGTGACGGACCACGACCGACTCCACCCGGGGTTGGACGCGCCGGTGACGACCCGCGACGGCGTGACGGTCGTTCGCGGCGTCGAGTTGCAAGTCGCGACGGCGACGGGGCGGGTGGACTTGCTCGGCTACGGCGTGGAAGCGACGCCGTCGCTGCGGGCAGAACTGGACCGCATCCAGACCGACCGAATCGAGCGGGCACGCCGCATGACCGAGCGTGTCGAGGACCGCCTCGGCGTCTCGCTGGACGTAGATTTCGAACCGGGCGTCGGGCGCCCCCACGTCGCCCGCGCCGTCGACGAGAGCGAGGCCGACTGCGACTACGCGGGGACGTTCGAGCGGTTCATCGGCGACGACGGGCCGTGTTACGTCGCGCGCGACGTACCGAGCGTCGAGCGCGGACTGTCGCTGCTCTCGGCGGCGTCGGCCGTCGTCTCGCTCGCTCACCCGTTCCGCTACGACGACACGGAGGCGGCGCTGGACCTCGCGCCCGAACTCGACGCCATCGAGCGCTACTACCCCTACGAGCGACCGGTCGACGAGTCGCGGTTGGACGCGGTCATCGAGCGCCACGACCTGCTGGCGACAGGGGGGAGCGACGCCCACGACGAGCGACTGGGTGTCGCGGGACTGTCGGCGGACGCGTACGCGCCCATCGCGTCACGTCTGCCGGATGCGCAGGGTTAAACCGGAGGGAGCGCCAAGAGCGCGTATGCACTGCCACTACTGCGATCGCGAGGCCGCCTACGCCGCGGAGAAGGAGGGCATTCGCGTCGGCCTCTGCGAGAGCCACTTCCGCGAGCGTCTGGAGGAGCTCGCGGAGTCTGACGACCTCGCCGCCCTACGCGAGAAAATCGACATCGACCGCACCGAGTAACCTCCGCCCTTTCTACAGCACCGTTCCGAACCAGAGATACAGCGCCGCCAGAATCGACTGAAAGGAGAGCGAGCCGAGCGCCGAGAGGAGAGCGAACCGCCGGTCGTCCATCCCGGCCAAGCCGGCGGGAACGGTCACCATCCCGCGCGTGAACAGGAGCGTGTTGCTCACGGGGACGACCACCGGCCCCCAGCGGTCAAACCACCCCTCGAAGCGTTCGAGGCTCTCGTCGCTGACGCGGAACCACCGCGACTGGAGGAGCCGTTCCCGTCCGGCGCGTTTCGCGAGCGTAAAGAGGAGGACCTGTCCGACCGTCGCGCCGGCGACGGCGACGACGACGACAGTCACCGCCATCCCGACGGAGCCACCGAGGAGTGCGAGCGCACCCGGCACCACCAGTTCGCTCGGGACGACGTACAACAACATCGCGCCTTCGAGAACGAAGACACAGAAGAGGACGAGCAGCCCGTAGTCTGCGGTCAGCAGGTCGCGGAGGGCGGTGGGCAGTTGGGAGACCTGAAGCGGCGCGAACACGTCCGGTCATGTAGCGCGTGGCGATATATCGGTTACGTCACGGAACGACGAGGTTTTGGGCGCTCCGGCCGAGGCGTTCGGTATGCATTCGACCGACCGACCGCGCCGTCTCCGCCGCGACGGCGTGCGTTCGATGGTCAGCGAGACGGACCTCCAACCGACCGACCTCGTCGCCCCCGTCTTCGTCGACGCGACGACCGACGAACGCGTCCCCATCGAGTCGATGCCGGGCCACGAACGCGTCCCCGTCGACGAGGCCGTCGCCCGCGTCGAGGAAGTGCTGGCGACGGGCGTGGAGGCCGTCATGCTCTTCGGTATCCCCGAGTCCAAAGACGAGGAGGGGTCGCGAGCGTGGGCCGAGGACGGCGTCGTCCAGCGGGCGACCCGCGCCATCACCGCCGAGACGGACGCGACGGTCATCACCGACGTCTGTCTCTGTGAGTACACCGAGCACGGACACTGCGGCGTGCTGGAGGCGGACGCCCGCGACGACCCAACGCTGACCGTCGACAACGACGCGACCCTCGACCTCCTCGCGCGCACCGCCGTCTCGCAGGCCGAGGCGGGCGCCGACATGGTCGCACCCTCCAGCATGACCGACGGGATGGTCGGCGCCATCCGAACGGCCCTCGACGACGCCGGCTTCGACGACGTGGCCATCATGTCCTACGCCGCGAAGTACGAGAGCGCGTTCTACGGCCCCTTCCGCGACGCCGCCGACGGCGCGCCCGCGTTCGGCGACCGGCGCCACTACCAGATGGACCCCGCGAACGGCCGGGAGGCGCTCCGCGAAGTCCGACTCGACGTGGAACAGGGGGCTGACGTGCTGATGGTCAAGCCCGGCCTCCCGTATCTCGACGTGGTGAGCGACATCCGCCGGGAGTTCGACCATCCCGTCGCGGCCTACAACGTCAGCGGCGAGTACGCGATGCTCCACGCCGCAGCGGAGAAGGGATGGCTCGACTTGGACGCCGTCGCCCGGGAATCGCTCCTCTCGCTGAAGCGTGCGGGCGCCGACATCATCGTGACGTACTTCGCGGAATCCGTCGCGGCCGAGTGCTGACACTGTCGGCTGTCAGTCCGGACAGGTACAGCTAGCAGTAGGTATCGACGGCCCGAACGAGACCAGGCGAGCGCGCAGACGGTCGCTCGTCTCCCGAGAAGTTGACATCCATTCTACACTACGTTCGTCAAATTATCTCGCGAAGTGGCGCGCCACAGTGGCTAATTTACGACCTTATACACATCATATCCACTATTAAACCGGACGAACATCCACAGTAACCGCGTTATACAGACATTTGTCAACGCTAATCCTTATATTATGTCCCAACAGTACGTTCTATCGCAACACGGAGAACGAACATGGTAGAAGTAATCGGAAACACGAACGTCTGTCCAAGCACCGATAGCGAAGTACCGTCAGCGGAGGTGGCTGCATGCTGACGCCACTGCAGATGGATCCATCGGCTATCACGTCGGGCGTCAACAACGCCTGGATCCTGCTCGTCAGCTTCCTCATCTTCTTCATGCACGCCGGCTTCGCCATGCTCGAGGCGGGGCAGGTGCGCTCGAAGAACGTCGCCAACCAGCTGACGAAGAACATGTTGACTTGGAGCGTCGGCGTCCTCGTCTACTTCCTGATCGGCGCCGGTGTCTCGACGATTGTCGGCGGTGGTTCGAACCCGTTCGGCTACATCACCGGGGGTTCGGCCGGCTGGATCGGCTGGTTCTACGGCGCTGTGTTCGCCATGACGGCGGCGACCATCGTCAGCGGGGCCGTGGCGGGGCGCGCGAAACTCCGCGCGTACGTCACGTACACGATTCTCCTGTCCGCGATCATCTACCCCGTGGTCACCGGCCTCACGTGGGCCGGCGGCTTCCTGACCACCATCGGTCCGGGCTTCCAGGACTTCGCGGGCGGCATGATCGTCCACGGCATGGGCGGCATCGCCGGCCTCACGGCCGCGTGGGTGCTCGGTCCCCGGATGGACCGCTACAACGACGACGGCTCGGTGAACATCATCCCCGGTCACTCGCTCACCTTCGCGGTGCTGGGGACGCTCATCCTCTGTTTCGGGTGGTTCGGCTTCAACGTGGGCACGTCGGCCGTCTTCGCTGACAGCGGTGCTCTCAGCGACCAGCTCGGCCGCGTCGTCCTCACGACGACGATGGGCATGGCCGCGGGCGCCATCGGCGCCGGCGCCGCTGCGCTCGCCAAGACCGGCAAGGTCGACACGCTGTACGTCGCAAACGGCATGCTCGCCGGTCTCGTCGGCATCACGAGCAACACGAACGCAATCACGTGGATTGGCGCACTCGTCATCGGTGGCGCTGCCGGCGCGCAGCTCCCCATCGTCTTCGAGTTCATCGAGAAGCGACTCAAGATCGACGACGTCTGTGCGGTGTTCCCGGTCCACGGGAGCGCGGGCGTCCTCGGTGCAGTGCTGTTCCCGCTGTTCGCGGTTCCCGGCTACTCCGTCAGCTTCGTCGGCCAGCTCGCCGGCGTGGTCGTCATCGCGGTGTGGACCATCGTCGCGACGGCGCTGGTCTTCGGCGTCCTGAAGGCGGCCGGTCAGGCCCGCGTCTCCGAGGAACACGAGCGTGAAGGCCTCGACGTGGCCGAACACGGCGTCAACACCTACCCCGAATTCGGCGAACCCGACGTGGTCGCCGACGGCGGCGACAATCTGCGAACGGACGGCGGCGACGATCCCGAAATCCGCACCGACGGCGGTCGGGACGTCCGCACGGACGGCGGTGACGACCGCGACATCAAGATGGTCGTCGCGATGCTCCGCCCCGAGAAACTCGGCGACGTGAAGCAGGCCATCGCAGAGGTCGGTGCCCCCTCGATTACGGTGACGAACGTCTCGGGCCGCGGCTCACAGCCCGCGAAGAAGGGCCAGTGGCGCGGTGAGGAGTACACGGTCGACCTCCACCAGAAGGTGAAAGTCGAGTGTGTGGTCGCCGACGTGCCCGCCGAAGACGTGGCCGAGGCGATTCGCGAGGGCGCCAACACGGGCGAACCCGGCGACGGCAAAATCTTCATCATGCCCGTCGACAACGCCATTCAGGTTCGGACGGGTAAGGAGGGTTCGGACGCGGTCTGAGCGGTAACGGCTGACCACAGAGCACCAGCGGTTGCGGCTCCTTTTCCCGTACATTCTTTCCGCCGTAGTACGGAACGACGAGTATGAACCACGACGAATCGCAGGAACTGTACGACCGGGCGCTGTCGGTGCTTGCCGGCGGCGTCAACTCGTCGGTACGGGCGTCGATGCCGTACCCATTCTTCGTCGAACGCGGCGATGGCGCGCACGTCATCGACGCCGACGGCAATCGCTACCTCGACTACGTGATGGGCTACGGCCCGCTCCTGTTCGGTCACGACCTGCCCGAGTCCGTCGAGGCAGCCATCCAGTCACACGCGAGTGCCGGCCCGATGTACGGCGCCCCCACGGAAGTCGAAGTCGACCTCGCGGAGTTCGTCGCTCGCCACGTCCCCTCCGTCGAGATGGTCCGATTCGTCAACTCGGGCACGGAAGCCACCGTCTCGGCGGTCCGTCTCGCCCGCGCATACACCGGGCGCGACAAAATCGTCGTGATGCAGGGCGGCTACCACGGCGCGCAAGAGTCGACGCTGGTCGAAGGCTCGCCCGAGGGGGCGACGCCCTCCTCGCCGGGCATCCCCGACTCCTTCGCCGAGCACACGATTCCGGTGCCGTTCAACGACTCCGACACCGTCACGGACGTGTTCGAGGAACACGGCGACGACATCGCCGCGGTCCTCACGGAACCCATCCTCGGCAACATGGGCGTGGTGATGCCCGTGGACGGCTTCCACGACACGCTCCGCGAACTCTGTGACGAACACGGCTCGCTGCTCATCTTCGACGAGGTCATCACGGGGTTCCGCGTCGGCGGCCTCGGCTGTGCCCAGAGCAAGTTCGGCGTCACGCCGGACCTGACGACGCTCGGCAAAATCGTCGGCGGCGGCTTCCCCGTCGGCGCCGTCGGCGGCCGCGCGGAAATCGTCGAACACCTCACGCCCGGCGGTGACGTGTTCCAGTCGGGCACCTTCTCGGGCCACCCGGTGACGATGGCGGCTGGACTCGAAACGCTGCGCTACGCCGCCGAGAACGACGTGTACGACCACGTCAACGACCTCGGCGAGCAACTGCGCGCGGGCATCACGGACATCCTCGAAGAGCAGGCACCCCAGTACACCGTCGTCGGCACCGACAGCATCTTCAAGACCATCTTCACCCGCGACGGGCAGGCCGGCGCGGGTCGCTGTGAGGCTGGCTGTCGACAGCGCGAGGACTGTCCGAACTTCGACGCCTGTCCCAAGACCGGCGCGGACGTCGCCGCCGCGGAGACCAACCGCTGGGAGCGGGTGTTCTGGCAGCAGATGAAAGAACAGGGCGTCTTCCTCACCGCCAACCAGTTCGAGACGCAGTTCGTGAGTTACGCCCACACCGAAGAGGACATCCAGCGGACGCTGGACGCCTACCAAGAGGCGCTTTAGCGCTCGTCGTACGGCGGGACGAAGATATCCTCCTCGACCATCTTCTCTATCTGGCGCTCCGTCACTTCCTCGGCGTAGGTCTCGTGGTCGACTGGCTGACGGTCGAGCCAGAGGTTTTTGGGGTAGATTTCGCGGTCGTAGATGGGCTGGATGAGTTCGGTCCGGAGGTCTTTGATCCAGTTCGTGAGCGGCGACTGCGTGCGATGCTCGCGGAGGCCCTCCACGTCGATGGGGGCCGCACAGTAGGAGGAGCCGGCGCCGTAGTCGTGTTCGGCGAGAATCTGCCCGCGGTGGTCGACGACCATCGACCCGCCGCCGAAGGTGTCGACGGGCGTCTCGGCGTCGGGCGAGACGTAGTAGGTGCCGAGGTTCGGCGCGACGACGTAACAGGTGTTGTCGAGGGCGCGCGCCCGGTTCTGAATCTCCCAGCTGTCGTTGGCGACGAGGGGTTCGGGGCAAGCGATGCGACAGATGACCTCCGCGCCGTTCATCGCGAGGCCGCGGACGTACTCGGGATAGGCCCCCTCGATGGCAAGCGAGATGCCGATGCGCCCGATGTCGGTGTCGACGACGGGGAAGATGTCGTCGAGGTCGTCGCCGTGAGTCTCGGTCCAGTCGTCCCACACGTCGTGGGGCGACACCGAGCGCTCGACCGGAAGGAGGGGCGTGACCTTCCGGTGGGTGTGGACGATTTCGCCGTCGGGGCTGATGACGAAGGCGGTGTTGTAGAACTTCTCGTCGTACTCGGGTGCCTTCTCCTTCGCGGAGGCGACGAGATACACCTCGAACTCCTTGGCGTACTCCGCGAGCGTGTCGGTCTCGGGACCGGGAATGTCGATGGCAATCTCCTCCCGATAGGTGGCGTGGTCCATGTCGCGCACCTCGTCGGTGAAGCCTTGGAGAGCACCCTCGGGGAGGACAGCGAGTTTGACCGGAAGCTCGAGGCCGCTGAGCCAGGTGGCCGCCGAGAGGGCTTCGTGGATGTGGTCGAGATTCTTCTCGATGTCGCTGCGCTCTTCGGCGCCCCACACCGTGGGGGAGAGACCGACCGCGTTGTAGGTGGGAATCTTCGACATCGGGCACGTCTATTCGATGCGACCGTAATAGGTTCCGGGGCGGCAGTCGACTGCCTGCCGACGGAACTGATGGGCTTTTCACGTTCGGGAGCGACGGCTCTGCCATGAACACGCGCGGGACGATTCGGCTAGCGACGCGCGGGTCCGACCTCGCCCTCCGCCAGACGGCGAGCGTCAGCGACCGCCTCTCCGCCCGACGCCTCGACGTCGACGTGGTCGAGGTGTCGACCCGCGGTGACGAGATTCGCGACGAACTCATCCACCAACTCGGGAAGACGGGCGCGTTCGTGCGCGCACTCGACGAACAGGTGCTCGACGGCGACGTGGACGCCGCGGTCCACTCGATGAAAGACATGCCCACGGAGTCGCCGCCGGAACTGGTCGTCGCGGGCGTGCCCGAGCGAGCGCCCGCGGGCGACGTACTGGTGACGCCGGACGGAAGCGAACTCGACGGACTGCCCGAGGGCGCCGTTGTCGGCACCTCGTCGCTCCGTCGCGGGGCGCAACTGCGCCGCGAGCGCCCGGACCTGCAGGTCGAACCCCTGCGGGGCAACGTCGACACGCGCGTCGAGAAGTTGCTCGGGCCGGAACTGCAACGCGAACACCAGCGCCGCCTCGACGCGGAGGACGAAGACGAGGGCGAACACCCGGACGCCTTCGACCAGTCGGTCGAAGACTGGTTCGACGGTCTGACCGAACTGGAGCGGCGCGCGATGGAGCGTGACCCCGACGTGGAGTACGACGCCATCGTCCTCGCCGAGTCGGGACTGCAGCGGAGCGGCCTGCTCGACACGGTGCCGACGACGCGACTCCCGACGGAGTCGTTCGTCCCTGCGCCGGGGCAGGGCGCCATCGCGGTGACGGCGCGCGCCGACGGGGACGCGATGGAGACGATTCGCGAACTCGTCGACGACCCGGTGACGCGGGTGGCGACGACAGTCGAGCGGACGGTGCTGGCCGAACTCGGCGGTGGCTGTATCGCCCCCATCGGCGTCCACGCTCTCGTGCAGGGCGAGTACGTCCAGGTTGCGGTGCAGGTGCTCTCCCTCGACGGGACGGAAGTCATCGAACGCACCGCCGACCTGCCGATTACGGACCACGCTGACGCCGCGGCGGACCTCGCGGCCGACCTGCGCGAGGCGGGCGCCGCCGACCTGATCGACCAGGCGCGCGAGGAGGCCGAGGAGTGAGCGAACGCGTCGCCGTCTTCCGCCCGGACGACGAGCGAATCGAGGACGCGCGGCGCCTCCTCACGGACCTCGGCGTCGACCCCATCGCCGACCCGATGCTCGCAGTCGAAGCCACGGGCGCGACGCCCCGAGACGCCGAGTACGTGGTCTTCACGAGCAAGACGGGCGCCGAACTCGTCGCCGACGCCGGGTGGGGCCCCGGCGACGCGACGGTGGTTGCCATCGGCCCGCGAACCGCCGAAGCGCTCGAAGCGGCGGGCTACGCGGTCGACCTGCTTCCCGAGGAGTACTCCTCGACGGGGCTGGTCGAGTTGCTCGCCGACCGCGTCGCGGGCGCGACGGTCGAGGTGGCGCGGAGCGACCACGGCAGCGACGTGTTGCTCGACGGCCTCCGCGACGCCGGCGCGGACGTGCACGAGACGGTGCTCTACCGGCTGGTCAGACCCGACGGGTCGGGCAAGTCGGCGACGCTCGCCGCCGAGGGTGACCTCGACGGGGCCTGTTTCACCTCGTCGCTGACGGTCGAACACTTCCTCGACGCCGCGGCGGAGCGCGGAGTTCGCGACGCGGCGATTCGCGGCCTGAACGACGCCGTCGTCGGCGTCATCGGTGAGCCGACACGGGAGACGGCGACGGACCTCGGCATCGACGTCGACGTGGTGCCCGCGGAGGCGACGTTCGAGGCGTTGGCGCGCGAGACAGTCGAGCGCCTGCGCGAGCGGTAGTCGAAGATTTATCCGCGATGCCGACCGACGGTCGAGTAATGTCTCAGCCCGTCCCCGAACTCGCAGAGCGGGCGGCGGCGTGTGCTGACCGCCTCCGCCACGCCGACGCGGTGTTGCTCGCCTCCCACATCGACGCGGACGGGTTGACGAGCGCCGCCATCGCCGCGACGGCGCTCGAACGCGCCGGGATTCCGGTCGACGTGGTCTTCGAGCGACAACTGGACGAGGCGGCCGTGGCCAGCATCGCCGAGACGGACCACGAGACGGTGCTGTTCACCGACTTCGGGAGCGGTCAGTTGGATATCATCACGGAGTACGACGACGCGTTCACGCCGGTCATCGCCGACCACCACCAGCCCGCGGACGCCGAGACGACGTATCACTGCAACCCGCTGTTGGAGGGGATAAACGGCGCCAGCGAACTCTCGGGAGCGGGGGCAACCTACTGTCTCGCGCGCGCACTCGAAGACGAGGAGACGGACAACCGTGACCTCGCGGCGCTGGCCGTCGTCGGCGCCGTCGGCGACATGCAGGGCGGCCCCGACGGACTCACGGGCGCCAACGAGGGCATCGTCGCGGAGGGCGTCGACGCGGGCGTCGTCCGCGAGGGGACGGACCTCGCGATGTACGGCCGCCAGACGCGCCCGCTCCCAAAGCTGCTGGAGTACGCGAGCGACGTTCGCCTCCCGGGCATCACGGGCGACGAATCCGGAGCGATGCGCTTTCTCTCTGACCTCGACATCGACCTGCGCGAGGACGGCGAGTGGAAGCGGTGGGTCGACCTGACCGCGCCAGAGCGCCAGACGCTGGCTAGCGCCCTCCTCAAACACGCGGTGACTCGCGGCGTGCCGTCGGCCCGCGTCGACGACCTTGTCGGGACGACGTACACGCTCCTCGCGGAGACGGAGGGGACGGAGCTGCGCGACGTGAGCGAGTTCTCGACGCTCCTGAACGCGACGGCGCGCTACGACCGCGCGGACGTTGGATTGGCCGTCTGTCTGGGCGACCGCGAGGCGGCGTTAGAGCGCGCCCGAACCCTCCTCCGGAACCACCGCAAGAACCTCTCGGAGGGCATCGACCTCGTGGTGGAGGAGGGCGTCACCGTCGAGGAGCACCTGCAGTGGTTCGACGCGGGGACGCAGATTCGAGAGACCATCGTCGGCATCGTGGCGGGGATGGCGCTCGGGTCGGAGGGAATCAGTCGCGACCAGCCCATCATCGCCTTCGCCGCCACGGAGGAGGGCGAGGTGAAAGTCTCCTCGCGCGGGACGCACGCGCTGGTCCGCGAGGGCCTCGACCTCTCGGCAGTCATGCGCGAGGCGTCTCGGTCGGTCGGCGGCGACGGCGGCGGACACGACGTGGCCGCGGGCGCGACGATTCCGGCGGGCGAACAGGCGGCGTTCGTCGCGGCGGCCGACGACATCGTCGGGGAGCAGCTCAGCTGACCCCGACTACGTGTCAAAATAACATACAAAGATAGAAGCCCGTTCGGGTCGAACGCCTATCACGAATGAGAACAGCGCGGAACCCTCCCGGTGGGTCGTGCCCACCGACCCGCACGCCGGAGGCGGTGTGAGCGACCGAGCGACGCGGCGGGGACAGAGCACCGTCATCGGCGTCGTGCTGATTCTGGGACTCGTCGTCGTCGGAACGACGGGCGTCCTGTTGCTCGGTAGCGAGGCGATTCAGGGCGTTCGCGACGAGGCGGGCGCCAGTCAGGCCGAGGTAGCCATGTCGACGGTCGATTCACAGGTGAGCGAAGTCGCCCTCGGCTACGCGAACACGCGGCAGGTCGAACTGGGTGGGCAGCGACAGGCGACGCTCGACGAATCGGCGGGTCGAATCACGATTTCGCGGGCCGGCGCCAACGCAACCGGCCCACCGCTCGTGAACACGACGATGGGCGCTATCGAATACCGGGCCGGTGGCTCGACCGTCGCGTATCAGGGCGGGGGCGTGTGGCGGACCAGCGGTGCGGGGCAGGCGCGAATGATATCGCCGCCGGAGTTTCACTACCGGTGGGGGACGGGCGCGAGCGGCGAACCGACGTTGACCTTCCCGCTGGTGGTGCTTCGCGGCCCGGCGACCTCTTCCGACCAACTGCGGTTCGTCGACGGGCCGACGAACGCCGCGTTCCCGAACGCCAGCGCGGGGATGCAGAACCCGCTGGACGCGGGCACGGTCGAAGTGAGCATCCAGAGCGAGTACTACCGCGCGTGGGCCGAATACTTCGAGACGCGCACCGACGCGGACACGGTGCGAACCGACGACGCCAACCAGACGGTCGAAATCGTCCTCAGCGTCCCCACGCGGGGGCGAGAGGTGCAGGAATCCATCGCCTCGGAGGCGCCGACGGTGACGGTCCAGAACGGCGCGACCGTCGACAGCTACAACTCTTCCGAGGGGACCTATCCGGCGACGAAAGGCGAAAACGGGAGCGTCTACGTCGGCGAGAATCTCACCAACAGCGGCGGCGGGAGAATCGAGGGCGACATGCGCGTCGACGGTGACTTCGGGGGCGGCGGTGGCATCGAGGTGACGGGGCAGCTGGTCGTCGACGGCGACGCCGACCTGTCGGGCGGTGGCATCACCGTCAACGACCGCGTCATCGCGGACGGTGACCTCGTCCTCGGTGGCGGCGGCGCGCTCAACGGCCCGGCGACCGTCAGCGGCGACGTAATCGAGGGGGCGGGCGGTATCACCGTCGATGACGACGTGACCGCGGGCGGCGACTACCGAAGCGAACCGGGGGGCTCGGTCAACGGCGACGTCCACCTCGGCGGCAACTTCTACCCGGCAGACGGGCAGAACATCCGAGGCGACCTGACGGTCGCCGGCACCTTCGAGAACGGGCCGGACGTCTACCCGAACATCCACCCGAGCGCGACGATTCAGGAGAACGGGCCGGAGCCGGACCTGAGCGACGTGTCGGCAGCGAGTGACCTCCGCCCGCCGAACCTGCGCCCAATCGACACGACGGTACAGACGCGGGTCTCGACGACTGCCGCGTCGAACGACAACGACGGGAGCGACGTGTCGAAAATCGAGGGCGGTTCCTGTCCCTGTACGCTGACCAACGGGAGTTACTCCCTCGACTCCTTCGAGCCAGAGGGAGACGTCACCCTCGACACGACGGGCGGGCCCATCTACCTCGCCATCAACGGCGACGTGCTCACCGACAGCGAGAACATCGAGGTCATCGGACCGAACGAGGTTCACGTCTACGCCACGGGCGACTACACCATCTCAGGGGGGTCGCGGTGGGACAGCGTCGACGACCGAGGCGACCAGATATGGCTCTACGGGACGAGCGACTCGGCGGTGACGATTGCTAACGGGGCCAGATTCTACGGTGTCGTCTACGCACCCGGGAACGAGGACATCAGGGTCGAGAGCGGCGCGAGGGTGTACGGGGGTCTCGTCGGCGGTGTGAGCGCCGTGGAGAGTGGGTCGAGAGTCAGCTACGACACGGTGCTCGCGGACCAGACGCCGGAGCTGACGGGTGGCGGCGGGGCGCCGGTTACCTACCTCCACGTCAGCGTCAACGAGATTCGGGTCGAAGAGGCGTAACCGTCCGACTTTTGCCGTCCGGCGGGCAAGCACGGGCATGGCCGATTTCGACCCCGAGAAGTTCGAGGACAAGTACGCCAACTACTTCACCGAACTCCAGCGGGCGTACAAGAACGCCTTCGAGACGATGAACGACAAGTACGACTCCGAGCTCATCCACGCCATCGACCAGCAGGTGCTCAACGAGTCAGAGCCGTTCTACGAGGACGGCGAGTTCCGAATCGAACTTCCCGAGAACCCGACGGACCGCGTGACGGCCATCGTCGTCGACGAGGAGAAGCTGACGACCACGCTCGACCGCTACGTCGAGGAAATCGAGGCGGAGCTGCGCTCGGTGTTCGGGCTCGGTGATGCGGACGAACCAAAGGCCTAAGCCGGTCGGTACCGTTGCTACACCCATGAGCACTGACGCCCAGGACACGAACGCCGAGGACGACCTCCGCGAGCGCGTGACCAACTTCCTCCGACGCAACTTCCCCCAGATTCAGATGCACGGCGGGAGCGCCGCGATTCAGAACATCGACATGGACACCGGCGAAGTGAGCATCCAGCTCGGCGGCGCCTGTTCCGGCTGTGGCATCTCGCCGATGACGATTCAGGCCATCAAGAGCCGGATGGTCAAAGAGATTCCCGAGATTACGAAGGTCCACGCCGACACCGGCATGGAAGGCATGGGCGGCGAGGGTGCGGAGGAAGGGATGGAGCCTTCCTTCCCCGGCGAAACGACCGACGACAGCGAGGGCCGCGACGAAGGCCCGCAGGCCCCCTTCTAAGGCCGAGCGCAGGCGTTTCTGATTCGTTTTTACAACACATCGACCAACGGCGGTGCTGCCTGCCGCGCCACTGAAAGGTTTAATCCGGGGCCGGCCGTGTCGCGTCTATGGACGCTCGTGAACTCGCCGTACGCGCAGAGTATCGCGTCGCCATCGAGGACGGCGACGACTGGCGAGCGGCAATCGAGCACGTAGCCGACACCGAGGGCGTCAGCGCGGCGTGGTTCTCCGGAACGGGGACGGTCCGCGACGCCGACGTGTGGCACTACGACCCGACCGCGGACGAACACCGCGCCGTGCGGTTCGACGAACCGCTCACCGTCGCGACGTGCGTGGGAGACGTGTCTGTCGACGACGGCGACGCCGTCGCCCGCCCCTACGCCGTCCTGACGCGGCCGAGCGGACAGGCCGTCGGCGGCTACCTCAACGCGGCGACGGCCGTCGAAGGGACGATTCAACTCCGGAGTTTCGAGGAGGGGACGAACCAATCGTGACACCGGACGACGAGCAGTACTTCGCGCGCATCGAAGACCAACTCGACGAGGCGTTCGACCGCGCGGAGCGAGCCCGGGGACGCGGCGCCGACCCGAGCGAAGAGGTCGAGATTCCGGTGGCGCGGGACATGGCCGACCGGGTGGAGAACATCCTCGGCATCGACGGCGTCGCGGAGCGCGTGCGCGAACTCGACGGGGAGATGAGCCGCGAGGAGGCGGCGCTGGCGCTCGTCACCGACTTCGTCGAGGGGTCGGTCGGCGACTACGACACGAACGCCGGGAAAATCGAAGGGGCAGTCCGGACGGCCGTCGCCCTCCTCACCGAGGGTGTCGTCGCCGCGCCCATCGAGGGCATCGACCGCGTGGAAGTGCTTGCAAACGACGACGGGACGGAGTTCGTCAACGTCTACTACGCCGGGCCGATTCGCTCGGCGGGCGGGACAGCACAGGCGCTCTCGGTGCTCGTCGCGGACTACGCCCGCTCGCTCCTCGGCATCGACGAGTTCAAGCCCCGAGACGACGAGATAGAGCGCTACGCCGAAGAGGTGGGGCTCTACGACTCCGAGACGGGGCTGCAGTACACGCCCAAGGACAAGGAGACGAAGTTCATCGCCGAGCACACCCCCATCATGCTCGACGGGGAGGCGACGGGCGACGAGGAGGTGTCGGGCTTTCGCGACTTGGAGCGTATCGACACCAACGCCGCCCGCGGGGGGATGTGTCTCGTCCTCGCAGAGGGCATCGCGCTCAAGGCGCCGAAGATTCAGCGCTACACCCGCGACTTGGACGAGGTGGAGTGGCCGTGGCTCCAGGACCTCATCGACGGCACCATCGGGGAGAGCGACGACGGCGACGAGGCGGCAGACGAAAGCGACGGCGACGACGAGAGTGACGATGCCGATGCCGAGGAATCGAGCGACGACGCGGGCGCCCCCCGCGTCGAACCGTCTGGGAAGTTCCTCCGCGACCTCATCGCCGGGCGGCCGGTGTTCGGCCACCCGTCCGAAGCGGGCGGGTTTCGACTGCGGTACGGACGCGCCCGGAATCACGGGTTCGCGACGGCCGGCGTCCACCCGGCGACGATGCACCTCGTCGACGACTTCCTCGCGACGGGGACCCAAATCAAGACCGAACGGCCGGGGAAGGCCGCGGGCGTCGTCCCCGTCGACACCATCGAGGGGCCGACGGTCCGATTGGCCAACGGCGAAGTGCGGCGCATCGACGACCCGGCGGAGGCGCTGACCGTCCGCAACGGCGTCGAGGAGATTCTCGACTTGGGCGAGTATCTCGTGAACTACGGCGAGTTCGTGGAGAACAACCATCCGCTCGCGCCCGCCTCCTACACGTTCGAGTGGTGGATACAGGAGTTCGAGGCGAGCGACGCGGACGTGCAGGCGCTCCGCGACGACCCGCGGGTCGACCTCGAATCCCCGAGCGTCGAGACGGCGCTGGAGTGGGCGCGGCGATACGACTGCCCGCTCCACCCGGCGTACACCTACCTGTGGCACGACGTGAGTGTCGAGGCAGTCGACGCCCTCGCTGACGCCGTGAGCGGGGGAAGTGTCGTCGCCATCGAGGGCGACGGCGGCGTCTCGCAGGCCCGCGACCCGGCGCAGGCGGCAGATGCGCTGGTCATCGACCTTCCGGACGGCGAGGAGGCCGACGTTCGGGGCGCCTTCGAACGCCTGCTGGTCGAACACGTCGCGACGGAAGAGGCCATCCGCGTCGCCGACTGGCGACCGCTCGCCCGGTCGCTCGGCGTGACGACCGACCTCGACCGCGAGTGGACGCTCGACGACCTCTCCGAGACGGCACGAACCTACGAGGACGGCGAAAACGCCATCCGCGCCGTCAACGAGGTGGCGCCCTTCACCGTCCGCGAGCGAGCGCCGACCCGAATCGGCAACCGGATGGGGCGCCCGGAGAAGTCGGAGGGACGCGACCTGTCGCCCGCCGTCCACACGCTCTTCCCCATCGGCGAAGCGGGCGGGAGCCAGCGGGACGTGGGCAGCGCCGCCCACGCCCACACGGACGCGGGTCGAGGCGTCGTGAACGTGCAGGTGGGGCGGCGGACCTGTCCCGACTGCGGCGCGACGACCTACCGGCCGGGATGCCCGGAGTGTGGCGGGCACACGGGCCCCGTCTTCGAGTGTGACTCCTGCGAACGCGAAATCGAACCCGACGAGTCCGGGCGCGTCCACTGCGACCGATGTGACCGGGACGTGACCAGCGCCGAGTGGCGCGAAATCGACCTCGGTGGTCGCTATCAGGAGGCCCTCGACACCGTGGGCGAGCGCGAAGCCGCGTTCGAGATTCTCAAGGGCGTGAAGGGGCTCACCTCGGCGAACAAGACGCCCGAGGCGATGGAGAAAGGCGTCCTCCGCGCCAAACACGGCGTCAGCGCGTTCAAGGACGGCACGGTCCGCTACGACATGACGGACCTGCCGGTGACGTCGGTGCGACCCGAGGAACTCGACGTGACCGCGGAGGACTTCCGCGAACTCGGCTACGACACCGACATCGACGGCGAACCCCTCCGCTTCGACGACCAACTCGTCGAACTCCGAGTGCAGGACATCGTCCTCTCGGACGGCGCCGCGGAACACCTCCTCAAGACCGCCGACTTCGTCGACGACCTGTTGACGGAGTTCTACGACCTGCCCGCGTTCTACGAGGTAGAGGAACGGCAGGACTTGGTGGGCGAACTCGTCTTCGGCATGGCACCCCACACGTCGGCGGCGGTGGTCGGGCGTGTCGTGGGGTTCACCTCGGCGTCCGTCGGGTACGCGCACCCTTATTTTCACGCAGCCAAACGCCGCAACTGTGACGGAGACGAAGATTGCGTCATGCTCCTGATGGACGGCCTCCTCAACTTCAGTCGGGAGTACCTCCCGGACAAGCGCGGCGGGCGGATGGACGCCCCCCTCGTCATGTCCTCGCGCATCGACCCGACCGAAATCGACGACGAGGCGCACAACATGGACGTGGTGCGGGAGTACCCACTGGAGTTCTACGAGGCGACGCGCGAGATGGCCGACCCCGAGGACGTGGACGTGGAAATCGCGGAGGCGTCGCTGGGGACGGAGTCGGAGTATCACGGCTTCGACCACACCCACGACACCTCGAACATCGCCCTCGGGCCGGACCTCTCGGCGTACAAGACGCTGGGGTCGATGATGGACAAGATGGACGCTCAACTCGGCCTCGCCCGGAAGCTCCACGCCGTCGACGAGACGGACGTGGCCGAGCGCATCATCGAGTATCACTTCCTGCCGGACCTCATCGGGAACCTGCGGGCGTTCTCGCGCCAAGAGACGCGGTGTCTCGACTGCGGGGAGTCGTACCGGCGGATGCCACTCTCGGGCGACTGCCGGGAGTGTGGTGGACGCGTCAACCTGACGGTCCACGAGGGGTCGGTGAACAAGTACATGGACACCGCCATCCGCGTGGCCGAGGAGTTCGGCTGCCGGCCCTACACGAAACAGCGCCTCGAAGTCCTAGAGAAGAGTCTGGAGAGTGTCTTCCAGAACGACCAGAACAAGCCGTCGCGGCTCGACGACTTCATGTGACGAGACGCCGCCGAACTCGTGTCACGGAAAGGAGCCACGCAGAACACTTAGTGTAGTCGGGAATACACCAGGACAGTATGGGGGAGCAACGCGGGCGGGGGGTCGTACTCGTGACTATCCTCGTACTGCTCGGCACGTTAGCTGTCACGGCATTCGCACCGACAGCCGTGGCGCAGTCGACAGTCAATATCACTATCGACGGAAGTACCGTACAGGACGGCAATCGCGTTGTCGTCACCGACGATCCGGAGGTGGACATCGAACTCGACGCGAACGAATCGATCGAGACGGTCGCAGTTCGAGTCGGCGGTGAGACCCGTCGAACCTTCGAGCCCGAATCGTCGTCGTTCTCCGAACGGATCACACTCGATCTCGACGACGGCGAGTACGAGGTGAGCGTGGTCGCGGAATCCATCGGCGTCCAACGAACCACGACGGTGATAAAAGACTCCGACGGCCCGGAGGTAACGTACACGTCGCCGTTCGAATCGGTGGGTTACCCGTCGAACGGCGAGGTCACACTCACGCGTGCGGATACGACATTGGCGGCCGAGCTCTCCGATCAGAACAACGTTAGCAAGGTGCGGATCGAGCGGAAATACGAGTGGCTCTTCGCCGGCAAGCGAGACCAGGTTCGGCAAACCTATCGCATCAAGAACCCCGGGACGAACATCACCCAGCCAATACTGTTCGGACTCGGTGAGAACGAACTGCAGGTCGAGGTAATCGACGAATACGGGCAGCGAACCATCCACGACATCACGGTTTCGGTGGTCGATAGTCAGCGGCCGAGCATCGATCTGGACCGCTTCGAACGCTCGGAGAACGGCGAACTCACCGTCGCGGGCACCGTCAGCGACGGTGTGAAGGTGAATTCGCTCAGTTACCGGTTGGAGAGCACGAGTCAGACGGTGAGGATCCTGAATCCAACCACGAAGGAACCCACGCGAGATCGGGTGAACACCGACTTCGAGTTCGCGACCGAGACACCCACCGGGGCGACAGCAATTATCCTCGTCGCGACCGACGTCGCCGGTAATACGCGACAGTGGAAGATTCCGTTCGATTATCAAGGCCACCTCGAACCGACGATCACGATCGACGAGGCGGCGACGCACGTCAGCGGGGACTCACTCGTCTTCGAAGGCAAGGTCAACGATACCCGCGCCCGCAAGGTGGTAGTCAAATCGACGACAGCCGACGGGGAGACCGTGCGAACGATCACCGTTCACGAGGGCGAGACGGCCGACCGTATCCCGTTCCGAGGGCGGATCGACGCTGCGGCCGGGCAAACGAGGCTCATCGTCGAAGTGACGGATATCGAAGGTGGAGTTCACCGTGAATCGATGATGTTCGAGACGAACGTGGCGTCGTCACCGTCCGCCGCCACCGAACCAGTCGATTCACCGGGGCCGCCAGCCACGACGACGCCGACGGCTACACACACCCGAACGCCGACCGCGACGCTGACGGCCACTCAACCGCTCACGGAGACGCCGACCGACGGAGACGGCGAATCTGTGGGAGTAGTCATCGGCGTCGCCATGGTCGGTCTCGGCGGGGTCGCAGTAGCCGCGTCCGCCCTTCGACGGATGGGAGCAATCTCCGGATTCACAAGCGCGATCGGTGGCGGGGGAGGGTGGCTTTTCGCCGGCGTCAAGCGACTCCTCGGCGGCGCGTTCCGCATCGGAGTTCGCGGCGGTGAACTGATCCGCGCAATCGCCGCCAGCCTCGCGTCGGCCCTCGCGGGACGAGTGAGTGGAGACGCAGCGCAGGACGAGGCAGACTGGCGCGAACGGGACGAGAGCGACACCGACGTTCCGAGCGGCGCATCAAGTATGGCCGAAGAAAACGAGACGGAGACGAAGGTACTGGCGGGGACATCGCACCAAGTTACGGAGCTGTCCGAGAGGCCAGTGGCGGAGCTCAAGCGGACTGACGTCGAGACGCTGGTGACCGGGCTGGACGCCGAGGACTCGGAGACGGTCGTGGCGGCTGCGAAGCAGTTGACCGAAATCGCCGAGGAGCAACCGGATCTGATCGCCGGCACCGAGGCGACGGCGCGTCTCCGCGACCTCCGGATGGCCGAAGACGCCGACGTTCAGGCGGCCGCCGAGCAGGCGCTCCGAGCGTTCAGGGATACCGATCTCTACTGAGCGACCCGCTATCCGTCTCGACCAAGCAAAAATTATTGGGTCCAGTTATCAATCACGCCCCATTATCGATGATTCGGACTCGAAACCGCTCCTGCGGGGTTCGAGACGGCTATTGGAACGCATGACAGACTGAGCGCGGTACGAGTGTACGCGGAGACGGACGATCGGTTGCTGGACACGGGTACGAAGACTGGCGACGGCGCACGCGGAGGCAACCGTTAACCCCACGAGAAGAGACGATATCGCCGGCCGTATTCGCTACGGTTACTCCAGATAGCCCAAATCCCGCAACCGCTCCTGAGCGTCGTCGTCCATGTTGGCGACGGCGTCGTCGGTTACGTCGGCGTCGTCGGCGCCGGTCCACGCCCCGCCGACGCGCGTCTCGAAGTCGGCGAGGGCGCGTTCGGCGTCGGCTATCAGGTCGTCGTCGCCGCTGGCGAGGGTCGTCTCCTCGCCGGGGTCGGTGTCGAGGCGGTAGGCCTCGTCCTCGATACGGTCGATGCGGACGTACTTCGCGTCGGGGCGGCGAGAGGCGCGCATCCGGGAGTAGAAGCGCGAGTCCTCGGGGATGTCGATGCCGGCGGCGGCGGCTTTCTCCTCCAGTTGCTTGAGTTCGACCACGGGTCGCGAGTACTCGACGAAGCCGTAGTCGCCGTCGGGCGCGGCGGCCTGGCCGGGGTCGGGGTCAGTCACGCTGTCGAACGCACGGTAGTCGTCGCTGAGGAGGGAGCGCGTCGGGTCGCGGGAAACGGCGGTGTCGCCGGCGGTGGCTGGGTCGCCGCCGTCGACGTCGAGGGCGTCGAGGACGGTGTGGTACAGGTCGACGAGTTCGACGGTGTCGGTCCGGCGGTCGGCGTCCAAGTCGGGATGTTTGACCATCAGCGGGACGTTCACCAGCGGGTCGTAGAGGCAGAACTCGTGGCCGTACAGGTCGTGTTCGCCGTGGAGTTCGCCGTGGTCGGCACAGACGACGACGGTGGTGTCCTCCCACTCGCCGCGCTCTTTGAGCCAGTCGAACAGGCGGGTGAGCTGGGCGTCGATATGGGCGATTTCGGCGTCGTAGAGCCCGCGGATGTCGTCCCACTCCTCGTCGTCGATGTCGCGCGCACCCGAGTTGAACTCCTTCGAGTTCTGGCAGATTTCGTCGGAATCGGCGCCGGGCGCGAACTCTGCGGCGAACTCCTCGGGCGGGTGGTAGGGGAGGTGGGCGTCCATCAGGTTGATGAACGCGAACCAGTCGTCGGAGTCTGCGATGAACTCTTGGGTGCGGTCGATGACGGCGGGCGTCTTGGAGTCGGCGCTCTCGCCGCCGGCGAAATACTCGTGGGCGACGTTGCCGAGGGAGACGAGTTTGTCGGCGATGGTTCGCAGGCGGTCGTTGTCGTTCATCGTCTTCCACGCGCGGGCGAGGGGCCCGGAGAGCAAGTCGCCGGGCATCACCTCGAAGAAGTTGTCCTGCGCGTCGAAGCCGTCGGTGAGGTGAGTGTAGGGCGTAATCCAGGCGTTCGAGGAGTAACAGGCGGTGTCGTAGCCCGCGTCAGAGAGCGTCTCGGCGAGGGTCGTCGCGCCTTCGAGGTAGGGATTCTCCTGGTCGGCGCCGTGTTGGCTGGGGTACAGGCCGGTAAAGAGTGAGGCGTGGACCGGCAGCGTCCACGGCGCGGGGGCGACGGCTTCCTCGAAGACGGTCGCCTCGGTGGCGAAGTCGTCCAGACCGGGCGTCGTCGGCCGGTCGTAGCCGTACGGTGTGAGGTGGTCCGCCCGCACCGTGTCCATAACGACGAAGAGGACGTTCCCGGGGGCGTCGCTCGTCATAGCCGTCAGTGCGTGGGTCGAGCGAATAAAGCCCGTGGTCGCCGCTACCGCCAGTCGTCAAGTCGGGACGCGTCGCGAAGCTGGATAGACAGCCACGCGTCGTCGCGCGAGACGTCCGCGATGACGAATTCGGATGCCCCAGGCCCGTCGTCGACGGAAGCCATGACATCCGCACCCTGCCCCCCGACAGCGGTTACGTCGGTCGCCATGTGTGTTAGATACTCCCAATCGAATATAAAAACACCGATACGACGGTCAGCCGACACGGTGTTCGCAGAGTATTAGAGGGTGGGCGGCGGAACGGGGGACATGCACGTAGCCGACGCGATGACGCCCCGTTCGGACGTCGTGACCGTCGCTCTCCCGGGAACCCGGGACGACGCGCTCGAATATCTCCAGGAACGGGGCTTCTCGTCTATTCCCGTCGTCAAAGAGACCGACGACGGCGAGGTGTACCGCGGCCTCGTCTCGCGGGACGACCTCATCGAGAACCCCGACGAAGACCAGTTGGCGCTCCTGATGCGCGAGGTGCCGACGACGACGCCGGAGACGGACATCGTCGATGTGGCCGAGCTGATGCAGACCGAAGGTGCCCGACGGGTGCCCGTCGTCGACGACGGACTGGTGGGCATCATCACCGTGACGGACGTGGTTCGGGCCATCGCCCGCGGTGAAGTCGACGGCGACACCACGGTCGACACGCTGGCGACCCCGGAAGTGAACACCACCTACGTCGAGACGCCGCTGACGGTCGCGGAACGCGAAATCAACTACGCGAACGTCCCCTACGCCGTCGTCCTCGACGACGAGGGCGGGATGGCAGGGATACTCACCGAAGTCGACATCATCGACGTAGCACGCGTCGTCGAGGGTGAGGACGACACAGGCGAGAGCATCGCCAATCAGGACGACGAGTGGATGTGGGAGGGAATCAAGGCCGTCGGGAACCGCTACTTCCCGACCCGGAACGTCGAGATTCCGCGCGAACCCGTCGCGACGTTCATGACCGAGGACGTGGTGACCGTCTCGGGCCACAAGACGGCCCGAGAGGTGGCGAAGGTCCTCCTCTCGAACGACGTGGAACAGGTACCGCTGGTCGACGGCGGGGCGCTCGTGGGCATCGTCCGCGACGTCGATCTGTTGCGAGGCGTCTGAGGATGGACCGGACGCGCGCCATCACCGAACTCGCGAAGCGCCGTGGCTTCTTCTTCGGCGCTGACGAAGCCTACGGCGGCGTCGCCGGGTTCTACACCTTCGGCCCGGAGGGCGCGGCGCTCAAGCGCAACGTCGAGGCCGCGTGGCGGGACCGCTTCACCGTCCGCGAGGGCAACGACGAAATCGAGGCGCCGACCATCGCCCCCGAACCCGTCTTCGAGGCGTCGGGTCACCTCGACGGCTTCGACGACATGCTCGTCGAGTGTGGCGAGTGTGGCGAGAGCCACCGCGCTGACCACCTCATCGAGGACGCGACGGACATCGAGGAGGCCGAGAGCCTGCCGATTCCGGAAGTGGAAGAACTCGTCGCCGCACACGAAATCGCCTGCCCCTCCTGTGGGGCGCCTCTCGCCGGCCGGTCCGTCGAGGAGTTCAACCTCATGTTCGAGACGTCGATTGGTCCCGGCTCCGGTCAGCCGGGCTATCTGCGTCCCGAGACGGCACAGGGCATCTTCGTGGAGTTCCCGCGACTCAAGGAGTACGCCCGCAACCAGTTGCCGTTCGGCGTCACCCAAATCGGTCGCGCCTACCGCAACGAGATCAGCCCGCGCAAGGGCATCGTCCGCACGCGGGAGTTCACGCAGGCGGAACTTGAGCAGTTCGTCGACCCCGACGCCGACGAGCCACCTCTCGACCGGGTGGCGGACGTATCGCTTCGCCTCTATCCCGCCGACGAACAGGAGGACCCGGAGGGCGGCTACGTCGAGCGAACGGTCGGCGAGGCCGTGGAGGAAGGCATCATCGAGAGCGACTGGGTGGCCTACTACCTCGGCGTCGCGCGCGAGTGGTACGAACGCATCGGCGTCGACGACGACCGCTTCCGCTTCCGTCAGCATCTCCCGGGCGAACGCGCTCACTACGCCGCGGACTGCTGGGACGCCGAGAGCGAGGTGAGCGGTGCGGTGAGCGACGACCCCACCGTCGGCGACTGGATAGAGATTGCGGGCTTCGCCTACCGAGGGGACTACGACCTCTCGAAACACGCCGAGCACAGCGACGACGACTTCACTGTCTTCCAGCAGTACGACGAACCGAAGACGGTCGAACGCGCCGTCGTCGAACCCGACATGAGCGTGCTGGGGCCGGAGTTCGGCGGGAAAGCAGGAAACGTCGCCGACGAACTGCGCGCCCTCGCGGAGCGCGACCCGTCGGCGTTCGAGGCCGACGAGGTGACGGTCACCGTCGACGGCGAGGACGTGACCGTCGACGCCGACGTGGCCAACTTCCGCATCGAGGAGCAGACGGAGGCGGGCGAACACGTCACCCCGCACATCGTCGAACCCTCCTTCGGCGTCGACCGGACGGTCTACACCCTCCTCGCGCACGGGTACGACGAGGACGAGGTCGACGACGAGGAGCGGACCTACCTCTCGCTGGCGCCCGAGGTGGCGCCGACCGACGTGGCGGTGTTCCCGCTGGTGAGCGACGACGCGCTGGAGACGCTGGCCGACGACGTGGTGGCCGACCTCCGCGAGGCGGGGCTGTCGGTGGCCCACGACGACTCGGGGAACATCGGCCGTCGCTACCGCCGACAGGACGAAGTCGGCACGCCGCTGTCGGTGACAGTCGACCACGAGAGCATCGAGAACGACCCGACGACGGTGACGGTGCGGGACCGCGACACGACGGCGCAGGTCCGTGTGCCGGTCGCCGACCTCGCGACGGAACTGCAGGTCGTCCTCCAGAGCGGAGGTAGCTTCGACCGCCTGCTGGAGTCGTACGAACGAATCGACACCGACGTGACGCGCTCCTGACGATGGCGCGGGGACGAGGCCACGCATGACGAGCGGCCCGGAACTCCGGCGGCGGGGCGTCCACGCCAGCGGGGTGGGCTTTCCCGCGCTCTACATGCTGGGCCTCGTGGACTGGCAGACGCTCCGATATCTCCTCGTCTTCGCGGCCGTCGTCGCCGCAGTCTTGGAGACGATTCGGCTCCTCGTCGGCCTCGACTGGCAGATTTACGAGACGCTGACCCGCGAGTACGAACGGGACAACGTCGCCGGCTACGCGCTCTACATGTTCAGCATGACAGCCGTCGCGTGGGTGCCGGTGTTCGACCCGCCGGTCGCCGTGGCCGGCATGTTGATGCTCGCCATCGGCGACCCCGTGAGCGGCCTCCTCGGGTCGAACGAAGCGGGGCGAGCCAAGCGCGCGGGCGTCATCGCCGCGATGTTCGTCGTCTGTTTCTCGCTGGGGGTGCTGGCGCTGACGCCGAGTATCACACTCCCCGTCGCCGTCGTCGCCGCGGCGGTCGGTGGCGCGGGCGCCACGGTCGCAGACGGATTCACACCCGTCGTGCGCGGCTACGTCCTCGACGACAACCTCACCATCCCGCCGGCGGCGTGCGTGGGGATTTGGGTCGTGTTGCGCGTACTGGCGTGAACAGAAAAGGGGCTGGTCGGCTTACCAGCGCTTGTAGGGCAGGAACTTGCCGTCGTAGGTGATGACGACGTGGTCACCGTCGGGGCGTTCCTCTCGCTGGACGTCCACCTCGAAGTCGATGGCGCTCATGATGCCGTCACCGAACTCCTCGTGGATGACGGCCTTCATGGCCCGGCCGTACACCTGCGGGACCTCGTAGAACCGGTAGATGCAGGGGTCGGAGGGAATCGTCGGGTCCTCCATGCCCTTCATCGGCGCCTCCTGAAGCGTCTCGGCGACGGGGGCACCGAGGTCGAGTTCGCTCGTGAGCGCGTTGGCATCCTCTGCGGTCATGCTCGCCGCATCGAAGATAGCAGAGGCGACGAACATCTTGCTTCGCCCCGGCACGAGGTCAGCTAGCTCCTCGTAGGTGAGGCCGCGCTCCTCCTTCTCGGTCAGAATCCGCGCTCGCATCTCGGATTTGGTCAACTTGTTCTCGCGTTCTGGGATGTTCATTGTCGATATCTCCCACCCGAATCGAATTGGAAGTATCATAAATCGTTTGCCCTGAATTTGTGCCTATTTGTTAGGATATTACTGGATATAATAGGTAAATATACAGTATTTTGCGCCCAATTTCTTATTTTATCCATCGAGAGTCAAAGGACGATCGCCCCGAGAACGGACCGCTGACGACGCGAGCGTTCGGACGGACAGCGGCGACGACGCAGCCGGCATCTCTCGACACTCGTTTTCTGCAACTCAAGACCTTATATTTGGACAAACACATCAAATATCTCTGAGATACCCCTAGGAATGGAACCTTCTTGGGTGAAAAAATAGATGACCAATGAGCAGTCTTATATACCGGGAATCGAATCGGTTACTCGTCCGAAGATGAATATGAGCGAACCTAATCCGGGAAAAGAAGAACAGACGTTTGATTCGAAGCGGCCGAAGATGACGGTGCGACCGAGTCTCGGGCTAGAAGCGAACGTCCCGCGGGCACGGGGCGCGGTAGACACGGAGGAGCAGTAAGATGTACGATAACACGCTCGAAGGCGTCAGCGAGGCGGCAGCGGCACAGGTCGAACTCATCGACAAGAAACTTCCCGCCTACCTCATCCACGCGGGGATGGCGGGTGCGTACATCGGCCTCGCGATTCTCCTCATCTTCGCACTGGGGACGCCGATGGTCGGGACGCCGCTAGAACCGATTCGTGGCGTCGTGATGGCCGCGATGTTCGGCATCGCACTCAGTCTCGTCATCATCGCTGGCTCCGAGCTGTTCACCGGCAACGCGATGATCATGGGCGTGGGTGCCCTCGAGGGGCGCACCAGCTGGGGCGCACTCGGCAAGGTGTGGGTATGGTCGTGGGTCGGCAACCTCTTCGGCTCCCTGCTCGTCGCCGCGATGGCCGCGTGGGGCGGCGTCTTCTCGGACCCGACGCTGGTCTACGCCGTCGCAGAGACGAAGATGACCCTCTCGCCGCTGGAACTGTTCATCCAGGGTATCTTCTGTAACTGGCTGGTCGTGCTCGCGGTGTGGAGCAACTTCCGTCTGGACAACGCCGTCGCCAAACTCATCATGATTTGGTGGTGCCTGCTGGCGTTCATCGGGACGGGCTTCGAACACAGCGTCGCCAACATGACGGTGCTCTCGCTGGCGAACTTCCTGACGATGACGACGGGACAGGCTGCGCCCGCGGCCATCAACTGGATCAACATGGCCTACAACATCTCCATCGTCACCGTCGGCAACACCTTCGCCGGCGTCGTCATGATGGGTGCCGCGTACTGGTACATCAACGAGTCGTACAAGATCGACCTGTCCTCCGACGACACCTTCGGCGGCGAAGGCAGCGTCGCGAGCGCAGACGACTAGCGGACAGTCACGTTCTGAGGCGCGCGACCGACGCACATTCGACCGCACGGCTGACGAACGGCGCAGGCATTTTCCGAATATTGCACAACGAACGTTCACTCTATCCGATTTGAGTGAACGAAATACAACCTTATATCCGGTATATCCCATAATAAACCGGACAGCCATCGACTCAGACAGCCGAAAATAGGCATTTGTAAACGGTTATGCTTATAATCTCTAACCAACAGACATTCTGATGTGACAAACACTCCGTCCACCAAAGCAAATGGGAGCGAAGTTGGACAGATGGCTAGTCCGATTGGAGGCCGACCATGAGCAACAAGAAAGAGGCGTGGAAAGAGGGGATGTACGGCGACGAAGTGCGCGAGAAGATTCTCGAGTTCGCCGAGAAGGGGTGGGAGTCCATCCCCGAGGAGGAGAAGGACATGTGGTTCTCCCGGTTCAAGTTCTGGGGCATCTTCCACCAGCGCGACGGCCAGGAGTCGTACTTCATGATGCGGCTGACGAACGTCAACGGGCAGATGACCGCCGAACAGCTCCGCGCCATCGGCGAAGTCGCCCGCGACTACGCCACCGGCCCCGTCGACAACCCCGAGTTCGGTGACGCGTGGATCGACCTCACGACGCGGCAGTCCATCCAACTGCACTGGATCAAACTGGAGGACGTGCCCGCCATCTGGGACAAGCTCGAATCCGTCGGCGTGACCACGCGGTCCTCGGGCGGCGACACGATGCGCAACATCGTGGGCTGTCCGGTCGCCGGCAAGGACAAGGAAGAGCTGGTCGAGAGCCAGCCCATCCTCGAACGACTGGAGGAGGACCTGCGTGGCGACGACGAGCTGGCGAACATGCCCCGGAAGTTCAACATCAGCGTCACGGGGTGTCGCGAGGGCTGTGCGCAAGACGCCATCAACGGCATCGGCCTCGAACCCGCCGAGAAGGAAATCGAGGGCGAGACGGTCACCGGTTTCAACGTCCGCGTGGGCGGCGGGACGGGGAGCCGCGAGCCCCGACGCGCCCGCGAACTCGACGTCTTCGTCACGCCGGAGAACGCCTACGACGTGGTGCGTGGCTTCGTCGAACTCTACCACGAGGAGGGGCGTCGCGACAACCGACAGAAGAATCGGAGTCGCTTCTTCATCGACGACCACGGCACCGAGGAAGTCCGCGAGCTCCTGCAGGAGGAGTACGTCGACTTCGACCTCCACCGCCGCGGCCGGAACTTCCGCGAGGAGTACACGTACAACGCGGGGCGGCCCCCGGAGGAGGGGAAGACCGACCACGTTGGCGTCCACGAACAGCCGAACGGCGACTACTACGTCGGCCTGAACGTCCCGGTGGGACGGATGACCGCGCGAGAAACCATCGCGCTCGCGGACCTCGCGGAGGCGTACGGCTCCGGCGAGATTCGACTCACCCGCCGACAGAACCCGCTCATCATGGACGTGGACGAGTCGGCCGTCGACGCCCTGCTGGAGGAACCGCTCCTCGACACTCACTCCCCGGAGCCGTCGGCGTTCGCGCGCGGCGGCATGGCCTGTACCGGCACCGAGTTCTGTGGTATCGCGCTCACGGAGACGAAGCTCCGCCTGACGCGGATGCTCCGCTGGCTCAACACGAACGTCGACGTGCCGGACGACGTGGAGGCCATCAAGATTCACTACTCGGGCTGTACCGCCGACTGTGGCCACGCCCAAACCGCCGACATCGGGCTGCAAGGGATGCGCGCCCAGAAGAACGGCGACATCGTCGAGGCCCTCGACATCGGCGTCGGCGGCGGGATGGGTCCCAACCCCGAGTTCATCGACTGGGTCAGCCAGCGCGTGCCCGCCGACGAGGTGCCCGGCGCGATTGAGAGCCTCGTCGGCGCGTTCGCCGCGCACCGCGAGGAGGGCCAGCCCTTCCGCGAGTGGCTCGAAGACTTCGGCGTCGAGTCGGTGGTCGACGTCTGTGAGCCGAAAGAGACGGACTACGAGGACCCGTACATGCACGACGCCAAGCAGTCGTGGTACCCGTTCTCGAAAAACGAGAGCCCGGCACCGACCACCGTCGACGACGTGCCCATCTCCTCGGACTGATGGCGATTAGACTACTCGACGTCACGTCGTACACGACGTTCGACTTCGTGGAGGGGTACGCCTTCGGCCCGGACTGGAAGGACGAATCGGCGGCAGTCGTCGACGTCGACCGCCCGAAGGAGTCGCCGGGGACCGTCCGTCTCCAAATCGAGTTCGACGGCGGCGACTTAGAGCACGTCGAACACCACGCCGACGCCCTGTCGCTCTCGCCGGAGCAAGCCCGCGGCCTCGCGGCCGACTTGGAGCGACACGCGGCGAACGCCGAGGCGGAGGAAGACGTACCACGGGGACGGGGTCGGTAGATGCGCACTGGGACGGTCTATCTCGTCGGCGCCGGTCCGGGCGACCCCGACCTGTTGACGGTCAAGGCCCGGCGCTTGCTCGACGAGGCCGACGTTGTGCTGTACGACGCGCTGGTGAGCGAGGCAGTTCGTGACCTGCCACCCGAGTCGGTCGACTGCATCGACGTGGGGAAGCGAAGCGGGGGCGAGCGGACGACGCAGGCGGAAATCAACGACCTGCTGATTCGGCGCGCCACCGCGGGCGACGACGTGGTGCGTCTCAAGAGCGGCGACCCCTGCGTGTTCGGCCGCGGGGGCGAGGAGGCCGAAGAGCTCGCCGCGGCGGGCGTCCCCTTCGAAATCGTTCCCGGGGTGACGAGCGCCATCGCCGGCCCGGGACTGGCGGGCGTGCCGCCGACTCACCGCGACCACGCCTCCAGTCTGACGGTCGTGACGGGGCACGAGGACCCCACGAAAGAAGACAGCGCCCTCGACTGGGACGCGCTGGGGCGGTCGGTCACCGCGGGTGGCACGCTCGTCATCCTGATGGGCGTCGGCCGACTCCCGGACAACGTCGACGCCCTCCGCGCGGCGGGCGTCGGCCCCGACACGCCGGTGGCGATGGTGGAACGCGCGTCCCGCGAGGACGAGTTCACGGTGACGGGGACGCTGGAGACGATAACCGAACGGGCCCGCGAAGTGGGCATCGACCCGCCCGCCGTCACCGTCGTCGGGGACGTGGTGTCGGTCCGCGACCGGGTGTCGGAGTACTTGCGCGCCGCGGGGACGGCCCGGTCCACCGGCGGGGCGATGGCCGACGACCCCGCGGTGCCGACGGAGTGAATCGAGCCGTCAGGGACGAGACGGCCCGCGAGCGCCCCGTTCGCAAGATATTAGTAGCGAGCCGCGATTTGTACCCATAATGGACCGGACAGTTCCGTCCGTACACGTCCGCCTTCCCGTAGTCCGACGACTGCGACGACGGGGCCGATAGCCCCATCTTTCTCTCACTCTCCACCCTGCGTTCGACATCAGCGACTTCCGGTGAGCGTCCCGTTTCGCATTTTATTTCAATTACAAAAACGTAGAATTTAAGTCTTTGAAGGGTCGAGAAGTCGATAATGACACGTGTGGCACTCGCGTTCTCCGGCGGTCTCGACACCACAGTATGCGTCCCGCTGCTCGAAGACGAGTGGGGGTACGACGAAGTCGTCGGCGTCACCGTCGACGTCGGTCAGCCCGACGCAGAGTTCGAGGAGGCAGCGGAAACGGCCGAAGCGCTCGACCTGGAGCATCACATCGTCGACGCGAAGTCGGAGTTCGCCGACCTGTGTTTCGACTCCGTGCGCGCGAACGCGACCTATCAGGGCTATCCGCTCGGCACGGCGCTCGCGCGTCCGGTCATCGCCGAAGCGATTCTCGACGTGGCCAAGGAGAACGACTGCGACGCCGTCGCCCACGGCTGTACGGGCAAGGGTAACGACCAACTTCGCTTCGAGGCCGTCTGGCGCGCGTCCGACCTCGAAGTCATCGCGCCCGTGCGCGAACTCGGCCTGACCCGCGAGTGGGAAATCGAGTACGCGGCCGAGAAGGACCTGCCCGTCGAGGGCGGCAACGAGGGCGTCTGGAGTATCGACACGAACCTCTGGAGTCGCTCCATCGAGGGCGGTGACCTCGAACAGCCGGGTCACGTCCCCGGCGAGGAAATCTACGACTGGACGCGCTCGCCCGCGGGTGACACCGAGGAGATAGAGCTCACCTTCGAGGACGGCTACCCTGTCGCCGTCGACGGCGAGGAGATGGAACCCGTCGCGCTCATCGACCACCTCAACGAGGTGGCCGGGGAGTACGGCGTCGGTCGCACGGACATGATGGAAGACCGGATGCTCGGCCTGAAGGTGCGCGAGAACTACGAGCACCCGGCGGCGACGACGCTCTTGAACGCCCACGAGACGCTGGAATCGCTCGTCCTCACCAAGGAGGAGCGCGACTTCAAGAAACTCGTGGACAACGAGTGGTCCCAGAAGGGCTACGAGGGCCTCGTCGACGCGCCGCTGATGGGCGCGCTCGAAGGCTTCATCGACGAGACACAGAGTCGCGTGACGGGGACGGTGACGATTCGGTTCGAGGGCGGACAGGCCCGCCCGGTCGGCCGCGACAGCGAGTACGCCGTCTACGACGAGAGCTTCGCCTCCTTCAACACCGAGGACGTGGGCGACATCACGCAGGCCGACGCGACGGGCGTCGCGAAATACCACGGTTTCCAAGAGCGCCTCGCGGCGAAGGTGCTCTCGAAGGCCAAGGAGGAGTAGTCGTGCACGTAGGCCTCCTCTACTCCCGGATTCGTCGGGACGAGAAGCTCCTGCTCTCGGAGCTTCGCGAGCGCGACCACGAGGTGACGAAAATCGACGTGCGGAAAGAGCAGTTCAACATCAGCGAGGCGCCGGAGGCGTTCGACGACGTCGACATCGCCATCGACCGCTGTCTCGCCACCAGCCGAAGCAAGTACGTCACGCGCTTTCTCGACGCCTACGACGTGCCCGTCGTCAACACCGCCGACACCGCGGAGCTGTGCGCCGACAAGGTGAAAAACAGCCTCGCGCTGGAGGCGGCGGGCGTCCCGACGCCGAACACCGAGGTGGCGTTCACGACCGACAGCGCCCTCGAAACCATCGAGAAGTTCGGCTATCCCTGCGTCCTCAAGCCCGTCATCGGCTCGTGGGGACGGCTGATGGCCAAGGTGGACTCCCGGAGCGCCGCGGAAGCGATTCTGGAGCACAAGGCGACGCTCGGCCACTACGAGCACAAGGTGTTCTACGTCCAGGAGTTCGTCGAGAAACCCGGGCGTGACATCCGCGTCGTCGCCACCGACGGCGAACCCGTCGCAGGGATGACCCGCAGTTCCGACCACTGGCTCACCAACGCCGCGAAGGGCGGCGAGGTCAACGAGTTCGACATCGACGACGAGGTGGCCGAACTGGTCGAACGCGCCTCCGACGCCGTCGGCGGCGGGTTGCTCGGCATCGACCTGATGGAGACGGGCGACTCCTACACCGTCCACGAGGTGAATCACACGGTGGAGTTCAAGGCTCTCGACTCCTGTGTCGACTTCGACGTGCCCGCCGCCATCGTCGACTGGCTAGAGACGAAAGTGGAGGCCACACCATGACCTACACCGCGAGCGTCGTCGGCGCCAGCGGGTTCGCGGGCGGGGAACTCCTCCGCCTGCTGAACGGCCACCCCGAGTTCGAGGTGGCCCAAGCGACGAGTCGGAGCTACGAGCGCAAGACGGTGGGCCACCAACACCCCAACCTCCGCTCGATGGACCTCCGCTTCAGTTCGCCGACGGACCTCGAATCCGTCGACGTGCTCTTCGCGGCGACGCCCCACGGCGTCTCGATGGAGCGCATCGACGACTTTCAGGACGCCGCCGACACCGTCGTCGACCTGAGCGCCGACTTCCGCCTCGGGAGCGAGGCCCAGTACGACGAGTGGTACGACGGCCACGACAGCCCCGAACTGCTCGACGAAGCCGAGTACGCACTCCCCGAACTCAACCGCGACAACCTCCGCGGCGCCGACCTCATCGCCTCCGGTGGCTGTAACGCGACGGCGACGATTCTGGGGCTGAAGCCCCTCTTCGACGCCGGCATCCTTTCCGGCGACGAACAGGTGGTCGTCGACGTGAAAGTGGGGTCCTCGGAGGGCGGCGCCGGCGGCGGCGCGGCCTCCTCCCATCCGGAGCGCTCGGGCATCGTCCGCCCGTACGCGCCGACGGGCCACCGCCACGAGGCCGAAATCGAGGAGTTCCTCGGGCTCTCGGTGTCTTTCACCGTCCACGCAGTCGACATGATTCGCGGCGCCGCCGCGACCTGTCACGTCTTCCCGGACAATCCGGTGGGGAAGAAAGACCTCTGGAGCGCCTACCGCGACTCCTACGACGACGAACCGTTCATGCGGACCGTCGCGGGCGGCGGTGGCGTCTATCGCTACCCCGAACCGAAGGCCGTGGCGGGCACCAACCACGGCGAAGTCGGCTTCGAACTCGACCCCGGAAACAAGCGACTGGTCGTGTTCTCGGCTATCGACAACATGATGAAAGGCTCGGCGGGACAGGCGGTCCACGCCGCGAACGTCGCCCTCGGTATCGAGGAGACGGCGGGACTGGAGTTCCAGGGTCTGCACCCGGTGGGCGCGCCATGACCGTCGTCGTCAAAATCGGCGGCGCGAAGGCCGTCGACCCCGCGGGCGCCGTCGCTGACATCGCCGACCTGGTTGACGAGGGCGAACCCGTCGCCGTCGTCCACGGTGGCTCCACCGCCGTCGACGACCTGTTGGACCGTCTCGGCATCGACCCGACGTACGTCGAGACGCCGGACGGCGTCGTCGGCCGGTTCACCGACGAAGAGACGATGGAGGCGTTCACGATGGCGATGGCGGGGACGGTGAACACCGACCTCGTGGCGACGTTCCGCGAGGCGGGCGTCGACGCCGTCGGTCTCTCGGGCGTCGACGGTGGCCTCATCACCGGCCCGCGGAAGTCCGCGGTCCGGGTGGTCGAGGACGGCAAGAAGAAGATCAAGCGCGGCGATCACTCCGGCAAAATTGAGTCGGTGAACGCCGAGCTGCTGGAGACGCTGCTGGCGGACGGCTACACGCCCGTCGCCGGCCCGCCGATGCTCGCCGACGACGGCGTCCCGGTCAACACGGACGCGGACCGTGCGGCGGCGGCCGTCGCGGGCGCCCTCGGTGCGACGCTGGTCGTCCTGACCGACGTGTCGGGCGTCTACGCCGACCCCGACGACCCCGAGACGCTCATCGAATCGGTTCGCACGCCCGCGGAGTACGACGCCCTCACCGACGCGGCGGAAGGGTTCATGACGAAGAAGGTGATGGCCGCGACGGAGGCACTCGAACGCGGCGCGAGCGAAGTCGTCGTCGCCGACGCCAACGCGGACGCGCCGGTGACGGCAGCACTGGGCGAAAGCGGTACACACATTCATCCGAGCGCACTGGAGGACACATGAGCGGCTTCGTCTTCTCCGAGAAACCCATCGGCATCGAACGCGGCGAGGGGGCGTACCTCTACGCCGACGACGGCACCGAGTATCTGGACTTCGGCGCGAGTTACGCCGTCACGCCCGTCGGCCACAGCCACCCCGACGTGGTCGACGCCGTGAAATCCCAGGCCGAGGACCTGATGTACGTGCAGGCATCGTACCCCGTCGCCGAGCGGACGGAGCTGTACGAGAAACTGGCGACGGTGTCGCCGCCGGGGCTGGACAACGTCTGGCTGTGTAACTCGGGGACCGAAGCCAACGAGGCGGCGATGAAGTTCGCCCGCAACGCCACGGGGCGGTCGAAAATCGTCGCCACGCGCCGCGGCTTCCACGGGCGCACGTTCGGCGCCCTCTCGATGACCTGGAAGGACAAGTACAAGAAGCCGTTCGAGCCGCTGCTCGACGACATCGAGTTCGTCTCCTACGGCGACGGCGACGAACTCGCCGAGGTAGTCGACGACGAGACGGCGGCCGTCTTCCTCGAACCCATCCAGGGCGAGGGTGGCATCCACCCCGCCGACACCGCGTACCTCCAGCAGGCACGCGAACTCACCGAGGAGGCGGGCGCGGCGCTCGTCTTCGACGAGATTCAGACCGGGATGGGGCGGACGGGGACGCTCTGGGCGTGTGAGCACGCCGGCGTCGACCCCGACATCCTCACGACGGCGAAAGGCGTCGCCAGCGGCCTGCCACTCGGCGCGACGGTGTGTGCCGACTGGATTGCCGACGCCGACCCCGAGCACGGGTCGACGTTCAGTGGCGGGCCCGTCGTCTGCGCGGCGGCCAACGCGACGCTCGACTTGCTGGTCGAGGAAGACATCCCAGCCCACGCCGCCGAGATGGGCGACTACCTCGTGGACGAAATCGAAGCGACGGACCTGCCCGTCCGCGACGTTCGCGGGCGGGGGCTGATGGTCGGCATCGAGGTGAAGCGGGGGGCGAACCGCCTACTCCGTGACCTCGCCCTCGAAGAGCAGGTGTTGGCGCTGCCGGCCGGGCGGACCGTCCTCCGCCTGTTGCCGCCGCTGACCATCGACGAGAGTCACGCCGACGAGTTCGTGGCGTCGCTGGAGGCGGTACTGGAATGACCGCGGGCGAACACGAGATTCAGGAGCCGGACGTGGCGCTGACCGAGAGCCAGCGACTGCTGTTCGACCTCGTCTCCATCCCCTCGCCGTCGGGCGAGGAGGAGGCGGCCGCGGAACGGCTCGTCGACTTCTTCGAATCTCACGACCGCGAGGTGTGGACCGACGAGGTGGGGAACGTCCACGCGCCCGCGGACGACTCGGTGCTCCTGACCTCGCACATCGACACCGTGCCGGGCGACATCCCGGTCGAGATTCGGGAGGAAGACGGCGAGCGGAGCCTATGGGGTCGCGGGAGCGTCGACGCGACGGGCCCATTGGCGGCGATGGCCGTCGCCGCCGTCGAGACGGGCACGAGCTTCATCGGCGTCGTCGGCGAGGAAGTCGACTCCCGCGGGTCGCGACACGTCATCGAGAGCGACCGGCCGGAACCCGACGCCCTCATCAACGGCGAACCCAGCGGGTGGACGGGCATCACGCTCGGCTACCGCGGCTTGCTCGCGGGGACGTACGTCGCCACCAGCGAGTCGGGGCACACCTCCCGCCCGGAGAACAACGCGATTCAGGACGCGATGGACTGGTGGGAGCGGGTCGAAGAGGAGTTCGACCCCGACGAGTACCTCCCGGTCTTCGAGCGCGTCACCTGCAAGCCCACGTCGTTCGAGGGCGGCACCAGCGTCGACGGCCTCTCCGTCGAGGCGACGATGGAAGTACAGTTCCGCGTGCCGCCGGAGTACACCGTCGACGACGTGCGCGAGATGGCGGACGGCCGCCTGGAAACGGGGACCGTCCACTGGTACGACCGCGTGCCGCCGGTGATGGAGAGCCCGCGGACGAACATCGCGCGGGCGTTTCGCGCCGCCGTCCGGAACGCCGGCGGCGACCCGCGTCTCCTCCGCAAGACCGGCACCGCCGACATGAACGTCTTCGCGTCCGCCTGGGACTGCCCGATGGTGACGTACGGGCCCGGCGACTCCGACTTGGACCACGCGCCGAACGAGCACCTCGCACTCGACGAGTACGACCAGTCTATCGAGGTGTTGATCGACGCCTGCGAACGCCTACGATGATAGAACCCACCCACATCCTCGACGTTGACGACCTCACGGCCGAGGACCTGACCACGGTGTTGGATCGTGCGGCCGCCATCAAGGCGGGCGAGGACCAGACGGACCTCGACCGACAGACGCTCGCGATGGTGTTCGAGAAGCCGAGCACGCGCACCCGAACGTCCTTCGAGACGGCGATGACGCGTCTCGGCGGTCACGCCATCTTCCTCGGCCCGGACGATATCCACCTCGGCCGAGGCGAACCAGTGAAAGACACCGCCCGCGCCCTCGCGGGCTACACCGACGCCATCATGGCGCGTCTGTTCGACCACGCCGACGCCGAGGAACTCGCGGAGTACTCGGACGTCCCCGTCATCAACGGGTTGACCGACGACGCCCACCCCTGCCAGACGCTCGCGGACCTGCTGACGATTCGCGAGCGATTCGGCGGTTTCGACGACGTGACCGTCGCGTGGGTCGGCGACGGCAACAACGTCGCGCAGTCGTTCGTGTTGGGGGCGGCGCTCGCCGACCTCGACGTCGTAGTGTCGACGCCGCCCGAGTACGGCCTCGACGACGACGTACTCGACCGGGCGGCGGAGCTGGGTGGGACTCCCGAACTCGTCGACGACCCCGCCGACGCCGTCGAGGGCGCGGACGTGGTCTACACCGACGTGTGGGTGTCGATGGGCGAAGAAGACGAACGCGAGGAGAAACTCGCGGCGTTCGAGGGGTTCCAACTGAACGCCGACCTCCTCGCCGGCAGCGACGCCGAGGTGATGCACTGCCTGCCCGCCCACCGCGGGGAGGAAATCACCGACGAAGTCGTCGAGAGCGAGCGTTCTATCGTCTGGCAACAAGCAGAGAACCGCCTGCACGCGCAGGCCGGCCTGCTGGTCGAACTGCTCGCGTAACGGGCGCGTCGCCCGCCACGCGTCGGCGAGGGTTTTAATCCGAGGGCGCGTAAGACCGCGCGTGGCCGAAACCGCGGGGTACGAGCGGTTCTTCCCCTACGACGACCCGTATCCGAACCAGCGCGAGGCGATGGACCGCATCGCCGACGCCCTCGATAGCGGACAGGACGTCCTGATGGAGGGCGCGCCGGGGACGGGCAAGACGCTCTCGGCGCTGGTGCCAGCGCTCGCACACGCCCAAGAGCACGACCGGACGGTTGTCATCACGACGAACGTCCACCAGCAGATGCGCCAGTTCGTCGCCGACGCCCGCGCCATCGCCGCCGAGGAGCCGATTCGCGCGGTGGTGTTCAAGGGCAAGGCGTCGATGTGTCACATCGACGTGGGCTACGAGGAGTGCCGGAGCCTCAAGGAGACGACGCGCTCGCTGGTCGAGGCCGAGGCTGAGCGGGCGGAACTCGCCGAGCGAAACGACGCCTTGCTGGCCGAGATGCAGAACGGGAGCGACGAGGCCGCGGCGGCCCGGTCGGCCGTCGTCGACGAACTCGAACAGCTGGACGACGAGATAGCAGAGTTGGAGTCGGCGAACGTCTGCGAGCATTACCGCGCGAACCTCGAACGAGACACCGACGCCTTCCACGACTGGCTGTTCGAGGGGGTCCGCACGCCGGAGGAAATCTACGAGTACGCCGACGAGCAAGGGCTCTGTGGCTACGAACTCCTCAAGGAGGGGATGGAGGGCATCGACCTCGTGGTCTGTAACTACCACCACCTGCTCGACCCGACCATCCGCGAACACTTCTTCCGGTGGCTGGGCCGCGACCCCGAGGAGGTCATCACCGTCTTCGACGAGGCCCACAACATCGAATCCGCGGCACGCGAACACGCCACGCGAACGCTCTCGGCGCGGACGCTGGAGGGCGCGCTGGCCGAACTCGACGAGACGGACGACTCGCGCGCAGAGAGCGCCAGAAACGTCGTCGAGGCGTTCCTGACGGGGCTGGAGACGGCCGTCGACGACGCACTCGGCTTCGGCGAGCGCGAACAGGTCGGCGACGAGTGGCACGACGTGGCCATCGCCAACGACGACCGACGCGACGACCTGACGCTCGCCTTCCTCGACGCCTACGAGGGGAGCGGCATCGACGCCGAAATCGACCTCGCGCTACAGGTGGGCGAGGCGCTGGACGAACAGTACGAGGAGGCGTATCGACGGGGCGAGACGGCGACGCGGAGCGAGTCCGCGACGCTGCAGGCCGCGGGATTCGTCGCCGACTGGATGGGAAAGGGCACGGACCTCGGTCGGCATCCGATGGCCGCGGTGCGGCGCGACGTGACCACGGAGGAGGTGTACGGGCGCGCAGAGCTCTACACCTGCATCCCCCGAGAGGTGACCGAAGGCCTGTTCGACGAGGTGGCCGCGAGCGTCCTGATGAGCGCGACGCTGCGACCGTTCGACGTGCTCGAAGACGTCCTCGGCCTGACAGAGCCGGAGACGATGGCGTACGGGTTGGCGTACCCGGAAGAGCGCCGGCGTACCTTCGCCGTCGAGGGGCCGGCGCTGTTTTCGAGCGAGCGCGACGACCCGGAGACACAGGCGACGGTGGCGGACACCCTCGCCGACGCGATACGGATGACGCCCGGGAACACGCTCGTGTTCTGCCCCTCCTACGCGGAGGCAGAGCGGTATCACGACCGCCTCGACCTCCCGGACACGTATCTCGACGGGTCGGACGTATCGACCGAGGACCTGCGACAGCGGTTCGTCGCCAGCGGCGCCGACGGCGCCACCCTCTTCACCTCGCTCTGGGGCACCCTCGGTGAGGGGGTGAGTTTCGACGGCGACGACGCTCGGACGGTCATCGTCCTCGGGGTGCCGTATCCGAACCTCTCGGAGCGCATGGAGGCGGTCCAGGCCGCCTACGACCGCGTCTACGCCGACCGGCCGAACGCGGGGTGGCGCTACGCCGTCGAGATTCCGACCATCCGCAAGACGCGACAGGCGCTCGGGCGCGTGATTCGCGCCCCCGACGACTTCGGGGTGCGCATCCTACTCGATAAGCGCTACACGCGCGCCGGGCGCGACATGGGACAGTACGGTGTGCGCGACGCCTTCCCACCGGGCGAACGGGACGAACTCATCGACATCGACCCCGAGAAACTGAAGTTCGCGATGCTGAACTTCTACGCCGACCTGGACGCCTACGACGGCGACCCGCCGGCGCCGTAACTAGGGCCGCGGGAGCGACACGGTCCACGCCTTCTCGTGGTGGACCTGACTCCAGAGGTCGAGCTCCGAGACGGTCCACGTGACGGGGTCGATGTCGAGGTCACGGAGTCGGTCCGCGTCCAGACTGTCGCCGCCGCGAGCGAGCGTGACGTGGGGGACGTACCCTTCGCCCTCTAACTCGTCGTGGACGATGTCGAACTCCTCGACCAGCCGACGGTGCAAATCGTAGAGCCCGGGGCTCTCGACGGAGAGATAGACGACCGGCCCGGGCCCACGGACCGGCGTGTCGAAGGCGTCGATGCCGGTGATGCGAATCTCGAACGCGGGCGTCGGCGAGAGGGCGACGCGGAGGCGTTCGCGCAGGTGGTCGTACGCAGTCTCGTCGACGTCGAAGCGCTTGCAGACCAAGGAGTGTCGTTCGCGAATCTGGTCGAACACCACGAGCCGTGGATGGAGGTCGGCAGCGAGGCGTTCGACCGTGCCCGGGACGGGAACGTTGAGACTGTACACGACGGGCTGTCGCACGCCGGGGAGAAGAGCGTTGCGCGCTCGTACTGTCGACCGTACGTCGAGACAATCAGACCCAGTCGAGCAACCAGAGGACGATGAGGACGGCGATGAGGAGGCCAATGACGGGGCCAGCGAAGTTGAGCAGGCCGAAGAGGACGCCAAACAGCTCCCCGACGATTTCGAGCACGAGCCAGACGATGATGAGGAGGAGGACGAGCTTCAGCAAGTCCTCGACGTCGATGGCTGCGCGATTCATAGTGTATAGTGCGGGGTGGCAGTGCAAAAGGATAGTGGCCGGTGTGTGGACGAAACCCATGCGGTACGACGAACCTCAAGACTTTTTATGGGCGGTGGGGTACGGGAATCCCAAGAATGAGTCGTACTGCGGTAGTTGAGGCGGTACTCACCCGAACGAAGCAGTCACGTTTCGATTCCTCGCCGCCGTCTTCGGGGGCGCGAGTGACGGTCACCACCACACACTGAATTTCTTGGATAGATGAGCATTCCGCCATACAGCCGCATCCAGAAGTGGTTCCTGAAGTATCAGCATTTCTTCGTGTTCGCGGCGCCCGTGCTGTTCGTCGTTGGCGTGGTCGTCGGAGCACCGACGGAGATGAGTAATCCGGGGACGGATTACTGGCTCGAATACTGGTGGCTCTTCCCCGCCTTCTTGGCCGGAGCGACCATCGTGAACACGGTGGGAATCAGTGGGTCGGCGATATTCGTCCCCTTCCTGATTTTCATCTTCCCGCTGTTCGCTCAGCCACTCGAACCGGAGACGCTGGTGAAAGTCGGCCTCATCAGCGAGGCGTTCGGGCTGTCGAGTTCCTCCGTGGCGTTCATCCAGTACGGCCTCGTCGACCGCCGACTGGCGCTGACGCTCGTCGGCGGGTCGATTCCGTTCGTCATCGGCGGCGCCCTGCTCTCGTTTATCATTCCCGAAGCGGTGTTTCACGCACTCCTCGGGATTGCGCTGTTGGCGGCGGCGTATCTCCTGTTCAAGACGAACCTCGACCACAGCGGCGACAGTGACGGCGCGACAGCTGACGGCGGCACGGCGTCGGCCGGCCTCCCGAACGACAGCGGCAAACTCGGGCCGGCGGGCGTCCACACCGACGAGGAAGGGACGGTCACGCGCGTCGACCGCGACGGCGACGACTACACCTACACCCGCGGTGGCTACCTGCGTCGCGCCGCGAACTACAGCATCGGCGGCACCTTCCAAGGGCTGGCCGGCTTCGGCATCGGCGAACTCGGCCTCATCTCGATGCTCGGGACGAAGGTGCCCGTCCGGATTGCCATCGGGACGAACCACATCGTCGTCGCGCTGACGGCGATTCTGGCGTCGCTCGTCCACGTCTTCGGCGGCGGCCTCGTCGGCGGGCACTCGCTCAGCCTCGCCTCGACGCCGTGGAACATGGTCGTCTTCACCGTCCCGGCGACGGTGACTGGCGGCCAGATTGCCCCCTACGTCTCGAACGCGCTCAGCACGCGGACCATCAAGCGGTTCGTCGCCGGGCTGTTCGGAATCATCGCCATCGCGCTGTTCCTGATGGCGGCGGGGCCGTGGTAATCGGGACCGCAGAAAGACAGCGGTGACTCAGCGCTCGGGGTCGAGCGCCTCAACCTGTTGCTCGACGTACCGTCGCGGCCACTCGGCGAGATGCTGTTCGAGACGTCCGAGGAGGCTGTGCGACGTCGGGTCTTCGGGAGTGGACCGGTCGTCTCCACGAAGACGAGGGTCAGTTTCGTGGCTCATCTGTGACACATAATACCATCCTTCCTGTCCTAATAAACCTTGGTGACAGTTCGCAGGATGCGGACAGAGTCCGCCGAGACGGCGTCAGCGGAACTCGGAGTCGATTTCGGGCGCGACGCCGTCGTCGTCGGTATCGAACTCGAACTCCTCGCGGAGCTCTCGAATCCGGTCACGGATGTCGGCCGCGAGTTCGAACTCCAGATTGTCGGCGGCGGTCTGCATGCGCTCTTCGAGGGCCTCGATGCGGGAGCGGGCCTCGTCCTCGCTCTCGGGGGCGTCGCCGGTGACACCCGAGGTGTCCGTCTCGCTGCCGGGGAGGTTCGTCTCGCCGACTTCCTTCTGGATGGTCGTCGGCTCGTGGCCGTGGTCCGCGTTGAAGGACTGCTGAATCTCGCGACGGCGACGCGTCTCGTCGATGGCCGACTGCATCGAGTCGGTCATCTCGTCGGCGTAGAGGACGACTTCGCCGTTGACGTTGCGGGCCGCCCGCCCCATCGTCTGGACGAGCGTCGTCTCGGAGCGGAGGAAGCCCTCTTGGTCGGCGTCGAGGATGGCGACCAGCGACACCTCGGGGATGTCGAGTCCCTCGCGGAGGAGGTTGATGCCGACGAGCACGTCGAACTCGCCGAGGCGAAGCCCGCGGATGAGTTCGTGACGCTCCAGCGTGTCCGTCTCGTCGTGCATGTACTCGACGGCGACGCCCGATTCCGAGAGGTACTCGGTGAGGTCCTCGGCCATCCGCTTTGTGAGCGTCGTGACGAGGACGCGCTCGTCGCGTTCGATGCGCTCGTCGATGCGGTCCATCAGGTCCTCCACCTGCCCCGTCGCGTCGGCCACCTCCACCGCGGGGTCGACGAGATACGTGGGGCGGACGATTTGCTCGACCACCTGCTCCGACTCCCGGCGCTCGTAGTCGCCGGGCGTCGCGGAGACGTAGAGCGTCCGGTCGGTCTTGTCCTCGAACTCCTCGAAGGTGAGCGGCCGGTTGTCGTAGGCGGTGGGGAGGCGGAAACCGTTCTCGACCAGCGAGTCCTTGCGTGACTTGTCACCCTCGTACTGGCCCTTGATTTGGGGCAGGGTCTGGTGGGACTCGTCGATGACGGTGAGGAAGTCGTCGGGGAAGTAATCGAGGAGGGTGTAGGGTGCCTCGCCGGAGTCGCGGTCCGAGAGGTGGACGGAGTAGTTCTCGATGCCCGAGCAGTAGCCCGTCTCGCGCAGCATCTCGAGGTCGAAGGTGGTCCGCTCCTCGATTCGCTGGGCGGCGACGAGGTCACCCTGTCGCTCGAAGTGGCTGACTCGGTCGTCCATCAGGGCCTCGATTTCCTCGATGGCGTTCTCCAAGCGATTCTCGGGGATGGAGTAGTGTTCCGCCGGGTGGACCAAGACCGCCGGTTCCTGACTCTTCACTTCGCCCTCCAGCGGGTCGAGTTTGGTCAGGCGGTCGATTTCGTCGCCCCAGAACTCCACGCGGACGGCGTAGCGGCCGTACATCGGGAACACCTCGACGGTGTCGCCGCGGACGCGGAAGGTGCCCTGCGTGAAGTCCACGTCGTTGCGGTCGTAGTTCAGGTCGACGAGGCGGGCGAGCAGTTCGTCGCGGTCGATTGCCTGCCCCCGTTCGAGGCGGAGCGCCATGTCGACGTAGTTGGCGGGGTCACCCAGCCCGTAGATGGCGGAGACGCTGGCGACGACGATGACGTCGTTGCGGGTCAGAAGCGACCGCGTGGCCGAGTGGCGCAGGCGGTCGATTTCGTCGTTGATGGAGGCGTCCTTGTCGATGAAGGTGTCCGTCTGTTCGACGTAGGCCTCTGGTTGGTAGTAGTCGTAGTAGGAAACGAAGTACTCGACGGCGTTGTCCGGGAACAGAGTGCGAAACTCCTCGTACAGCTGGGCGGCGAGGGTCTTGTTGTGGGCGATGACCAGCGTCGGCTGCTGGAGTTCCTCGACCACCCACGAGACGGTGTTCGTCTTGCCCGACCCGGTCACGCCGAGGAGCGTCTGCTTGTCCATGCTGGCGTCGTAGCCGGCGACGAGTTCCTCGATGGCGTCGGGTTGGTCGCCCGCGGGGTCGAAGGGGGCGTCCACCCGAAAGGGTCGGTCGGCGTCGGGACGGTCCGGCTGGAGCGGACCCGAGTTCGCGTCGCTCACACGCGTACTCGTCGCTCGAAGGACTTGACGGATTCGCTTGGGTGGGTGACTGGCCGCCCGACGGGACGCCCGGCGGCGAGTGGATACTAACTTGACCCCCCCGTCCGTAGCGTCGCGCATGGGACACGAGCAACTCGAACGAGCGAGTGACACACTGCACAGCGCGGCGGACCTGGCGACGGGCGACGCGGCCGAACGCCTCACCACACAGGCCGACCAGTTCGAAGAGCTGGCGGAAACGGGCGCCGACCACGGGCGACTCGCCCGCCACGAGAACGCGCTCCGCGAAATCAAATCGTCGGCAAGCGACGAGGTTGTCGAGAAAATCGACGAGGCGATGTCGGCCATCACCGCGTACCGCGAGACAATCGAGGGCGTGTGAGGCGTTCCCGAACCCCCCTGATTTCAGGTGGAGGTCGGGACCGCGTCAGCAGACGTTTTTGGGCTGGACGCCCATTGCTTCGAGCGTCTCGACGTAGTCGTCGTACGTCGCGTCGATGACCGTCGTGGCCGCGTCCTCGGCGCGTTCCCACGCGTCGTCCGAATCGCAGCGCGTTTCGAGCGTGTCGAGAATTGCTTCCTGAACGGCGTCGTGGTCGTCGCGGAAGCCGCGGAAGTCGTTGGCCGTCGAGGGGTCGGCGTCGCCGACGAAGAAGCCGACCATCTGGCCGAGCGTGCGGTCGACGACGAGTGCGTAACCGAGCGCACCGCCGGCGCGTTCGACGGGGTCGTCGAACGACGCGAGGGCGTCGTAGGTTTCGCGGTCGGCGGCGTCGGCGTCGGCGTCGAGGGCGTCGCGCCGGTCGGCGGCGTCGGCCGCGAGCGTGTCGAACAGGTCGCCGTCCCAGTCCGCGAACGTCTCGGCGGCGGCGGCGGCGTCTGCGGCCGCCGCGGCCCGAATCGCCTCGCCGGTCATGTCGCCGTCAGTCAGTGCGTAGAGCCACTTCGAGGAGCCGAGCCGCGAGAGCTCGGTCTCCAAGTCGTCAGTCAGCGTGTCGACGAGCGTCGTCCCGTCCATGCTCCGCGGTACGACAGCCCCTCGTTTGTATGCATCGGGACGTGACTGGTCGGTCGTCAAAAGAAGATGAGAACAGAGGGGCGTGTTGCCCTGCTTCACAGTACGCTCGCCGTTCCGCGTCGAAGCCTCGCGTTATTCGGCTTCGCCCTGCTTCACGGCTACCACTCGCCGTTCCGCGTCGAGGCTTCGTGTTACTCAGCCTCGCCCTTCTCGATGGGGACGCCGACGAGGTTGCCCCACTCGGTCCAGGAGCCGTCGTAGTTGATGGTGTCCTCGTAGCCGAGGAGCTCGTGAAGCGCGAACCACGCGACCGAGGAGCGCTCGCCGATGCGGCAGTAGGCGACGGTCGTACCCTCGCCGTCGATGCCTTCCTCGGCGTAGAGCTGTGCGATTTCGTCGCGGGTTTTGAAGGTGCCGTCGTCGTTGGTGACGGCCGCCCACGAGATGTTCTTCGCGCCGGGGACGTGGCCGCCGCGCTGGGCGGTCTCCTGCAGTCCCGGGGGTGCGAGAATCTCGCCCGTGAACTCCTCGGGCGAACGAACGTCAACAAGCGGCAGTTCGCGCTCGATGGCGTTCTCCACGTCCTCTCGGTAGGCGCGGATGCTCTCACGGGGACCGGACGCCTCGTAGTCGACGGGCGAGAAGTCCGGAACCTCCTCGGAGAGGGGGTAGTCGTGTTCGAGCCAGTAGTCGCGGCCACCGTCCATCAGGCGTACGTCGTCGTGACCGTAGTACTTGAACTGCCAGTAGGTGTACGCCGCGAACCAGTTGGAGTTGTCACCGTAGAGGACGACGGTCGAATCCTCCGTGATGCCGTGACTGCCAAGCAGGTTCTCGAAGTCCCCCTTCGTGAGGATGTCGCGCGTCGTCTGGTCCTGCAGCTGCGTCTCCCAGTTGAAGCCGATGGCGCCGGGGGCGTGGCCCTCGTCGTAGGCCTCGGTGTCGACGTCGACCTCCACGAGGCGATAGTCCGGGTCGTCGCTCTGGAAGTCCTCGAGGTGGTTCTCCACCCAATCCGCGGAAACGAGGACGTCCTTCGCGTACGCTGAATCTGACATAGCAACTACCCCTACGACAGCCGGCCCTATAATCCCCATAGTGACGGCAGAGGCGGCCAACCCTCGCCCGAACCAGACAATATTGCCACTACTGTCGGAGATGTGTCGTCGCTGGCGGCGACTTCTCCGGCCGCTCCGATGCCAGATGGCGAATATCCGGCAAATATTGTCCCCGGATGAGACGGCGGGGCGAAACGCCGTCACTAAAGCCCGCGCAGTCGTATCCACGCGCATGACTGAGGACATCGTCGTATCTGTCGATTGGCTCGCGGCCCACTTAGACGAGGTGCGCGTCGTCGACGTGCGCGACGCGTGGGAGTTCGACGGCATCGGACACGTGCCGGGGGCGGTTAACGTCCCCTTCGACCGCTTCCGAAGCAGCGAGGGCGATGCGGGGATGCTGCCCGGCGCCGAGCGCTGGAAGACGCTGATGGAGGAGGCGGGTATCGACTCTGACGACCGACTCGTCGCGTACGATGACGAACACGGCGTGTTCGCCGCCCGATTCCTCGTCACCGCGATGCTGTACGGCCACCGCGATGTGCACCTGCTCGACGGCGACTTCAGCGCGTGGAACCGAGGTCACGAAACGACGAGCGACGCGCCGTCAACGCCGTCGGCCACCTACGACGTTCGAGAGCCGGAGGCGTCGCCGCTGGTGGACTTCGAGGACGTGGAAGCGGCCCTCGACACCGATGCCACCATCGTCGATACCCGCGAACCCGAGGAGTACGCTGAAGGACACCTACCGGGCGCCGTCCAACTCGACTGGCGCGAACTCGTCGACAGCGAGACTCGGGGCCTGAAACCCGACGCCGAACTCGAATCGATTCTCACCGAGCGCGGAATCACGCCCGACAGACGGGTCATCCTCTACTGCAACACCGCCCGCCGCATCAGTCACACGTACGTCGTCCTCAAGCACCTTGGCTACGAGCGGGTCGACTTCTACGAGGGGAGTCTCACGGAGTGGCGCGAGCGAGGCGGTCCACTGGAAACCGAGGCAGACGCGTAGCTCAATCTTCTGCGACGGGGACGCGATTGAGTTCCGAGGAGAGAATCCGACCCATCTCGACGACGAGCGCGATAGCGAGCGGTCCGGCGATGATGCCGACGGTGCCGAGCGTGAGCAAGCCACCGACGAAGCCGACGAAGTAGAGGCTCCCGGGCAGGTCGGCCGTCTCGCGGGCGAGGCGCGGGCGAATCACGATGTCGGGGAGCCACGCGACGAAGAGGCCACCGAGGACGAAGACGAGGGCGGCCTGCGTCGGGTCGCCGACGGCCAAGTGCGCTACGGCGAGCAAGCCGACGAGGAGCGACGGTCCGACCACGGGGAGGAACTGTAGAATGGCCGAGAGAACGGCCAGCGTGAGGAAGTAGGGGTAGCCGAGGAGGAAAAAGAGCACCAGCGCGACGACGAAGGTGCCAGCGGCCGTCGCCGCCTGAAGGACGTAAATCGCGAAGAGCGTCGACCGAGTGCGACGATTCAGCGCCCGTGCAACGTCGCGGTAGCCGTGCGGAACGATGGCTATCATCGCACGGTGCGTGTCGGCCGTCCGCGAGAGGAGGGCGAAGACGACCATCACGAACACGGTGAGTTTGAGCGAGAGGACGGGCGCAGCGAGAGCGGACGCGCGAGCGAGTCGACGGCCGAAAGCGACGACGAGGGCGCGGGTGTCGGTGAGGGATACCGTCGTCGAGAAGCCGTACAGATCGAGCGAGACTGTCGGTGGGAGCGACGCGAGAAAGGCGATGATGGCGTCCAATCGCCGGACGACGACGAAGGCGAGCGGAGAGGCGAGGAGGACGACGGCGGCGACGGCAGTCACCGTCGAGACGAAACTCGCCCCCCACGGCGAGAGGCCACGCCGAGTGAGTTCCTCCCGAAGCGGGAAGAGGAGGTACGCCACCGTCACCGCGAAAAAGACGGTGGCGAGAACGTCGGCGATGAGAAGCGCCGCGGCCAGGGTCAGCAGGCCGAACAGCGCTCCGAGCACGTATCGACGGTCCAGTGTCACGGAATGACGTGGGACGGCCGCAGGCAAAACGATTCCCCAGGCCCAGACCACGCGCCTTTACGGTCGGTGGGGCACTCCGCTTCGGCATGGTCGGAGTGCGCCGTCGCTTCAAACTCGCCGACACCGCACAGCAGATTGTGGGCGGATTCCTGCTCGCGGGGCCGTTCGTCGTCACCGAAGAGGTGTGGACGCTGGCGGCGAGCATGTCGTTACTGCAGACGCTGTCGACCGTCTTCATCGTCGTCGGCATCGGCTACGGCGCGCTCTACAAGGCCGACGACCGCGACCCGGATGCCGAGAGTGAGGTGGGCGGGATTCCCGTTCGGTTCGTCTCGCTCGTCCTCGTCGCGTACGGTTCGGTCCTCGCTCTCGCACTCGCGTTCAACGCGCCGAACACCTTCGTCGGCGGGGGCGGCGAGAGGGCCAGGCTGCTGGGAGTCGACGTGCCGATTCGAACCGTCAGGGTGACGGTAAAGGCGGTGAGCGTCGGTGCGGTCTTCAGCGTCGTCGGCGCGGCGACGGCGGACTCGCTGTTCTGACCGCCGGACGACGCTCGCACTCACCCGCAGTCTTAAGTCCGTTCGGTCGGAGGGACGGATATGGATTACACGCTCGCCATCGACGGTGCGCCGGAGACAATCCCCGGCGGAACGGGTGTGCTCTTGTTGCACCCGAGCATCGGCGAGACGGACCGCATCGACACCGACTTCCTGAAGACCGACACCGACAACTTCCTCGTCATCTCGACGCGAACCACCGCCCGCGAGGTGGAGCAAAAGCTCGAACACTACGACGTGGACGAGTCGCGCGCGGATATCCTCGATACACTCTCGGTCGAACGCGGCTACTCCCGACGCCCCTCGGACCGCGTCCACTACGTCGCCTCGCCGGACGACCTAGACGGCATCGTCGCCAAGACGGAGGCCTTCCTCGACTCTCACGGCGGCAAGCGGCGGGTGAGCGTCGACTCGCTCACCGAGATGGCGTACTACGCCGACGAGGAACGCGTCTACGAGGCGACGAAACAGCTGCTCGACTTACTGGCCGAGTACGACGCCGTCGGCCTCTTCCACCTCTCGAAAGAGGTGCACGACGAGGAGACGCTGGACCGCTTCCGCGACCTGTTCGATGGCGTCCTCGATTTGGGCGTCGACGGCGGCGTGACCGTCGACTTCGAGACGGAGTAACGAGGCGGAGTCAGTCGGCACTCTCGAACGTCTTGCTCGCCCACTGCACCGCGTAGTCGGCGCCGTAGTCGACGTAGGCCGACGTATCGAGTGCGGCGAAGGGCGCCGGGAGGTCGAGTCCGTGTTTGATGGCGGCGCAGGCGAGTTCCGTCGCGTCGGAGAAGTCAGTCTCGTCGCGAGCGATGGCACCGGGCAGTCCGTCGACTCGGTCGCGGAGACGGTCCCCGGCGTCGACCCACGCGTCGTAGAGGTCGGGAGCGTCTTCCTGCCAACTCTCGAAAATCGGCCGCGTCTGGAGTCCTAGCCACGCGTCGTACAGCGCCGCGCCGATTTGGTACGTCGCCGCGGCGTCGAGCGGAATCGCGGCGTCGAGGTCGGGGTACCGCTCCCCGAAGAAGGGCAGAAACGACTCGGGCACGTCGAGGCCGACCTGCACCAACGCTTCCGCAATCAAGAAGTCGAGGAAGGGGTCCGGCGTCCCCTCCGCGCGCGCTTTACAGAAGACGATAGGCGGGTCGGTCTGTCGCGTCCACGTGACGGTTCCGTCGCCCGGGAGGCCGATGGTGAAATCGGGCCCCGCGTAGCGATGGAGTTGGCTCGGCGCGTCGTCGGGGACCCACTCGGTGGTGTAGGCCGCGGGGTCGAGGGATTCGACCAAGAGGCCGAGGTCCTCCGCCGCCGCTGGCGGGAGCGTCCCGAAGTCGTTCTCGACGTCCAAGACGAGTGCGTCGGGGGCGTGGTCGGCGCGGACCGCCTCGAGTTCGCCCGAGATAGACCGTCGCTCGAACATCAGGCGAGGAGGATACTGACCGCGAGGGCGGCCGCGAGGACCGCCGAGATGCCCACCGTCCCGACTACGACCTGTGTCGCCTTGCTCATGCCCAACATCTCGGGACGGCAGCGCATAAATGTGGTCGCTCCGCGACCCGACTGGCACGAGTCCGCGTACCAACCCATCGTTTCACGTCCACAGGAATATCTCGTTTGAGCAGGTTTGAGCCACAAATTCGGAGAGTTTGCACTAGAAGCAAAGGGGTATGTCTGACGAAGGGACGGGAGATACCGGTGGGCGAAGACGTGTGGACGAGGGTTCGACGGGTGAGAGACGGCGCCCGTCGAACGCGGCGGACAACGAGTAGCGCGGCGGGAAGGTAAAAGGCGTTACGTGTCGTCGTCGCGCCAAGTGTCGGCGACTTCGATGACGTAGTGACCGTCCTCTTGGAGCGAGATGATGCACTCCTGGCGGTCGTACAGCTCCATCAGGTTGAGCTCGTACTGTCCCGGTTCGAGGATTTTGATGCTCTCGAACTGGTCGTTGAGTTCGGCGCGCAGGTCCTCGATGTCGGGACCATCGTCCGAGTCCTCGTCCGGGGGGATGGCCCGGGCGGCGTCGGCGGCGGACGGTGGTGGCGACGCGGCGTCGTCGAGTTCGTCGTTCGTGACGACGCCACTGCGTGCGTCCGCCTGCGCGGTATCCTCCTCGAGGACGCTCGGGTCAGACTCGGCCTCGATGTAGTCGGTGTCGGTGTCCGCGGTGTCGGCCGACTGGGTATCGGGCCACGGGGTCCATCCCGATGAGGACGACGTGCCGTCTGCCGAGGGTGAATCTGCGTTCGTCGCCGTCGCGTCGGCTGGGTCGGACGCGGTGGCCGTGGTCGACTGGTCGTCGAGCGTCGGCGTCGGCGTCGCCGAATCGGGTTTGAACTGGAACTTGTTGCCCCCGCAGTCGGGACAGCCCGAGAGCATCTCCTTGGAGCCGTCCTCAAACACCCGCTCACAGTTCGTACACTGGTGGGGCATCGATCTATTTGCGCGACACGAGCGCGCTGATGAGATTTTCGTCCTTGTGAAGTGTCTGAATCTGGTTGGCCGGACCGATGACGGTGAGTTTCTTCGTCGATTCGCGACCCATCAGCCGGTCGAGGAAGCTTCGGTCCGCCGTCTCGGAGCGGGGATAGGTCTCGATTTCGATGCCGTTGAACTCGTCGGGGCTGATTTCGGTCATCGTCACCTCGATGAGCTTCGATTCCTCGTCGGGGGAGAGTCCCTCCTCGAGGATGACGATGTTGCCGTCGCGGACCCCGTCGAGGATGAGCCGTATTTTCTCCATGCTCGCGAGGTTCTCCATCCGCGCGCCGCTGATGAGGTCGATTTGAACACCGTCGACGTCTGTTGGAGTGGCTTCCGGCAACTCAATCACCCGAAGTACTCCGCGATTTGGTCGTACACTTCGTCCATGTTGTCACCTTCGAGCGCCGACAGCGGTATCGTCTCGTGTTGCGGGAAAGCGTCCTCGATGCGCTTGATGTTCGAATCCTCAAGGTCCGTCTTGTTCGCGAGGATGAGCACCGGCAGCTCCTGGCTCTCGATGATGCCGATGAGCATCGTGTTCACCTGCGTGAACGGGTCCTCCGTGCTGTCGAGGACGTAGATGACGCCGTCGACGTCCTCGCGAAGCCAGTGCATCGCCTCGGCGACACCCTCCGTCGCCTCGCGCGAACGCCGAACGGCGTCCTCCTCGTCGATGTCGTGTTCGAGGAACTCCTTGTAGTCGACTTTCGTCGTGACCCCCGGCGTGTCGACGATGTCGATGGTGACGGTGCGACCGTTGCGTTCGATTTCGACGTTCTCCTTGCGCCGTGCGCGCCGGGTTTCGTGGGGGACGTGGCTCTCCGGGCCGATGGCGTCACCCGTCCAGTCGCGCGCGATACGGTTCGCGAGCGTAGTTTTCCCGGCGTTCGGCGGGCCATAGATCCCGATGCGTTTCGGGTCGCTGGCCGAGAACAGTCGTTCTGTAACTCGTCCGATGCTGTCTCTGAGTCCTGTGAGCAGTCCCATCCTATCCTCCCGCACCTCCCGTCTACCGCCGCGAGAGGAGCGTATGCGCGATGAAGGTTGCGCCGTTCACTTAAGTGTGCGTCAGACAACCATAAAGGGCCTGTCAGTAGGTGCCGGTCGGCGGCACTGTGGAGTCGAAGCGGACGGCATCGACGGCACGGGAACGGGCGGGCTTCACCGACAGTCGCGACCGTGCAGGGAGTGAACACGCCACTACCTCGCCCCCCACCCCTTCGTTTCGAGTGGAACCGTTCATCGGGCCGGTGGGCGAGTAGAAATCGGAGCGAGCTAGGCTAGTATTCCCCGACAACGACAACTAAAATAACTGTTTTGTTCGCTGTGCGGGTGTTGTTTTGTATACTATGTATTATAGATTTCCCTCCTAGAACAACCGGCGACACCCCACCCCCGCCTCTCTGCCGTTCCACCCGAAACGAAGGGGTGGGGGGGTCGGATGGGTCGTGGTACCGTTCGACACTATCGGTAACCGTCTCCCAGCCGGTTCGCGGACTGACACGCTCGGTCGGCACAGTTCGTGTGAACGCACTCCCCCATCGCGTGGGAACCACAACCCCCGCCCGCTTCCCGTCGAACACCACCCACCCTTGATGTCACTCACTCTGGGGCTCGGTTCGTCGCTCGAAATCGGGCCGAGTTCGGGTTCGTTCGGTTCCGAGGGGAAGGTTTTTCTACTACCTCCCCCTCTGTTTCCCCTGGATCATCTGGACGTACTGAGCCAGTACCAGGGGTTGGGGCACTCGCGTTACCCCGGTACGCGTCGCGTCCTCCACCCGAAACGACGGGGTTCAACGAATGGATTCGAACGACACACCGCCGGACGACCACGCCGACACCGAGAACCCGGACGAGACCGATCTACATGGTGCACCCGCGCGTGACCGGACGACGGATATCTCCCGCGACGTCGACATCGACGACGTCCTCGACGACGAGGACGACGACAACCAGGGCCTCTTCGACGACTTGCTCTCTGGCGAGCCTATCTTCGAGAACAAGGAGGTTCTCCGCCCCTCGTACACGCCACACGAACTCCCCCACCGCAACGAACAGATCAATCAGATGGCGACCATCCTCGTCTCGGCGCTCCGAGGCGATACGCCGTCGAACATCCTGATATACGGGAAGACCGGGACGGGTAAGACGGCGAGTGCGAAGTTCGTCAGCAAGGAGCTGGAATCCACCTCCCAGAAGTACGATGTCCCGTGTGAAGTCGAGTACATCAACTGCGAGGTGACCGACACGCAGTATCGCGTCCTTGCGCAACTCGCCAACAAGTTCATCGAGAAGAATCACGACGTCATCGACGACCGACTCGACGACTTGCGCGACCTGCGCTCCCGTGTCGTCGACGACGAGGCGACGCTGACCGACACCGAGTACGGCTCCCTCGACGCCGTCGACGACCGAATCGACGCACTCGAAACGGACCGCGAGGAGATGGAACCGGTCCCCATGACCGGGTGGCCAACCGACCGCGTCTACAGTTCCTTCTTCGAGGCCGTGGACTACCACGAACGCGTGGTCGTCATCATGCTCGACGAAATCGACAAACTCGTCGAGAAATCGGGCGACGACACGCTCTACAACCTCTCGCGGATGAACTCGGAACTCGAAACCTCCCGCATCTCCATCATGGGGATTTCGAACGACCTGAAGTTCACCGACTTCCTCGACCCCCGCGTCAAGTCGAGTCTCGGCGAGGAGGAAATCGTCTTCCCGCCGTACGACGCCAACCAGCTCCGGGACATCCTCCAGCATCGCGCCGACGTGGCGTTCAAGGGCAACGCACTCACCGAGGACGTCATCCCGCTCTGTGCCGCCTTCGCGGCGCAGGAACACGGGGACGCCCGCCGCGCACTTGACTTGCTCCGGACGGCCGGCGAACTCGCCGAGCGCGGCCAAGCCGACACCGTCGAGGAGAGCCACGTCCGGCAAGCCCAGGACAAAATCGAACTCGACCGGGTTGTCGAGGTGGTACGCACGCTCCCCACCCAGTCGAAAATCGTCCTCTTCGCCATCATCCTCCTCGAGAAAAACGGCGTCCACAACATCAACACGGGCGAGGTGTACAACATCTACAAGCGCCTGTGCGAGGAAATCGACGCCGACGTACTGACCCAACGCCGCGTCACGGACCTCATCTCCGAACTCGACATGCTCGGCATCGTCAACGCCGTCGTCGTGAGCAAGGGTCGCTACGGCCGAACCAAGGAAATCAGCCTCTCGGTTCCAGTCGAAGAGACGGAGGCCGTCCTCCTCTCCGATTCGCGACTGGGCGACATCGAGAACGCCCAACCCTTCGTGCAGGCGCGCTTCGACAACTGACAAACGCGTCCGTACTCCTCGTCCAGCCTACTCTCCAGTCGAAACGCTACGCGGCCGTCGGTCCGCCGACGGCGGCCCGGCCGTCGTCGACTGTCACCATCGGCGTCGTGTCGAGGACAAGACTCGACACGCCGAGTCGGACCCAGCCGAGATACGGGATTCTGACGCGCGCGACCCCGACTATCCACTCGGGTTTGACGGGTTCGCTGATGCCGTTGACCTGGTCGTACTGCCCGTTGGCGTCGCCTTTGGTGACGAACCCGGCGTTCGGCGCGGGGCAGTTCGGCATCGCGTCGCAGTCGGGCGCGGTCACGTACTCGGGGTTCGCGCGGTCATACCAGTTCTCGCCCTCGCTGACCCAGAACTGCGCCCGGTGAATGACGGGTGGCCCGCCCCTCGTGGGGTTGTCGTAGACGACCACCGACCCGTGGGCGCCGAACTTCCAGTAGCCCGTCTCTCGGGCGGCGTCGCGGGTGACGACCCCGGTGTCGTTGTGGGCGGCGTCGGGCGTGAACCGACCGGTGTCGGTGATGAACACCAGGTCACCCTTCTGCATGTGGGGTTCCATGCTCCCGCTCTCGACGGCGACCATCGGGGGCCAGACGCCGCTGATGGCGAAGAGGAGGAGACCGATGGCGACGACGGCGCCCACGCTCAGCGTCGTCTCGCGCACGACGAGCAACAGGCCGTCGGTCGCCGTGGCGACCCGGCGAATCGGCCCCGCTGGTTCCTCGCCGTCACCCGAACGCTCCGTCTCGACGGCGTCACCGTCGCCGAACCCGGAGTCCGACGGGCGTTCGTCTGGCGAGCGAGAACCGTCGTCAGAACTCATCAATCTGAATTGATTGTCGGGTGAGTTGAAGGTTCTGGACTTCCGGCACGCTTTTGCCCGCACCTATCCTGGCTCCCTTGTGCCTCTGGAGACCCCCGCCCGCATCGTCCGCGAACTCGCCCAGCGGGGCTACAACGCCGAACGCGAAGCCGTGACGCTCCTCGCGGGCGCCGACGACTCGGCGGCCGCCCTTGACGCCGCCGTCGAGGCGGCGCCGGATGACGCCCTCCGACTCACCGCCGACCACGCTCGGACGGCAGTCGAGCGAGTGGCCACCGCCGCGACCGACGGGCCGTCTCCGACTCCGACCGACACCGCAGACCAACACCCCTCCGTTTCGACTCCATCGTCCCCATCCAACTCGGGGAATCAGGCTAAAAACGCTCCACTCGAAACGAAGGGGAACGCCGCGGAGACGCAGGCGGTCGGCGCCGACTCGGACACCACAGCCGAGGCCGTCGACCGCGCTATCGACATCGCTGGCGACATCACTGGGCGAAGCACCGGAACCGGCGAGTACGGCGACTTCGTCTCCGTCTTTCGCGACCGCTACGAGAAGCTCTCGGGGAAGCTCCGGGGGCGGGTGAACCACCGTCCGGCGTCCGCCGTCGCGGACATGACCGGCGGCAGCGACGTGGCGATGATCGGCCTAGTGAACGACGTGCGCTCCTCCGCGAACGGTCACTGGATCGTCGAACTCGAAGATACGACCGGGACCTTTCCCTGCCTCGTCACGAAAGACCGCGACATCGCCGGCCTCGTCGACGAGCTCCTCCTGGACGAGTGTATCGCCATCGAGGGGACCCTCTCCGACGACGCGGGCATCGTCTTCGTCGACTCGCTTCACTTCCCGGACGTGCCCCGGACGTACAAGCCCTCGACCGCCGACCGCCACGTGCAGGCGGCGCTCATCTCCGACGTCCACGTCGGGAGTCAGGAGTTCATGGCCGACGCCTGGCATCGCTTCGCCGACTGGCTCCACACCGACGAGGCCGAGGCGGTCGAATACCTCCTCATCGCGGGCGACATGGTCGAGGGCGTCGGCGTCTACCCTGACCAGGACGAGGAGCTCGACATCGTCGACATCTACGACCAGTACGACCGCTTCTCGGAGTACCTGAAGGAAGTCCCCGGCGACTTGGACATCGTCATGATTCCGGGTAACCACGACGCCGTCCGCCTCGCGGAGCCACAACCCGGCTTCGACGAGGAACTTCGCGACATCATGTCCGCCCACGACCCCCGAATCGTCGGCAACCCCGCCACCGTCACGGTCGAGGGTGTCTCCATCCTCATGTACCACGGCGTCTCGCTCGACGAGGTCATCGCCGAACTCCCCGAGGACAAGGCGAGTTACGACGACCCCCACCACGCGATGTACCACCTGCTGAAGAAGCGTCACGTCGCACCGAAGTACGGCGGCCACATGCGCCTCGCACCGGAGGAGGAGGACTACCTCGTCATCGAGGACGTGCCCGACGTGTTCCACACGGGCCACGTCCACAAGTTGGGCTACGGCAAGTACCACAACGTCCTCTCGGTCAACAGCGGGTGCTGGCAGGCGCAGACGGCGTTCCAGAAGAGCGTCAACATCGACCCCGACGCCGGCTTTGCCCCCATTGTCGACCTCGATACGCTCGATTTGACCGTCCGGAAGTTCGCCTAACTCGTCGGGTCGAACCGATACCGCGCGGTGGCTTTCCCGTCGAACTGCGGACCGGACCCTGCGCGTTCGAAGCCGGCGGCCGTCGCCGCGTCGGTGACCACCTTGTCGTCGTCGATGGCGAGGAGTTCGACGGTCATGCCCTCGCTCGTAGCGAAGCGAACGGGTTCGCCGAGTAGTCGTTCACAGGCCTCGGTCGTCCCTGCGAGCTGGGTGACGTGGACCGTCCCTTCCCGAACGTCGAAGCTGACGAACCCGGCTACGTCTCTCTCGTCGTCCTCGCCGGCGTCGGCGTTCGGTCCGGCGTCGGTCGTGTCGCGTTCGGCGACGCGGACCGTCCGGTCGTGAATCAGATTGCGAACGACGTCCGCGGGCACGTCCGCGATGGCCGAGAGCGCGTCGGCGTCGGCCTCGACCGCGTCGCGCACTTTCATAGTCGCCGTACTCACGGCAGCCGTTTAAACGCTCGCTCCGTGCAGGGCCGCTTACCCCACTTTCGTCCCCGACGTGGGCAAGTGAACACAGTTATTACCGTCCCTCTCGCTATCCTCTGCCATGCCTGAACACCCGTTCGATTCCGCGGAGGGCCCGCGATGCGCGTAGTCGCAAAGTTCGGTGGGACGTCGCTCGGGAGCGGTGACCGGATCGAACGTGCCGCCGACACGGTCGCGAGAGCAGTCGAAGCGGGTCACGAAATCGCCATCGTCGCCAGCGCGATGGGGTCGACGACCGACGAACTCCTCGAAGAGATAACCTTCGAGGCCGAGGACGCCGACCGGGCCGAAATCGTCAGCATGGGCGAACGGACGAGCGTCCGCATGCTGAAGGCCGCACTCGCCGCCCGCGGCGTCAACGCCACGTTCGTCGAACCCGGGACCGAAGCGTGGCCCATCATCACCGACGAGTACGGCGAAGTCGACGCCGAAGAGACGCTGAAACGCGCCGAGGCGCTCGCCGACGAGCTCGACAACGTCGTCCCCGTCATCACGGGCTTTCTCGCCCAGACCATCGACGGCAAGGTGACGACGCTCGGCCGCGGCGGGAGCGACACCACCGCGGTCATGCTCGGCAAATTCATGCACGCCGACGAGGTGGTCATCGTGACCGACGTGGAGGGCGTCATGACCGGCGACCCCCGCGTCGTCGAAGGCGCGCGCAACGTCGGCAACATCACCGTCGACGAACTCCGGAACCTCTCGTTCCGTGGCGCCGAGGTGGTCGCGCCGAGTGCGCTCTCCTACAAGGACGAGGACCTCACCGTCCGCGTCGTCCACTACCAGCACGGCGACCTGCTGACCGGCGGGACGAAAATCGAGGGCCAGTTCCAGAACCTCATCGACATGCAGGACGAACCACTCGCCTGCATCACCGTCGCGGGGCGCGCACTCCGCAACCGTCCGGGCATCCTCGCCGACCTCACGCAGGCGCTCCGGAGCGAGGACATCAACATCGACGCCGTCGCCAGCGGGATGGACTCCATCACCTTCTACGTCAACGCCGACCTGGCCGAGGACGCCGAGTTCATCCTCCACGAACGCGTCGTCGAAGACGAGACGCTCTCCTCGGTCACCGTCGAGGACGACTTCGCCGTCATCCGCGTCACCGGCGGCGAACTCCCCAACCGACCCGGCATCATCCTCGACATCGTCCAACCCGTCTCCGAGGCCGGCATCAACATCCACGACCTCATCACGTCGGCCACCTCCGTCGCCATCTTCGTCGAGTGGGACGACCGAGAGGAGACGCTCGATATCGTCCAAAACCAGTCGATCTGATTACTGCCCGTCGAGCAACCGCGTCCCGATTCGGGACGGCAACCCCGCGTCGTCGACGGCGCCGATTACCTCGTCGATGTCGTAGCCGACACGTCGCTCCTCGACCGTCACCGCGTCGCCGCCCGTCCCCTCGTCCAGCGTCACTACCGCATACCCCGCGTCCGGGTCGCCGTCCCGTGGCTGGCCGACGCTTCCCGGATTCATCACGACGCCCCCGTCGAAGACGCGGTGGCCTTGCACATGCGTGTGCCCGGTCACTAGGAGGTCCTCGCCGTCCAGCATCCGCGCCGAGAACTCCTCGGGGTAGGTGTAGCGGTCCGGGTCGTCCGGGTGGCCGTGGACGAGTTTCACCCGCCCGTCGGCCACCGTCCGCGTCGGCGGCAGGTCGGCCAGCCACCCCAGGGCGTCCTCGTCCAGTTGCTCGCGGGCGTAGTCGACACCCGCGGCCGCCATCGAGTTGAAGCGGAACGGCGTCTCGCTCGCGACGGCCCGGTCGTGGTTGCCCATCACCGTCGGTATCGACCGCTCGCGCACCGCAGCCACGCACGCTGCGGGCCACGGGTTGTACCCCACCACGTCGCCCGCACAGACCAGTCGGTCCACCGTCGGCATGTCGTCGAGGACGGCATCGAGGGCGATTCGGTTCCCGTGAATGTCGGAGATGACGCCCAGTCGCATGGGCTCGCTTGTCGGTCGGGTCGGTTAGGTGTTGTCGTGTGCCCAACGCTTACTTCGCTCTCTCACCATCTCCCGCTGTGACTGACCCCGACCGCCGAATCGTTCGCTTCGACCTGACAATCGCGGCGTCGAACGTCGGTGTCGCGGGGATGCTGTCGACCGTCGCCGTCGCCACCGCGTGGTGGTGGCTCACCCCGCTCGCTGCCCTCGGGTCTGCCCTCCTGTTCGCTGCGTCCGACCGCTCGCGGAACGGTCTGTGGGCGCTCTTCGGCGTCGGCATCCTCGGCATGGCCGCCATCGTCTGGGCCGTCATCGCCACCGACTCCGGAGCCAGATACCTACCCCCCGCGCTGCTGGGAGTGGGCGTCGGCTACGCCGTCAATCGGCTCCTCTTCGGCGTTGTCTGGTCGGTGCCGGCCGTCCGCCGCCAGCGCGAGACTAGCTAGGCGTCGTCGCCGTTCACGACGCTCGTCTCGACGGTGTCGTCGACGCTGATACCTGCTGCACAGACCGCGTGCTCGAAGTCGGCGTCGTACGCCTCGCGGGCCGCGGCGTCGGCCGTCGCCGCCTCGAAGTCGAACGCCCGCGGGTCGTCCTCTTCGTAGGTGGCGACGAGCGTCGGTTCCGACACTTCCTCGACCAGCAGGGCGTCCCGGCGGACGATGCCCACCGTCGCCGCCTCCGCACCGACGACGCCCGCAACTCGGGGCGTGTCATAGTCGTCTTTCTCGTAGTCGAGGGATAGGAGCGCCGTCGCCAGCGCGTCGCGGGCGGGGTAGCCCATGTCGAGTTTCTCCGTAATCGGGTCGACGTGGCTGCCGTTGCCGAGGACGGCCCGCCCGTCGCTCTCGCGGACGCAGTTGTACGCGATGTAGGGATTGTCCGTCTCCGGGGCGTCCGGCGTCGGCGTGACGGTGAGCGTGCCGTCGCGCTCGACGATTTGTCGGTTCGGGAACGACCGGGAGGAGACGCGGTAGGCGCCGACCCCCGGGCCGACGACGATGAAACGTCCGATGTACATGGACCGACGTTCATCGACCCGCTACCTACGTCTTTCCCTCCCGCCTCACAGATTTAACATCGAGCGCGACGGAGTGACTGTATGGCGCAGGCGACGGACCCCTACGCACCCCTGTGGTGTACCCGCCTCGCGAACGCCACCGGCGCCGACCGACTGGCCCGAGCACTCGGTCGGCCGGCGCTCGCGCCGTATCTGTTCGTCTCCGCCCTCCTCGTCCTCGACGGCGTCGTCCTCTCGACGGTCACCACGCTCTACATCGACCGCGCGCACCCACTCCTGACGGACCCGTTCTGGTACGCCGCGCCTGTCGGCCTGTGGTTCGCCGTCTGGAGTATCCGCTCGCTCGCCCGCGGGCACGACAGACTCGTCTCGACGTACGACTTCGACCAGCAGTTTGCCGCGCCCGACGTGACCGCCGAGTCGGTCTACGACCTCCGGACGACCCGACTCAAACACGTCGTCTTCGGCCTCCTCCTAGTCGCTCACGCGGCGACTTACCTCCTCCTCGGCGAGTGGACCGCGGTGGTTCGGATGGACGGCACCGTCGTCGGCTTCCTCAAGTTCGGTTTCATCATCCCCTTCGGCTACTTCCCGGTCATCGCGGAGTTCGCCGGCCTCGTCCTCGCCACCCTCGTCGTCCTCCCGCGCTACGTCGTCACCAAGGAGTACCGACTCCAGTTCGATGACCCCCTCGACACCGGCGGCCTCGAACCCGTGGGTGACCTCATCAAACGAGCCACCTACATCTACGCCGTCGGCCTCCTCTTCGCCATCGCCTTCGAGTACGGGTCGGCCGCCTCCTCGACGTTCGACCCCACCGCCTCCCCGTCGACGACGTTTCACACCGCCGAGTTCGTGGTCGTCTGGGCAGTCGGCGTCGTCCTCGTCCTCTACGCGACGTTCACGCTCCACGCTTACATGCAACGGAAGAAACTCGCGAAGATTCGCGAACTCGATGCCGAAATCCGGGAGTTCGGCGACGACGACCGGGGCTTTCCCGAAACCGACCCCGCGGACCCCGAGTATCCGCGTCTCGAATACGAGTACCTCCGCCTCCAGAAGGTCAAGGACACCTCCACCTTTCCGTTCACCCCGGCGACCGAGGAACGCGTCGTCGTCTCGGCTGTCGTTCCGCTGGCGCTCGAACTCCTGATCAACGTCTTGGTCTGAGGGGAGGTTCTTTACCACCCGCCGCCCGTTTCGGGGACGTATGATCGACGCCGCGCTCCCCGCTTGGCCCGCCATCGGGTCGCTCGCCGCCGGCGTCGGCTCTCTCTCGCTCCTCCGGTTCGTCTATCACTACCGGGACCGACCCGGGGCCCTGTGGTTTCTGGGCGTCCTCGTCGCGCAGGCGCTCTGGTGTCTCGCCTACGGTGTCGGCCTCCTGCTGTTCGACCCCGCGCTCCGTCTCGCGTTCGAACTGGCGATGTGGGTCGGCATCGTCTGGACCGGGCTGACCTTCCTCGCATTCGCGCTGGAGTACACGGGCCGCGGCGGACTCGTCTCCGGGCGCGCGCTCGCGTGGTTTCTCGGCGCCGGCGTCGCCGCCTCCATTCTCGTCGTCACCAACCCCCTTCATCGCCTGCTGTGGACGGGATTTCGACTCGACCCCGTGTTCGGCGTCGCCACCGTCCGCTACACCCTCCTGCCGCCGGCGTATCTCCTCATCGGCGTGTCGACGCTCGCCGTCGTCGTGAGCGTCGTCCTCCTCGTGGACACTTTCCTCAACTACGGCCCGCTGTACCGCCGAGAGACGGCCGCCGTCGCCGTCAGCGCGCTCCCGCCCGGACTGGCGCTTCTCGTGTGGGCCGGTGGCCTCGGCCCCGTGCCCCAGCTGTCGCTCGCGCCCATCATGTTCATCCCCCACGTCGCCCTCGACGCCTACGCCTTCGGGCGCGCGGAGATGTTCGAGCGCGACCCGACGACGGTCCGGGCGGCGGAGCGCACCGCCATCGACGACTTGGCCGACCCCATCCTCGTCGTCGACCGCGACGAGCGAATCGTCCGCCTCAACCCCGCGGCTCGCCGGGCGTTCGTCGCCGACGGCGCCATCGACCGAACCCTCGACTCGGTGCTCGGCGTTTCGCTCGACGACGACGACATCGGCCCCATCACCGCCACCGTCGACGGCGAGCAGCGAACCTACGCCGTCTCGGTGTCGCCGCTCTCGGACCCCGCGGAGACACACGTCGGCTGGACCGTCGTCTGCTCGGACGTGACCGAACGGGAGCGCCAGCGCCAGCAACTCGAAGTCCTCAACCGCATCCTCCGGCACAACCTCCGGAACGACGCGGGCGTCGTCCACGGCTACGCCGACATGCTCGTCGACCGGTTGGACGACCCCCAGTTGCACCGCATGGCCGACGCCATCGAGCGTCGGTCCGCCGCCCTCGAATCGCTGGGCGAGAAGGCCCGCACCGTGGATACGCTCTTGGAGGGGGAACGGGCCGCGCCGCTCGCGGTCGGTCCGCTCGTCGACGGCGTCGTCGCCGACGCGCGGGCCGACGCCCCCGACGCCCAGATATCGCTCGACGTTCGCGCCGACGTGACGGCGACGCTCCCTGAACGCACCTTCGAGGCGGCCGTCGAGAATCTCGTCGAGAACGCCGTCCGCCACCACGACGGGGAGGGCGTGGAACGCCCCGACGGCGACCCGTGGGTCAGCGTGACCGTCGAACGCGATGAGGAAACGCTGGTCGTGCGCGTCGACGACGACGGCCCGGGCATCCCCGACGCCGAGCGCGCCGCCATCGAAGCCGGCGAGGAGACGGACCTCCAGCACGGCTCCGGACTGGGACTGTGGGTCGTCCACTGGGCGGTGAACGCCCTCGGCGGCACCGTCGAGTACGCTGACCGCGAGCCTCGGGGTACCGCCGTCACGCTTCGGGTCCCCATCGACGCCGCCGAGTCGGCGACCTGACCGCCCAAAGAGCCTTGACCGCGCCCGCCGATACAGCAGGCGTGCTCGACCCGTCGGACTACGACCCGTCCGAACTCCGGTCGCTCGCCGGCACCGAGGCCGCCGACACCGGCGTCAGCCTCCCGCGAGCCGACGGGTCGACCTACCGCCCGCCGACGGACGCCGAACCCTCTCACGGGCAGTGCGAGCGACTGGTCGCGCTGGGCGGTGTCGACCCCGAAGCGCTCGGCGAGCGACCGTATCTCCCGACCTTTCCCGACGTACCTGCGGGACGCCGCGTCGGCCGGGACTGGATCGCCTACCTCGTCCGGACGGCGGGCGAAGCGCCGACCCGTGACGCTATCGCCCGCTACCGGGCGCTCGGGTGGCTCGGCGAGGATGCGGCGGCGACACTCGACGCGCGCGTCGGCGACGCGGTGGCGGCGCTGGACCCCGGTGACGGCGACCTCGACCGCGCGGACGACCTCCTCGGGTTCGCGCACGTGATCCGACTGCTTGGCATTGCGACCCGGGAGTAACCCCTGCCGTATCCCGACTTCGCAACACTCATATGCGATTCGCGGTTATGGATTGGTGACGACGGGAGACCGGCGTCGTAGCAGTCCCATGGGGTAGTGGCCAATCCTGAAGCCTTCTGGGGGCTTCGACCCAGGTTCGAATCCTGGTGGGACTATTCCCTTTTTGCACCGTCGTTCTCGTCGCCCAGTCACGGGTGTGCCGTGTCCACGCCACCTTCTCGAACTCCGGGTAGCGTGCGAACCGTCTGTATGTCTGTCTGACACGTAGTTCGTTGGGAACACGGCCGAATCACCGCGCTCGTCCCCCGACTCACTCATCCCGAGAATCGGTTTACAGATAGCAAATCGAAATTTCGATTTACCGGGGAACACAGTGCATTAAGACAATCTTAATAGGCCAGATACGTATCCGTTGCACATGACCTGGCACAACCAGGAGTGGTGGCCGAATCTGCTACGGCTCGACATTCTCGACGACAATGCCGGTGACCTCAGCCCCTATGGCGAGGACTTCGACTACGCCGAGGAGTTCCAGAAACTCGACCTCGAAGCGGTGAAGGCGGACATCGAGGACGTAATGACGGACTCCCAGGACTGGTGGCCGGCGGACTACGGTCACTATGGACCGCTGTTCATCCGGATGGCGTGGCACAGCGCCGGGACGTACCGCACTCTCGACGGCCGCGCCGGCGCCGCCGGTGGCCTCCAGCGCCTCCCCCCGGAGAGCAGCTGGCCCGACAACGTCAACCTCGACAAGGCCCGTCGCCTCCTGCAGCCGGTCAAGCAGAAGTACGGCCGCAAGCTCTCGTGGGGCGACCTGATCATCCTCGCGGGCAACGTCGCCCTCGAATCGATGGGCTTCGAGACGCAGGGCTTCGCCGGCGGCCGCGTGGACGAGTACAAGTCCAACGAAGCCATCGAATGGGGTCCCGAGACCGACTGGGAGACCACCTCGCCCGAGCGATTCGAGGACGAGGAAGTTGGCAACCTCAAGGACCCGCTCGCCAACACCGTCATGGGCCTCATCTACGTGAACCCCGAGGGCCCGTACGGCGAACCGGACGTCGAGGGCTCCGCCGCGAACATTCGCGAGGAGTTCTCCCGGATGGCGATGGACGACGAGGAAACCGTCGCGCTCATCGCCGGCGGCCACACCTTCGGGAAGGTCCACGGCGCGTCCGACCCCGAGGAGCACGTCGGCGCCGAACCCGAGGCCGCGCCCATCGAGGAGCAGGGCCTCGGCTGGGACAACGACTTCGGCGAGGGCAAGGGCCCCGACGCCATCACTAGCGGTATCGAGGGGCCGTGGAACTCCTCCCCGATTCAGTGGGACATGGGCTACATCGACAACCTGCTGGGACACGACTGGACCTCGGTCAAGGGTCCCGGCGGTGCGTGGCAGTGGGAACCGGTCGGCGACGACATCGAGGCGGCGCCGGCTCCCCACGCCCCCGACGAGACTGAGGAGCCGATGATGCTGACGACGGACGTGGCCCTCAAGCACGACGACGACTACCGAGAGGTTCTGGAGCGCTTCCAGGAGAACCCCGACGAGTTCCAGCAGGCGTTCGCCCGAGCGTGGTTCAAGCTCATCCACCGCGACATGGGTCCGCGAGAGCGCTTCCTCGGCCCCGAGGTTCCGGACGAGACGTTCATCTGGCAGGACCCCGTCCCGGACGCCGATTACGATATCGTCGGCGACGACGAGGTGGCCGAACTCGAAGAGGCGATTCTCGACTCCGACCTCACCCGCACGCAGCTCGTCAAGACCGCGTGGGCGTCCGCGTCGACGTACCGCGACAGCGACAAGCGCGGCGGCGCGAACGGCGCGCGGATTCGCCTCGAACCCCAGCGCAGCTGGGAGGCGAACGAACCCGAGGAGCTCGCCGCCGTCCTCGACACCTACGAGGAGATTCAGGCGGCGTTCAACGACCGTGATGACGATGTCCGCGTCTCGCTCGCGGACCTCATCGTCCTCGGTGGCAACGTCGCCGTCGAACAGGCGGCGGCCGACGCCGGCTACGACGTGGACGTGCCCTTCGAACCGGGTCGGACGGACGCCACGGCCGAGCAGACCGACGCCGACTCCTTCGAACCGCTGGAGCCGAAAGTCGACGCCTTCCGCAACTACCTCGGCGACGGCGACTTCGACGACCTCTACGACACCCTCGAAGAGCGGATGGTCGACAAGGCCGACCTGCTGGACCTGTCGGTCTCCGAGCTGACGGTCCTCGTCGGCGGGATGCGCGCTCTCGGTGCCACTTACGAGGACACCGACCGCGGCGTCTTCACGGACGACCCCGGCACGCTCACGAACGACTTCTTCCAGACCCTCCTCGACATGGACTACGAGTGGGAACCGGTCGACGAGGACGAGGAAGTCTTCGAGGGCTACGACCGTGACACCGGCGAGCAGGAGTTGGAAGCCACCCGCTTCGACCTCATCTTCGGCTCGAACGCCCGCCTCCGCGCCTACGCGGACGTCTACGCGGCCGACGACGACGAAGAGCAGTTCGTGCAGGACTTCGCCGACGCGTGGCACAAGGTGATGACGCTCGACCGCTTCGACCTCGAGTAACGCACCCTGCGGGCCGCGGCTCTCGTTTTCGCCGACCGGTGCGTATTCCCGTTCCGCTCCCGTATCGCGCCACCGATGGTCTCTCAGCGTGCCGCCGACGTGACCCCGTTCATGGCGATGGACGTGCTCGAACGGGCGAACGAACTCGACGACGTGATTCACCTCGAAGTCGGCGAACCGGACTTCTCGCCGCCGGAGCGTGTCATCGAGACGGCAGTCGAGTCGCTCCGCGCGGGCCACACGAACTACACCGCCGCCCGCGGCAAGCCCGAACTCCGGCGGGCCATCGCCGCCCACTACGACCGCGAGTACGGCGTCGACATCGATCCCGACCGAATCGTCGTCACGCCCGGCACCTCGCCCGCCCTCCTCCTCGCGATGGCCGCGCTCCTCGACCCCGGTGACGAGGTGGTGCTCACCGACCCCCACTACGCCTGCTACCCCAACTTCGTGCGGGCGGTCAGCGGGCACGTTCGGACCGTTCCCCTCCGCCCGGAACGCGGCTTCCAGCCACGGGTCAGCGACTTCGACGCCGCCGTCGACGCCGACACCGCGGCCCTGTTGCTCAACTCGCCCGCTAACCCGACAGGGGCGGTGATGGACGGCGAGACGCTCGCGGGCCTCGCCGACGTGGCTACCGACGCGGACGCAACCCCCGTCGTCGACGAGGTGTATCACGGCCTCTCTTACGACGCCGCCGAGCACACGATGCTCGAATACACCGACGATGCCATCGTCCTCAACGGCTTCTCGAAGCGGTTCGCGATGACTGGCTGGCGTCTCGGCTGGATGGTCGTCCCGCCCGAATACGTCGACGCGGTCAACCGCCTCGCGCAGAACCTCCTCATCTGTGCCCCCAACTTCGTGCAGGACGCGGGCGTCGCGGCACTCGAAACGCCGCCGTCACGACTCGACGAGATTCGGGAGACGTACCGCGAGCGCCGCGACCTGTTGGTCGATGCCGTCGCTGACTGGGGCTTGGACCTCGGCTACACGCCACAGGGCGCGTATTACCTGCTCGCGGACGTGAGCCATCTGCCGGGCGACGCCCGCGACGTGGCGAATCTCCTCTTGGAGGAAGCCGGCGTCGCGGTCACGCCAGGTGTCGATTTCGGCGAGGAAGCGGCCGACTACCTCCGGTTCTCGTACGCCACCGACGCCGACGCCATCGAGACGGCAATCGAGCGAATCGAGCAGGTTCTGCCCGACCGGGCTTAACCCGTCCACTCGTCGGGGCCAGCCATCGTCTCGAACAGATTGTTTATTTCGTCGGGGTCGAGCGACGCCACGATGTCGTCGACTTCGCGCCGGAGCGTGTCGCGGCGCTCCACGAGGTCGGTGTACTTCTCGCTCTCGGCCAACTCGGACCGTGTTTTCTCGGCTTCCAGTGTCCCGAGTTTCTGGCTGACACCGTACAGGTCGGACAGTTTGTCCCCGTAGCGTTCGATCTGTAGCAGTCGGTCGACGACCCGTTGTAGCGTGTCGCCGTCCACCGGTTTCGAGACGTAGTGGTCGAAGGGCATATCGACGATGTCGAAGTCGGGGTCGACGGCCGTGACCATCGCAATCCGGCAGTCGTAGCCCGCCTCGCGAATCCGCGAGAGGACTTCGTCGCCGGACAGCCCCGGCATGTGCCGGTCGAGCAACACCACGTCGATATCGTCGTCCATCTTCGACAGCGCCTCTTCCCCACCCGTCGCGGTCACGACCTGATACGCGTCCTGTAACCAGAGCTCGAACGCTTCGCAGACGCGCGGTTCGTCGTCGACGATCAACACCGACGCTTTCTCGCTTTCGTCTGCGCTCGGCTTCGAACTGTCCGTCCCCTCCTCGCGGCTGTCTGTCTCAGTCATTGGTTTCTATCTCGAAGCGTGCCCCGCCGTCGTCGCCCGTCGTCGCGGTGACGGTCCACCCGTGGGCGCGGGCGATTTCGTCGACGATGCTCAGGCCGAAGCCAGTCCCCGTCTGGCTCGTGGTGTAGCCGTGGTCGAACAGGTGGTCCGTCTCGGCGCCGTCGAAGCCAGTCCCGTCGTCCGCGACGGCGAAACCGCGGCCCCCGTCGAGCGAGTCGACACGAACCGTCAGCGAGTCGGCCGGGACTCCGGCGTGCTCCACGCTATCGCCGGACTCCGTCCGGCTATCTGTTGAACCGTGTTCAACGCTATCATCGGCCCGTGACCGATTGTTCGTGGAGCCATGCTCCACGCTATTCCGGAAGAGATTCTCGAACAGCGTCCGGAGGCGTTCTGGGTCTGCCGTCACCGCTGGTAGGTCGTCGTCGACGACGAGCGTCGCCCCCGCCGTGTCGGTGGTCTCCCACGCGTCCGATGCGACGGCGCCGAGGTCGACGGGTTCGGGTTCGCCGACGGTCTCGCCCTGTTTCGCCAGCGTCAGCACGTCGTCGATGAGCGTTTCCATGCGGTCGAACACCGAATCGAGTTCGTCGAGCGCTTCCTCGTCGCCCGCCTGTGCCACCGCGAGCGTCGCTTGCGCGGTCTGGAGCGGTTCGCGCAGGTCGTGGGAGACGATGCTCGCGAACCGCTCGAGCCGTTCGTTCTGCCGTTCGAGTTCCTCTTCGCGCTCGACCCGGCCGGAGATGTCGCGCATGATGCCCGAGAAGACGCGTTCGCCGTCGTAGCGGTGCTCCTCGAACGTGACCGAGAGCGGTATCTCCTCGCCGTCGCGACGCTTCGCCGGGAGCTCGATGTCGTTCCAGTCGAGCGCTCGCTCGTCCGTCTCGACGTAGTGCTCGATTCCCTCCAGATGCGCGTCGTGCAACCGCTCGGGCATGATCTTCGTCAGTTGCTCCCCGATGAGTTCCTCTGGCTGATAGCCGAAGACGCGCTCGACCGACTCGTTGGCGTAGCGAATCGTGCTCTCCTCGTCGATGGTGACGATTGCGTCGGAGCCGTTCTCGACCAGCGAGCGGAAGAACTCGGTGTCCCGAACGAGCGCGTCCAGTTCGCTCGTCGCGACTCCCGACTCTTCGAACGCTCCCATTGTCCTACAACAGGCCACCTCGTACTAATATTCTCGGCCAAAGTCACGACGGCTCCACTCGCCGAGTGCCGGCAGCATTGAATACTGCTACCATGCCACACGGTTCGTGGTTGGTTTTATTCCCGCGGCGACCGTTCGTCCGTCTATGGTTTCGACTGGTGACACGGCACCGACGTTCACGGCGACGCTCGGCACGGCAGAGCACGAATCGTTCGACCTCGACGACCACCTCGGTGACGGCCCCGTCGTCCTCGCGTTCTTCCCCGGGGCGTTCACCCCGCCCTGCCGAAACGAGATGATCGCCCTCCAGAACCACCTCGGCGACTTCGAGGACGCGGGCGCGACGGTGTTCGGCATCAGCGCCGACTCGCCGTTCTCGCAGGGCGCGTTCCGCGAGGAACACGGTCTGGAGTTCGACCTCGTGAGCGACATGGGGGGCGACGCCATCCGCGCCTACGACCTCGAGATGTCGATTCCGGACCTCGGCCTGCACGGCATCGCGAACCGCGCCGTCTACGTCCTCGACGACGACGGCGTCGTCACGTTCAGCTGGGTGGCCGACGACCCGACGAACGAACCGGACTACGACGCGATTCTCGACGCGGTCCGCGACGCCTAACGGAGCGACCGGAGCGTTCCGAGCAGCGTCGGGTCGCTCGACTCGAACCGGCGGAGTTGCGCGGCGTCGGTGAACGCCGCCCGCCCGAGGAGGAGGCTGGCCGTCATGCTGGTCAGCCCCCCCGCCGCGAATATCATCCCCATGATGACAAACTGGTACTCCGCGGCGTAGATGGGGTTCGCGCCGCCGAGAATCATCCCCGACATCATGCCGGGGATGTACACCAACCCGAGGGTCCGCATCGCGTCGACGACGGGGATGAGCGACGCGCGGACGGACTCGGTGACGAACTCGGAGATGGCGCGCTCCGGCGGGACGCCGAGTGCGAGGACGGCCTCGATTTCCTCGCGGTTCGACTCCACCTCGCTCTGGAAGCGGTCCAGCGTCAGCGAGTTGGTCTTCATCGCGTTGGCGATAATCATCCCACCGACGGGGACGAGATTCCGGACCGTCCGCTCGATGGCGCCCGCCGCGACCATCGTGACGATGACGACGGCCGACCCGAGACCCAGCGCGAGTATCGAGATACGGAAGGCGTGAGGGACGCCGTCGCCGCGCTTGCGCGACTCCCACGCCGCGTAACACACCATCGCCGCGAGCAAGAGTCCCGAGTAGGCCAGCGGGATGGCGAAGAGCGCGCCGATGAGCGCGCCCATGGCGATGACTTGGACGAATCCCCGGACGAACGACCCGCCGAGTTCGCGCTCTAGCCCGAGGTCACGGAGTGAGGAGATTCCGATGACGACGGCCGCGAGCACTGTCGCCGCCGCCACCTGATACAGCCCGCGAACCACGACGGGGTCGGTCAGTCGGTCGAGCAGCGCCATCACGCGATCACCTCCTTCGGCCGCCCCACGTCGACGATTCGGCCGTCGTCGAGCCGTGCCACGCGGTCGGCCAGTCGCTCCGCCTGTCGCTCGTCGTGCGTGACGAGGACGGCCGTCCGCTCACCGGAGGCGAGAAGGTCGTCGAGCAGGCGTTCCACCTCGGCTTCCGCGGCGCTGTCCAGACTCGCCGTCGGTTCGTCCAAGAGGATTACTTCGGGATCGTTGACGACGGTCCGGGCGATGGCGACTCGCTGTGCCTCGCCGCCCGAGAGGTCGCTCGTCGTTCGGTCGGCGTACCCCGCGAGGCCCACGGCGTCGAGCAGGTTCGCCAGTCGCTCCTCGGACACAGTTTCCCCGCGGAGACGCGGGCCGATGGTGACGTTCTCGCGGACGGTCCCCGACCGGAGCGCGGGGTCCTGTGGCACCAGTCCGACGCGCTTCCGGAGTTCCTGCGGGTCGATAGTCCGATAGTCGGTCCCGTCGAGATGCACAGTACCGCCCGTCGGTTCGTCGAGGCGGTTGAGCAGGCGGAGCAGCGACGACTTCCCCGCACCGGACGGACCGACGATGGCCATCGTCTCCCCGCTCCCCACGTCGAGCGATACCCCGTCCAGAATGCGCTCGCCGTCGATTTCGTAACTCAGGTGGTCGGCGCGTACGTCTGTCATTGGTCGTGCGACCGCCCCATACGCTGCCTACCTCCGCCCACCGCATGAACGTTCGCCCCCGAAAAACCGAAGGATCTTGCATAATAATATATGTTATATGCCGAGTGACGTGACGGTCGACACGGGCGAGGCACCGATTACCGGCGCAGTCGTTGAGCGCGTGGCCACGGGCGTCGACCCCGACTCGACGGACATCGTCGACGCACTCCTGGCGGTCAACGCGGAGTTACTCGGCCGGCACGGCCAGTTCGAACGGGCCGCCGACTACGTCACCGTCGACGGGACGCGCGCCTACCGAATCGAGCGAGCGATGTGGGATGACCTCATCGACGACTTCGACTTCGACCAGTCGCTGGCCGCGGCCGTCCGCCTCACGCACACCGAGCAGGCGAGAAACCTGTTCACGACGACGGTCGGTGCCGACGACCGGTTCGCCACCAACGAAGTGGGGGTCGTCGTCGGCATCGACACCGCCGAACAGTTCTGACGCGTCGCCTCAGTCCTTACCCTTCCGCGTCTGTTCGACCGTCACGACTGGCACGTCCGCGTTGGCCAGGATGAGTTTCGAGACGCTTCCGAGCAGAATCTTGCCGAGTCCCGTTCGCTTGCGCGACCCGATGACGATGTAGTCCGGGTTGAGCTCCTCGGCCACTTGCAGGATGTGATTCGCCGTCCGTCCCGTGGGCAGGTCGCGGCGCGTCTGCTCGGGCATGATTCGGAGGTCGACGCCCTCCAGGTCCCCGATGACCGACGTGACGATGTCTTCGACCTGCTGTCGGGCCGCTTCCTCGTCCCCGTCCTCCGGCACGACATGGAGAATCACGAGCTGCATGTCCATGCTCGTCGCGAGGTCGTAGGCAGTCTCCACGACGCCCTTGCAACCGGGGTCTCTGTCAATGGCTGTCAGTATCACCATGCTATCAATAATTCCTAACAATAATTAAATCGCTTTCGACCGCGTCATCATTACTCGGCGTTTCTCTCGTGACAGATTGCTGAGAACGATACCCCGACGCTGTCTGCTGATTCTCGAACATTTAAGCGTCTTAAATGTCCTTAAATAACATGGTATACATGATAAATCATGCAAAAAGTGCACCTTTCCTCATTTATACCGTCCCTACGGTCTTTCATGAATTTGAACATGCGGCAGAGACCAGCACGACTCACTTCGTCGCCGAGTTATCTCGGCACGCCGGGGCGCATCAACCAACTCCAGCCAGGCACGCACTCACGGGGTGATGGTGCGTGAGTACCGAGACTGCGTCGGAGACGCGCATCTCCGAACCGCCGTCGAACCTGAAGGAGTTCCTGAGCTACATGGGGCCGGCCTGGGTGTTCACCGCCTCACAGATCGGTGGCGGTGAGGTCCTGAGCGTTCCCCTCGGGGGCGCGTACCTCGGGATGGAGGGCATCTGGCTCATCCCCCTGATTACGTTCACGAAGATTTTCGGCCAGTACTACCTCGTCCGCTACGGCGTCATGACCGGGGACACGTTCCTCGACGCTCTCTACGAGCGTAGCTGGGCGCTGAAGTGGATTTTCTACTACGTGTTCCTCGGCGGGCTCATATACGCCATCGGCCTCTCCGGCCACTTGGGTGAGACAGCCGGTGCGTTCAACTCACTCGTTCCCGCCATCTCGAACACGTGGTGGATGCTCATCACCGTCGTCGCGGGCCTGCTGGTCGTCGGCATGCGCTCGTACAACCTTATCGAGAAGCTCGCGACGTCGCTGCTGTGGATCTTCCTGGTCCTCATCGCTTTCGTCTCGCTCTCGACGATGAACGTCTGGGGGCCGAACCTCGCCTCCGGTCTCGTCCCGTCCATGCCCGGCCGCGTTGAAGGGCTGGGCGTCGGCGGCATGGCGTTCGTCCTCACGATGTTCGGCTGGATCGGTGCCGGCTTCGGTCCGACCGTCTCCTACGTCTGGTTCGCGAAGGACAAGGTCATGGGGATGTTCGAACCGCTCGACAAGGGCATTGAGATCGACAAGTACGACCTGACCGACGAGGAGATTAGCCACCTCAAGGGCTGGGGCGACATCGTCCTCTGGCAGAACATGCTCTCCTCGACCATCCTCGCCGTCTTCTCGTTCTTCATGTGGACGGCCGCAGCCGCGACCCTGCACGTTCAGGGCATCCAGCCCAGCGGCTTCACCGTCATCCCCGAGATGGCGGCCATCTTCACGACGCAGTTCGGCCAGTGGTCCGCGACGCTGTTCCTGCTGACCACCGTCGCCGCGCTGTTCTCGACGCTCATCGGTCCGATGTACGGCATGTCGCGGCTCTGGGAGGACGCCTTCGCGCTCCACGGCCTCTTCGAGAAGTACCCCATCACCCGTGACACCGTCTTCCGGATGACCATCGTCCTGTTCGCAGTCATCCCGCTCTCGCTGAACCTCTTCCTCGAAGCGCCGCTCATCCTGTTCGCGCTCTCGGGGGCGCTGTTCGCTCCGGCCGTCGGGCTCATGTACCTCGCCGTGATGTACATGTCGTTCGACATCGACATCGACTCCCTCTCGCCGACGCGCAAGTGGGCAGTCGGTCTCGCGCTGTTCGCCGGCATCGTGATGATTATCTCTGGTGTCTGGGAAGCGCGCAGCTCTCTCGAGACGATTCAGACGCTGCTCGGGCTGTAAGCCCGGCCTCGTTCGCGCCCCGCGCTTTTCTTCGATATTCCGCCGCTCAGCGCATCGCTCGCCACTCGTCGCGGGCGGCCAGTCGCTCCACCTGCGCCATCGACAGCGGTTCGTAGCCGGTCAGTTCGACCGAACAGTTGACCGTCCGTCGCCCCGGGTTCGCCAGCGGATAGTGCTCCGGCCAGTTGTTGTGGTGGTGACCGTGGATGCGCCAGCCGTTCCACCGGTCGGCGAGATTCTCCGGCATCCGCTCTGCGAACGCCTCCGGCATTCCCCCGCCCGGAAGCGACGACGGCGTATCGCCTGGGAAGTGACTCACGAAGAAGGCTCGGTCACCGTGTCGAATCTCGGCGGTGTAGACGACTCGGTCGGCCGACGACGGATACACGTGGTCGTGGTCGCCGCGGACGAACACCTTCTCGCCGTTGAGCGTGTCCCACAGGTTGTCCACTTTCCGCTGGGCCGCCGCACCCTCCATGAACCACGCGAAGTCGCCGACGAAGACGACCGTATCCTCGGCGTCGACGCGACGGTTCCAGTTCGCCAGCAGCGCCCAGTTCATGTCGTCGAGCCCCGCCTGTGTCGTCTCGAACCGCTCGTCGCGACAGTAGTCGATGATGTTGGCGTGATTGAAACCCAGGTCGGAGACGACGAAGTCCACGTCGGTCAGGACGATATCGGCGAGGGTCATCGGCGTCACCGACACGCGCCGCTTCCTAAGTCACACCGCCTGCGTCGAAAAAACGAAGCCGCGACTTCGGGACCGCGATTCAGTCGAGGTTCGGTTCGACGTCGTCGAGGTTCTTCCGGGCCGAGTCGAGGAGGAGTTTCCGCTCGGCGCGGGCGACGACGCGGCGCACCTCGTCCACGGCGTCGATGTTCGAGGAGAGCGAACTGATGCCCTTCTCGACGAGGAACTTCGCCATGTCGGGGTGGGAACCGGACTGCCCCGTGATGGTCGTGTCCACGTCGTGTTCGTTACACGCCTCGATGACCTCCGCCATCGCTTCGAGGATGGTCGGGTGGAAGTCGTCGAAGCGGTCGGCGACCTGCGCGTTGTTGCGGTCGACCGCCAGCATGAACTGGACAATGTCGTTGGTGCCGAGGGCGACGAAGTCGATGCCCTCGTCGATGATTTCGTCGATGGACCGGATGCTGGCCGGCGTCTCGATCATCGCGCCCCAATCGTGTTTGTCCCGGTCGATGCCGACTTCGTCCATCAGCTCTCGCGCCCGACGCACGTCCTCTGCGTCGTTGGGAAGCGGGAACATGACCTCGACGTTGTCGTAGCCCATGTCGTGGAGGCGCTTGAACGCCCGCAGTTCGAGCTTGACCATCTCCGGCTCCTTGAGGCTCCGTCGGATGCCGCGGTAGCCGAGCATCGGGTTGTGCTCGTGGGGTTCGTTCTCGCCGCCTTCGAGCTCCGCGAGTTCGTCAGTCGGGGCGTCGAGCGTTCGGGCGCGTACCGGGCGCGGGTAGAACGCGTCGGCCACCTTCCGAATCTCCTCGGAAATCTCCTCGACGAAGGCCTCCTCGCCGTGGTCGGCGACGTACTTCTCCGGCGTCTTGCTCGTCGAGAGCAGGATGTGCTCCAAGCGGAGCAGGCCGACGCCGTCGGCGCCGGTGTCGGCGGCGCGCTGGGCCGCGTCCGGGATGGAGACGTTCACTTTGACCTCCGTCGCCGTCGTCGGCGCGGACCCGGTCGGCACCTCGCGGTCCTCGTCGATGTCGGCTTCTTCGACGTCCGTCGAGTCGTCCTCGGGTTCCGCGACGACGACAGTCCCTTTCTCGCCGTCGAGCGTGATGCGCTGGCCGTCCGTGAGGGCGTCCGTCGCGTCACCACAGCCGACGATGGCGGGGACGCCGAGTTCGCGCGAGACGATGGCCGCGTGGGAGGTCATCCCACCCTCGTCGGTGATGATACCCGCCGAGCGCTTCATCGCCGGCACCATGTCCGGCGCCGTCATCTCGGTGACGATGACGTCGCCTTCGTCGATGCGGTCGGCTTCCTCGATGTCCTCGATGATCTTGACCGGCCCCGTCGCAACGCCGGGACTCGACCCATAGCCCGTAGTCAGTTCTGTGCCCGGTTCCTGCTCCTCGTCGACTGCCGCGCTTTCGTTCGCCATTTAAATCTCGCCAATGCCCATGACTTCGTTCGTCAGTTCGATGCTCTCCTCCGCGTCGGCGTCGCCCATCATCGCTCGGATGGCGTCCACGTTCTCCGGCACCACGTCGCTCTCGCGGTGGATGGACTGGAAGAGGTGGAGCTGGTTGCCCTGCTCGACGGTGATGGAGTCCTCGAAGATCTGGTTCTCGTAGAGGTTCATGCGGTCGCGCCCGCGGTCGAGGGCGAACTCTTGGAGTTCCCACCCCGAGTCGATGCCGAGGTCGCCGTCGATGACGTGGATGCGCGACTGGGACGCGAGCAGGTCACGGACCTCTTCGGCGCTCACGTCCTCGCCGAGTTCTACGTTGATGCCGTGGAAGTGGTGACGCACCGTCGGCACCTTCATCCCCATCGTCGTAATCGGGCCCATATCCGGAATCACTTCCAGCGCGTCCGGGCCGTGGTGTGAAGGAAGCGTGACGGGGTCTGCAGACGTGACCGCGTGCTCGCCTCGGCAGCGAACGAGCGTGATGCTCGCGCGGTCGACGCCGTACTCCTCGTGCAGGGGCGCGAACATCCGGTTCAGCCCTGTCGTGTTACAGGAGACGATGCGGACGTAGTCCTTGTCCGTCGCCTCGTCGTAGTTGGCTCGGGCGGTGAAGCTCGCGTCCGCCACGTCCGCGCCCTCGCCACCCTGGAAGAGGGCGGGCGTGTCGTGTTCCTCGTAGATGGGGCGATACTCCGCGCCCATCCCCGCCGGCGTCGCGTCGGCGACGATGTCGCTCGCGTCGATGAGGTCGTGGATGTCGCCCGCGACGTCCATGCCGACGTCCTCCCATCGGTCGTGCCGACCGTCGGGGACGTAGATGTCGTAGCCGCGGTCCGCGGCCGCGTCCGCCGTGTGGTTCGGACTGGCTTTCCCGATGCCGACTAACTCCATGTCGGGCATCGAATTTACTGCGTCGGCAACCCGCTTGCCGATGGTACCATAGCCGTTGACGCCTACGCGTATCATACCGGTCGTTGACCTCAACCCCATATAGTGGCGACGCACTGCGCATATTTTGCATGAACTTTCGTCTTTAACCATGAGGGACGCAGAGAGAACACGTCAGCCACCGCGGCGCTCTCCAATTATGAACGATCCGAAACAGCAGGTCTCGTCCCGTGGTATCCGCATTCTAGGTGTCTTCGTCGTCGCCTATCTCCTGGTCGGCTCCTACCTCTACTTCTATCTCAAACCGCCCGACATCGTCTTTATCGCCTACGGGATTTTGAGCTGGGTGGGTGGGATGCTCCTGTTCTACTACCTCCACACGACCTACATGGCGCAGTTCGACCCCTGACCGGCCAGTCCCCGCCCGTCGACTCACTCCCTATTTATCAGTAACGTTCATTTACTTTACCGGCAGTATTCTTCAGTATCATTCATTTTAATCATGGTCGTTGATTACCTCGTTAAATATATTGGGGTACAGCCATAACTTGCTAGCAGAACGATGGCCGCCGTATCCGATCTGAATCAGTGGGGAACCGAGACGGGAGGACAGGTAAGCGACGCCCGCGTCGCTCTCGGCACTGCGATGGTGGTCACCATCGCCGCCGTCGCCGCTGCCGGGGAGTTCCTCGGTCCGGCCGCCGCCGGGCAGGCCGCCGCGGCGATGCTGCCGGTCGTCGCCGTCACGATGTTCCGCGCACCGCTCGACAGCTGTTCGATTTACGCGTCGCTCCGATAACCCGTTTCGTCTCTAAGAACCGTTCCGCATCGACTATCTCGCTCGCGACGACGACGGTCGCGACGTCTGATTCTTCAGGAAAACTATCAATCTGCGCCGTCGCGCGTCTCGCTCAGATGTTCCCAGATTTCCGTGCAGCCAGCCCCAGCCTCGACGTCGGAGAGGTGGTTGTGCTCTTCGGCGTCGTCGTCTCGCTCGGCGTCGACCTGCGCCGACGCAGTCGCGGTCTCGCTTTTCTCGGTCATCGATATTCCATACGTGTCTCCCCCGTATAAGGCCGTCTTCGCACGTAATCACTACCCGTTCTCCCGCATGGAGGCGCTCCTTTCCGGTATCCGTGACGGGGGAGATTCGGGTGAATCGGTCGCAGTCTGTCGATTCGTTCGCTCTCGGTCCCGAAACCGCGTCTGACGACCGGCAAACACGACGCGTGTCGACGGCCTTACCGACCCTGGCCCCTTAGCATGCGACATGACGACCTCGGTTCACCAGCTCGACGACGGCGCCTGGGTCAGCGTCAACGACTCCCGCGAAGTGAACGTGAGCGACCTCTGGCGGCTCGCACGCCACGATTTCTGCCGTTGCCGACTCGCCGACTTCCTCGTCGAGGGCTTCGTCGAAGTCGCGCCCGACGGCGCCGACGTCGAGGCGCGGGTCGCCGGGCGGTGCATCCAGTGCGGTGCGAGCGGCGTCACCGACTGGCTGACGCTCGGCCGCGTCGATCCGGAGACCGACGAGTTCCGGCCTGTCGTCCCCGAGAGCGTTCACGTCCCCGGTCGACGCTCCCGTCTGGCGACGCCGCCCTGACGGCTCGTACATAGCGACAAATATTGCCACCTATCCGGAGAGCCGGGGAAGGTTGACGAGGTGCCGGACCGTATATGTGCAGGCCTGCACTAGCTAGTTATGCCGTCTAAGGTCGAGCGCTGGAAAGACGAAGCCTACGGGATGGAGGTACGTGACCACCTCCTCCGATTCGCCGAGGAAGGCTGGGACGCCATCCCCGAGGACGAACACGACGCCTGGTTCGAGCGGTTCAAATGGTGGGGACTGTACCACCAGCGGAAGGGTCAGGAGAGCTACTTCATGATGCGCATCGGGACGCCGATGGGCCGCATGACCCCCGAACAGCTTCGAACCGTGGGCGAAGTCGCGAAGAAATACGCCACCGGCCCCGTCGACAACCCCGAGTTCGGCGAGGCGTACGCCGACTTCACCACTCGCCAGTCGATTCAGCTCCACTGGATCAAAGTCGAGGACATCGCCGACATCTGGGAGGAACTCGAATCGGTCGGCCTCTCCACGATGCAGGCGTGTGGTGACTCGTGGCGCAACATCGTCGGCTCGCCCGTCGCCGGGCGCGACGCCGACGAACTCATCGACGTCTGGCCCATCGTCCAGGAACTCCACGAGACGTTCAAGGGCAACGACCTCTACGCCAACCTGCCCCGGAAGTGGAAGGTCGCCATGACCGGCGACCGCCGCGGCTCCGGACAGGGTGACATCAACGACCTCGCCTTCGAGCCTGCGACCAAGGAAATCGACGGCGAGGAAGTCGTCGGCTTCAACGTCCACGTCGGCGGCGGCCTCGCCCGCAAAGAGCCGCGTTTCGCTCGCGATATCGACGTCTTCTGCCGTCCCGAGAACGCCGCCGACATTGCTGGCGGTCTCTCTGCACTCTTCCGTGACTACGGTGACCGCGAAGACCGCTTCAACGCCCGCATCAAGTTCCTCGTCGACGAGTGGGGTCCCGAGAAGCTCCGCTCGGTCCTGCAGGAGGAGTACGTGGACTACGAACTCCCCACCGCGGGCGAGGACCTGCGCGACGAGTACGACTACAACGCCGGCCGCTCGGACGCCCCCGGCGACTACGTGGGCGTCCACGACCAGAGCGACGGCCAGAACTTCGTCGGTCTCTCCGTCCTCGTCGGGCGCATGGGCGCCGACGACGTCATCGAACTCGCCGACCTTGCCGACGAGTACGGCTCCGAGATGATCGGTCTGACCCAGCGTCAGAACGTCATTGTCGGCGACATCGCCGACGAGGACCTGGACAATTTCCTCGGCGAGGACCTCCTCGACGACTACTCGCCCGACCCGCACCCGTTCATGCGCGGCTCTATCGCCTGTACGGGCACCGAGTACTGCTCGCTCTCTATCGTCGAGACGAAAAATCGGATGGTTCGCTACGGGCGCTGGCTCCGAGACAACGTGCCCGTCCCCGAGGGCGTCAACGATTTCCACATCCACCTCTCGGGCTGTACCGCCTCGTGTGCCCAGCCCCAGATTGCCGACATCAGCCTGCGCGGCATGAAGACGCGCAAGGACGGCGACGCAGTCGAGGCGTTCGACGTCGGCCTCGGCGGTGGCCTCGGCGAGAACCCGCAGTTCGCCGACTGGGTGAAGATGCGCATCCCGGCCGACGAGATTCCGGGCTATATCGCCAACCTGCTCGAAACCTACGAGGCAGAGCGTGAGAGTCCCGAGGAGTCCTTCCGTGACTTCGTCGCCGCTCGCGACGAGGACGAACTCGCGGCCCTCGCCGACGGCGAGGAGACGAGCTACGAGGACCCGTACCTCGGCAACACGAAGATGACGTGGTACCCCTACGCCGAGGACACGTCGATGGACGCCTCCCCCGCCCCGACGGACGGGACGGGCGAATCCCTCCCCTCGGACGACTAACATGGCCGACCGCGTGATGAAGGTCAACGCCTTCACGACGTTCGACCTCCTCGACGCCAGCGTCGAGGGGCACGGCTTCGAGGAGGAGGCCTTCGCCACGCTCAACGTGCGCACGGCCCGCGAAGACCCCGAGGAGATTACCCTCGAACTCGAACTCGACAACACCCAACTCGAGAACGTGCCGGCCCACGCCGACCGCGTGACGCTCTCGGCCGACGAGGCGCGCACCTTCGCGACCGAACTACAGAAGGCCGCAGAGCGCGTAGACGACACCGACCAATGACCGATCAGGCGCTGATCGTCGCGGCGCACGGCTCCCACCGCAACCCCGATTCGGCGACGCCGACGTACGCCCACGTCGATGCCATCCGGGAACGGGGCTGTTTTTCACAAGTTCGCGAAGCGTTCTGGAAGGAGGCACCCGCGTTCCGGGACGTGCTCCGCACTGTCGACGCCGACGAAACCTACATCGTCCCGCTGTTCGTGAGCGAGGGCTACTTCGTCGACCAGGTGCTCCCCCGGGAGTTCGCCCTCGGCATCACCGACGCCGCCGGCACCGACCACGAGTCCGAAATCATCTACACCGACCCCGTCGGAACCCACCCGGAGATGACCGACGTGGTCGCGGCGCGCGCCCGTCGCTATCTCGACGACGACGTGGACGAGTCCGAGACGGCACTCGCCGTCATCGGCCACGGCACCGAGCGCAACCCTAACAGCGCCGACGCCATCTACAATCACGTCGACGCGCTCCGCGAGACGACTGACTTCGCGGAGGTCGACGCGCTCTTCATGGACGAAGCGCCGTACGTCGACGACGTACTGGATGTCTTCGACGCCGACGACATCGCCGTCGTCCCCCTCTTCATCGCCGACGGTTTTCACACCCAAGACGAGATTCCGGAACTCCTCGGCATCACCGACGACCCCCGCTCCGGCTACCCCGTCCCCGGCGAGGTGTCCGGGCGGCGAATCTGGTACACCTCGGCGGTGGGCACCGACCCCCTCATGCCCGAGGTACTCCTCGAACGCGCCGCCGATGCCGGGGCGGATATCGACCACACCGTCGAGACGGAGACGCCCGTTCGCCCCGACGCCGGTGAGGCGTTCCGCTCGTGGGTCGACGACGCGCCGACTCGGGCGTGGGGCGACCTCTCGATTCGCCACACGGACGCGGGCTACGAGCTCCGACACCGCACCGACCGCGACGCCGGACGCGCGGCACTCGAACGGCGCGCCCCCGACGGCTTCCGCGAGTTCGTCCGCACCGACGACGACGGCCGATACCGACCCTTCGCGGGCGAGCAATCGCTCCCGACCGGGTGGGTGCTCACCGACCTCGACGCGTCCGGTCTCCTGCGCGCCGTATCGACCGTCTACCCGGCCGCCGTCGAGACGTGGCACGACGACCCCGAGGCCGTCCCCTACCGCGAGACGGCGGCCCGTCAGACCGGCATCTACGAGCGAGTCTCGAACCTCTCTCGCGAGGAACTGGTCGACGTGACGACTGCGGTGTGTGGAAACTGCGCCAAGCGCCGCGACTGGGACGAGTCCGACGACGACTCGCTCCCCGTCGAACGCGGCGAGGGCGAGCTCCCCTGTCGCGAACCGTGTTCGTTCCTCGTGGCCGCGGCCCGCGAAGTCCTCGTGGACGAACCCACAGACGAACAGGCTCCCGACCACCCCGATTCCGACGTGCCGCCGGGCGACCTGACCGACCCGGCCAACCGCTATCGGGTCCGCTACCGGCAGGCACGCGACGCTCCCGAACCAACCCACTGATGAGTACGACCACCACCGGAACCGTCTACCTCGTCGGCGCCGGCCCGGGTGACCCCGACCTGCTGACGGTCAAGGCCCGGCGCTTGCTCGACGAAGCCGACGTCGTCCTCCACGATTCGCTCGTGGGCGACGGCGTCGTCGAATCGATTCCTGACGGCACGCGCGTCGAGAACGTCGGCAAGCGCGCCGACGGCGAACGCACGCCGCAGGCAGAGATAAACGACCGCCTCGTGCAGGAGGCCCGCGCCGGGCGCGACGTGGTGCGCCTGAAGGGTGGCGACCCCACCATCTTCGCCCGCGGGGGCGAGGAAGCCGAACACCTCGCCAACCACGGCGTCGCCTTCGAAGTCGTCCCCGGCATCACCAGCGCCATCGCCGCGCCGGGCGTCGCGGGCATCCCCGCGACCCACCGCGACCACGCCTCGACGCTCGCCGTCGTGACGGGTCACGAAGACCCCACGAAGGCTGACAGCGCCCTCGACTGGGGTGCGCTGTCTGACCTCGTCACCGCCGGCGGAACGCTCGTCATCCTGATGGGCGTGGGTCGACTTCCGGACAACGTCGACGCCCTCAGCGAACACGGCGTCGCCGCCGACACGCCCGTCGCGATGGTCGAACGCGCGACGCTCTCGGACGAACGCGTCGTCACCGGCACCCTCGACACAATCGTCGAGCGAGCGGACGAAGCGAGCGTCGACCCGCCCGCCGTCACCGTCGTCGGACGAGTCGTCGGCGTCCGCGAGACGGTCGCGCACTGTCTCGGCGGGTCCGACGCGCTGGCGGACGTGTCCGTTTCCGCCAGCCCCGAGGGCGTCGTGGAGGTGAATCGCCAATGAGCGAGGAGTGGCCGCTCAAGCGCCTGATGACCGAGGTGGTCGGTTCCGGCACCAAGTCCGCGGAGGACATGACCCGCGAACAGGCCGCCGAGGCCATGCGCCGCATCTTCGACGACGACCCCGACCCGACGACGCTGGGCGCCTTCTGGCTGGCTAACCGCTGGAAGCACAACACCGCCGAGGAACTCGCCGCCTTCACCGACGAGATGTGTGACCGGGTGGAGTACGCCACGCCCGACGCCGACCCCGTCGACTGCGGCGCCAACTACGACGGCAAGGGTCGCTCCGCAATCCTGGGCGTCGCCGCCGGCGTCGTCGCCGCCGCGGCCGGCACGCCCGTCGTCGTCCACTCGGGCGACCGCGTCCCCACGCAGAAACAGGACGCGTACAAGCACGTCCTCGACGAACTCGACGTGGCGACCGAACTCACGCCCCAGGACTCCGCGGAGATGGTCGACGAGACTGGCTTCGGCTTCTACTACCAGCCAGCCTTCAACCCGGCCGTCGCCGACCTGTTCGACCGCCGCGACCAGATGGGCGTGCGAACGTTCGTCAACACGGTCGAGACGCTCGCCAACCCCGCCGGCGCGAGCGTCCACCTCGGCTCGTTCTACCACCTCTCCTTCGCGAAGAAGGTGGTCGATACGTTCGAGGCGAGCGAGACGCACGACCTTGACCGCGTCATCATGTTCCAGGGGATGGAGGGGTACGACGACATCCGCCCCGGCTACACCAAGGTCGCCGACTGGTCCGCCGACGGCACCTTCGACGACTTCGAAATCGAGACGGCCGAGTACGGCATGGACTTCGAGGAGGCGGACCTCCACGTCGACAGCGTGGCCGCCGACAGCGCGCGCTACACGCGCGAGGTACTCGACGGCGACCGGACTGACCACTGGCGCGACGCCGTCGCGCTCAACGCCGCGTTCCGCATCTACGCCGGCGGCGACGCCGACTCCCTTGACGCCGGCCTCGACGCCGCGCGGACGGCCATCGACGACGGCTCCGCCGCCGCCGTCCTCGACGACCTCCAGTCGTTCTGAGAACGCGCTGAGCGCACGCCTTTTACTCGCCCGCCCCAACTCTCGTCCATGAGCGACGACGTACTCCGACCGAGCGACATCGGCGATTCCGATGCACCGCCGGTCGAGGACAAGCCCTACAAGATAATCTTCGAGGCGAACAAGTGCTTCGGAGCGGGGAAATGCGCCGAAGTCTCTTCGAACTGGGACCTCGACCTCTCGACGGGGCTCGCCCGCCCGAAGACGTACTACGTCGGCGAGGACGACCTCGACCACAACGTCCGCGCGGCGGAAATCTGTCCCGCCAAGAAAGGAAAAGGCGTCATCCACGTCATCGACCGCCGGACCGACGAGGAAATCGCCCCCGACCCCGAGGGCGACGGCACGCTGAGCGTCGACTGGTAGTCAGCGCTCGGCGTCGACGACGGCCGCGACGGCGTCGCGGACGGCCTCCTCGTCGCCCGTCTGCGCGGCCGTCCACACCTCTTCTGCCTCGGCGGCGGCCCGAATCGCGTCGCGGCGGCGTTCGGGGTCGACGCCCTCGGCTTTCATGGCTTCCCGTGCCTCACTCACCGCCGTCGCGACGAGGCCCGCGCCCGCGACGACGGACTCCAGTTCCCGGCGGAGGTGGCGACTCACTGCCGGACTGGACCCGCCCGTCGTGACGGCGACGCTCACGGGGTCGTCCTCGACGGTGGCGGGGACGACGACGCTCCGCCGGTCGCGCGCGCCGCTCTGGTCGGCGCGGTTGACGAGAATCCCGGCCTCGGTCGCGGCGCGTTCGATGGCCGCGTTGAGCGCCGTGTCGTCCGTGGCGGCGACGACGAGCATCGGGTCCGCGGCGTTGACCCACGCCTCGATGTCTTCGGGCGTCGGCGCCGCGCGGACGAACTCGCTCGCGCCGAAGTCGGCGTCCGCGAAGGTCGGACTGACGACGACGACGCGCGCCTCGCGGGCGAACCGGCGGGCTTTCCGGGCGCCGACGCTCCCGCCGCCGAACACAAGCACCGTTTCGCCCTCGAAGTCGTGAACGAGCGGAATCACACACCCACACCTCGCTGGCTGCCGTGAAAAACCGTCGGTCGTTCCCGAATCGTTTTGTCGTGGACTCCGTATCCGGACGTATGTTCCGCCGCGTGCTCGCGTGGTTCGGCGTCGGTGACGACGCCGATTCGGACCCCGACCTCGACTGGGCCGACCCCGACGTCGAATACGGCGGGGACGGTCCCACTCGACGCTACACGTGCCCGGAGTGCTCGGCGACCATCGAGGGCACCGGCCCCGACGAGCAAGTGACCTGTCCGGCCTGCGAGACGGCGTTCAAGGGCGTCCTCGTGCCCGACGCCGCGGTCTGTCCGGACTGTGGCTCGCGGATGGACGATATCTCCTTCTACCCCGAGACACGCCGCGACACGGAGCACGCCGCGTGTTCGACCTGCGACTACCGGTGGGAGAGCGACCCGCGGCGTTAACCCTCGATTAGCGTCGTCTCGTCGCTCTCGGCGTGGCGAAGCGTCACGTCGTGGCGCGTGTGGCGGGCGTGTGTCTTCGCCCACCGGCGCACCGCGCTCTCCGACAGTCGCTCGACGCCGTCCGGGCAGTTCCGACACGTCGCGCGCCACGTCGACACGTCGTCGGGGTAGTGGCCCGTGTGGCGTTCGTGGTCGAGAGCGAACTGTTCGACGGCGCGATTCCCCGCCATCAACTCGTCGAGTTCGTACGAGAGCTCCCACTCGCGTCCACACCGCTCACAGGTGACGATTGGGTCGGTATCTGACACGCGCGGGGGTACGGTCGCGACGCTCTTGAACGTGCCACCTCGAAAGGGGGGTGGGCCATGGCAGGGGGGGGAAGCCACGGCCCGGAAATCGGCGATTAATCGTCCACCGGCACGACGATAATCGACGTGTGGGGTGCCTCCACTAACCGGCGGACGGGGTAATACTCGAATCCGCCCGTGGTAATGTTTTTCATTCGCTGCCGCAGTCTTCGCTGGGCCGAGACGACTGTAATCGACGGACGGTGGGCTGGGAGTTAGAACAGCCCGGTGATATTACCGTCGTCGTCGACGTCCATCCCCTCCGCGGCGGGTTCGGCGGGGAGGCCCGGCATCGTCAGCACGTCGCCGGTGAGGACGACGACGAAGCCAGCGCCCGCGTCCGGGTAACACTCCCGAACCGTGAGCGTCCAGTCGTCTTTCGGCGCGCCCTTCCGCGTCGGGTCGTCTGTCGTCGAGTGCTGGGTCTTCGAGAGACAGACGGGCATGTCGCCGTAGCCCTGTTCCTCGAGGCGCTCCAGGTCGTCCTGCGCGTCATCGGTGATGTGGGCGTCCTCGGCGCCGTACACCTCCGTCGCGACGGTTCGAATCTTCTCCTCCAGGCTCGCGTCGAGGTCGTAGAGCGGTTCGAACCCGCCCTCGTCGCTGTCGGCGAGGTCTTTTGCCGTCTCCGCGAGTTCCGCGGCACCCTCGCCGCCCTTGTCGAACGCCTCGCTGACGACGACCGGGTATCCCTGTTCTTCGCAGTGGTCGATAATCGCTTGAATCTCCGCGTCCGTGTCCGTCGGGAAGCGGTTGATGGCGACGACGAAGGGGACGTTGAACTTCTCGATGATGCCGGCGTGGTGGTCGAGGTTGACCATCCCGTCGCTGACGGCCTCGGGGTTCGGCTCTTTCAGCTTCTCGTAGTCGGTCGGCCACATGTCCAGCCCGTGGTATTTCATCGACCGAACGGCCGTCGTCAGGACGACGGAATCGGGCGAGACGCCACGGCGCGAGACAATATCGCCGAACTTCTCGAAGCCGAGGTCCGCGGCGAAGCCGGCTTCGGTCACCAGATAATCGCCGAGCGAGAGGCCGAGTTTATCCGCGAGCAGGGAGTTCGTCCCGTGGGCGATGTTGGCGAACGGACCGCCGTGGACGAACGCGGGCGACCCCTCGATAGTCTGGACGAGGTTGGGGCGGAGTGCGTCCTTGAGGAGCATCGCCATCGCACCCTCGATGCCCAGGTCGTCGACGGTGACCGGATTGCCGTCCGGGTCGTACGCGACGATCATGCGCGCGAGGCGCTCTTTCAGGTCTGCGAGCGAGTCGGAGAGACAGAGGACCGCCATCACTTCGGAGGCGGCGGTGATCTGGAAGCCCTCCTCGCGCGGCGGGCCGTTGGTCTGGCCGCCGAGGCCCACGACTACGTCGCGGAGCGCCCGGTCGTTCATGTCGAGCGCGCGCTTCCAACTCACGTTGTCCACGTCCACGTCGAGTTCGTTGCCGTAGTGGACCTTGGTGTCGAGCGTCGCCGAGACGAGGTTGTGCGCCGTCGTCAGCGCATGGAGGTCACCCGTGAAGTGGAGGTTGATGTCCTCCATCGGGAGCACCTGCGAGTGGCCGCCGCCCGCGGCGCCGCCCTTGATGCCGAACACCGGCCCGAGCGACGGTTCGCGAACCGCGACGACGCTCTGCTCGCCGAGGTGGTTGAGTCCCTGCCCGAGGCCGACGGTCGTGACCGTCTTCCCCGCGCCCTTGGGCGTCGCCGTCGTCCCCGTCACGAGGATGAGTTTCCCCTCGTCGGCGTCGCTGAGCGTTCGCTGGATGGCGTCCTGTTCGATCTTCGCGATGCCGTTCCCTTGCGGATCGAGGTCGTCCGGTTCGAGGCCGAGGTCGCCCGCTACGTCCTCGATGGGCCGCGTCTCCGCCGCCTGCGCGATCTCCATGTCCGTCGGTACGTCCTCGCTATCCGCGTCGTCCGAGGTCATCTACGGATGCTACACCACCACTGCATATGTAAGCCCCGACGCTGGCGATTTTCACATCATTTTTCGACATCCAGAAGCGCGACGCGTTCCGCCACGAGGTCGGCGAGGTCACCGTCGGTGACGCCGAGTTCCGCGTCGGTCACGTCGAAAAACGCCCGCACTCGCTCGGCGTCGGTGTCGTCGAGCGTCGACGCCGGGTCGAGCCATCCCTCGACGGTCGCCGCCGCGGCGTCCTCGTCGCCCTCGCCGCTCACGACGACGGCGAGTGGCGTCCGCCCCTCACCGACGCCCATCGTCAGCGCGTCGTCGATTTGGCGACGCCCCGCCGCGTACAGCATGATTTCGACCCCGCGGTCGCGGGCGACGTTCTCCCCGCGCGCGATGGCGCGGTCCGCGAGTTCGACCGCGCGCTCCAAATGTCCGCGCCCCACGACGTAGCGGGCGTCGAACGCCTGTATCGTCACGCCGTGGTCGTCGGCGACCTGCCCCAGTCGCGACAGGAAGTCGTCCACGTCCTCGATGTCCGCGACGCCCTCGACGACTCTCATTCGAAATCACCCAGACTGGCCTGCTGGTCGCTCGCCGACGCCGCTGGCGCGTCGGCGTCGGTCGCCTCGTCCGCCTCGTCGTCGGGCGCAACGCCCCCGTCCGCGTCCACGTCGTCCATCGACGGGTCGCGCCGCCCCGCGTTTTCGAGGATTCGCTCGGCCGTCCGCTCGCGCCCCCGGAGCGCCCCGAGGACGGTCGACTTTTCTGCCTCTCGGAGGTCCGCGCGGCTCTCCACGCCTGCTTCGAACAGCCGACGAGCGCGCTTTCGGCCGATACCGCGAACCCCCGCCAAGTCGAGGAGTTCGTCGCGGACGCCGTACTCGACGCGCTTTTTCGCCTCGCGGACGGCGACCACGCAATCTAGGTCAAGGTCGGTCGCCAGACGCTCCGCCGCGCCGAGCAACCACTCCGCGGTGTCGACTTTCCCCCGGATGTCGCCGGGACCGACGCCGTAGCGGTCGGTGAGGCGGTCCTCGTCCACCTCGCGCGTCCAGTCTTCGAGCAACTTCGCCGTCTTCAGCGCCGAGAGCCACTCCTCGAAGCGCACGTCCTCGAACTCGGAGGGGACACGACCGAGAAACTCCGTCTCGCGTTCGTAACAGAGTTCGGTGTACGTCTCGCGGTCCCCCGACTTCAGGTAGAGTTCGTACATGTCCGGGGTGCGGCAGACGAGGTGATAGAGGCCGAGGGGGGTTGGGTCGTCGGCGTCCTGGAGGCCGTCGACGATTTCCGCCGCGCTCATCGGGTCGAGGTAGAGTCGCGAGACGGTGTGACCGAGGTTGGTTGCCGTGATGGTCTCGCCATCTCGCTCCACGAAGTCGTTGGCGACGAGATACTCGATGGTCGAATCGACGACCGAGGCCAGCTGCCCCGAGTCGTCGCTCGCTTGCGTCGCGTACAGCGTCCGGTCGAGGAATTCGAGCAAGCCCTCGCGGGTGCGGGCGAACCCGGAGGCGACCGTCGCGAGCAGGTGGGTCCGCATCGCGGGTTCGCGCGCCAGCTTCGAGGAGACCGGCTCCGGGTCGGCCTCGACGTAGCGGTCGAACAGTTCGTCCATCGTGTCGTGGTCGTCCGCGAGGAGGACGGCCTCGCCGTACGGGTCGAGGCCGGGACGCCCCGCGCGCCCGAACATCTGGTGGACTTCGAGCGTGTCGAGCGGTTTCATCCCCCCGAACTCGCCGTCGTAGCGCCGCCAGTCGCGGACGATGACCCGTCGGCTCGGCGTGTTGACGCCGGCGGCGAGCGTCGGCGTCGCGCAGATGGCCTTCAACAGGCGGTCGCGGAACGCGTCCTCGACGAGCGAACGGTGGTCGGCGGCGAGGCCGGCGTGGTGGAACGCGGCCCCCTTTCGTACGACTGCGGCGAGGTCGTCGCTCGTCTCGGTGTCGGAGACGGCCGCCACCTCGTCGGCGATGTCCGCGAGTTCGGCGCGTTCGTCGTCGGTCAGGTGCGCCTCCGTCACGTCGCTCAGTCGGCGCGCCGCGGCCTCGGCGTTCCGCCGCGAGTTGACGAACACGAGCGAGGAGCCGTCTTCGTCGAGGGTGTCGTCCACGAGCGCCGCGGTCGGTCGCTCGCCTCGCCCCACCGGCACCTCGCGTTGGCTGTCGTCGTCGAAGGTGATGGCGTCGCCGTAGTGGACGCCGGTCCGGAGGTCGACCGGGCGCCAGTCCGATTTCACCAACTCGGCGTCCAGCCAGTCGGCCACCTCGTCGGCGTTGTCGACGGTGGCCGAGAGCGCGACCACCTGCAGGTCGGCGGCGATGCGCCGGAGTTTCGCGAGCGTCACCTCCAGCGTCGGGCCGCGGTTCGGGTCGTCGACGAGGTGGACTTCGTCGGCGACGACACAGGTGAGGTCCTCTATCCACGGCGCGCCGTTGCGAACCAGCGAGTCCACCTTCTCGCTGGTCGCGACGACGATGTCGCGGGACGCCAGCCACTCCTCGCTCGACTCGTAGTTGCCGGTGGAGATGCCCACGTCGATGCCGAACTCGTTCCAGCGCTCGAATTCGGCCTTCTTCTCGCTGGCGAGGGCGCGAAGTGGGACGACGTAGAGCGCCTTGCCGCCGCGTTCGACGCTCGACAGCATGGCGAGTTCCGAAATCAGCGTCTTGCCGCTGGCGGTCGGCACGCTGGCGACGAGGCTCTCGCCCTCGGTGACGCCGGCGTCGACCGCTTCGGCCTGTGGCGGATAGAGCGCCTCGATGCCCGACTCGCGGAGGAAGTCGGGGACGCCCGCCGGCAGGCCGGGGATGTCCACGGGGTTCATTTCGTCTACCGAACCTTGGCGCGTCCCGGCGTTTAACCTGTCGGGTCGGGGTCGGCCGAGCCGCGGGTTTAACCCCGCCCGGCGGTAACGGATACGCATGTCAGAGACCGACCCCGACGCCCCTGACATCGAGGACCTCGTCGGTGTCGAGGAACCCAGCTTTCAGCACGTCCTCAGCTGTGTCTTCGGTATCGAGGACCACGAGAGTCGGGCCTATCTCGCCTTGCTCGACGCGCCGGACAGTACCGTCGCCGAACTCGCCGACGCCCTCGACCGCGACCGGAGCAACGTCAACCGCTCGCTGACGACGCTCCTCGACAAGGGGTTGGCCGAGCGCGAACGCCGCCTACTCGACCCCGGCGGCTACGTCTACCAGTACACCGCGACGCCGCTTCCCGAGGCCAAGGAGATGCTCCACCAGACCCTCGACGCGTGGGTCGTTCGCGTCCACGACGCCATCGACGACTTCGGTACCGAGTGACGCGGAACCCCCCCGTTTTTCACGCCGTAGGCCCTCCCTCCGCTAATGAGTCTCGACCTGACTGCGGACACTCCCTCGGCACCGGCCGTCGCCGACGACGGCGTCTGGCTCGCGTGTATCGAGTGCGGTGAGACGTTCGCCCCCTTCTCGGCGATTCGCTACACCTGCGACCACTGCGACGGACTGCTCGAAGTCCGGTACGACGACCCGCCCACCTTCGACGACTTCGAGGGTCGCGGCGTCTGGCGCTATTCCGCCGCACTCCCCTTCGAGATGGGCGTCTCGCTCCCCGAAGGCGACACGCCGCTTCATCACGTCCCCCGTCTCGAAGAGGAGATTGGCATCGAGCGTCTCCGCGTCAAACACGAGGGGATGAACCCGACCGGGAGTTTCAAAGACCGCGGCATGACCGTCGGCGTCCGCGTCGCGGAGGAACTCGGCGTCGACCGCCTCGCCTGCGCGTCCACGGGGAACACGAGCGCCGCCCTCGCGGCTTACGGTGCCCGTGGCGGCATGCCGACGCTCGTCTTGCTCCCTGCGGGGAAAGTCGCCGCCGGCAAAATCGCGCAGGCGGCGCTTCACGACGCCCGCATCCTCGAAGTCGACGGCAACTTCGACGACTGTCTCGACATCGTGCAGGACCTCGCCGCCCGCGGCGAGGTGTACCTCCTCAACTCGCTCAACCCGTTCCGCCTCGAGGGCCAGAAGACCATCGGCCTCGAAATCTTAGAGGAGTTCCACGCCGACCACGGCACGTATCCGGACCGCATCGTCCTCCCCGTGGGCAACGCGGGCAACACCTCGGCGCTCTACAAGTGCTTCCGCGAACTCGTCCAGAGCGGCGCGCTCGACGCCGACGACGTGCCGAAGCTCACGGGCGTGCAGGCCGAGGGCGCCGCGCCGATGGTCGAGGCAATCGAGGAGGGCAACGACGAGGTGCGTCGCTGGCCCGACGTGGAGACCATCGCCACCGCCATCCGCATCGGCAACCCGGTCAACGCGCCGAAGGCGCTCCCGGGGATTCGACAAACCGGCGGCACCGCCGTCTCCGTCACCGACGAGGCCATCACCGACGCCCAGCGCTCCCTCGCGAGCGAGGGCGTGGGCGTCGAACCCGCTTCCGCAACCTCAATCGCCGGCCTCCGAAAGCTCCGCGAACAGGGCGTCGTCGACGACGACGAACAGGTCGTCTGTCTCACCACGGGGCACCTCCTCAAGGACCCCGACGCCGCCTTCGCTGCGGGCAACAAACCGGAGAGCGTCCCGAACGACACCGAGGCCATCCTCGACCACATCGCGGAGTAGCGCGGCTCCACGGGATGTGACGGGACGAAAAACAGTGGGCTACCCCGTGCCCGTGCGGTCGGTTTCTTTCAGGCGCCGATGTCGGGGTCGGCGGCCAAGTCGTCGAAGCCAGCGAGGCGGTAGGCGCGCGAGTCCGTGCAGTCCTCGTTTTCGGCCGCCAGGTCGCCGATGGCCAGGTCGTAGCGGTGCGCGAAGCCATCGTAGTCGTCCGTCGCCTCGACGGCGTCGAGGAACGCCTCGGCGGTCAGGTCCTCGTCTTCCTCGTTGCGGTAGGCGGCGGCTTTCTCGGCGGCGGCCGCGGCCGTCTCCTCGTCGGCGCCGAAGCGGTCGGTGAACGCGTCACGAACTGTTGTCTCGAAGTCGTCGCTCATGGACGACTGTCGGCGACGTGCGCCCCTATACGTTTCGTCCGACGACCGTCTGACGAGACTTTTTGATGGTGTGACAACTAGACACATGCATGGCACCTACCGGGTTCCCGACTGGCACCGTGAGCAGCGGCCGCGAGGAGTCCGAGACCGGTCGCCGGCCCACGCAGAGCGCCGACACCGACCTCGAAACGCGCGTCGTCGAACTCGAACGCGAGAACGCGGCGCTCCGCGACGCCCTCGAGCAACAGCGTCGCGAGAACGAGCGCATCGTCGAACGGTACGAACGGTTACTGGACCAAGAGCGCGGCGGGGACGAGGCGCCGTCCCGAGACGAGACGCCCGCGGACCCCGCCGACGCCGGCGCCCTCGCCCGCGTCGCTCGCTTCTTCGGCGTGTAGGCTACTCGTCGTCGTCGTTGCCGAGCGTAATCTGTTTCACGTCGATGATTCGCTCGTCGGCGCGAATCGTCGCCGCGGCGTCTTCCGGCACCGGCGAGTCGAGGTTGTACACCGTCATCGCTTCGCCGCCCAGCGTCTCGCGGCCGTTGAACATCCCCGCGATGTTGACGCCGTTGTCGCCGAGAACTGTCCCGATGAGGCCGAGGACGCCCGGGCGGTCGTAGTTGCGAACGACGAGCATCTGCCCGTGCGGGACGGCGTCGACTCGGTAGCCGTCGATGCGCACGATTCGGGGGTCGTCTCCGGTAAAGAGCGTACCGCAGACGCGCACCGAATCCGTGCCGTCGCCGACGGTGACGGTGACGAGACTCTGGAAGTTCTCGCTCTGTCGCGTCTTCTCCTCCGTCACCTCGATACCTCGCTCCTCGGCGATTTTCGGGGCGTTGACGGCGTTGACCTGCCACTCCAGCGGTTCGAACACGCCCTTGAGCGCGCTCGCGGTGACGAACTCCACGTCTTCCTCCGCGATGTCGCCCTCGTAGCGCACCCGGACCTCAGAAATCCGTCCCTCGAACATCTGGGCGGCGACTTTCCCCGCCGTCTCCGCGAGGTCGATGTACGGCTGGACGCGGGGGAACGCGCTCTCGTCGATGGAGGGGGCGTTGAGCGCGTTCGCGACGGGTTCGTCGTCGAAGGCGGCGACCACCTGGTCCGCGATGCTCGTGGCGACGTGTTCCTGTGCGGCCTCCGTCGACGCGCCGAGGTGGGGCGTGACGACGATGTCGTCGACCGACAGCAGCGGGTTGTCCGGGTCGACGGGTTCGTCCGCGAACACGTCGACGGCGGCGCCGGCGAGGGTGCCGTCCTCGACGGCCGCCGCGAGCGCCGTCTCGTCGACGACGCCACCGCGCGCGCAGTTGACGAGATAGCCGCCCTCCAGCAACGCGAGCTCGTCCTCGGCGATCATTCCCTCCGTCTCCGGCGTCAGGGGGGTGTGGACCGTCAGGAAGTCCGCGCGCTCCAGACACGCCTCGAACTCGACGAGTTCGGCGCCGAGCTGGTCGGCGCGCTCCTCGCCGATGTAGGGGTCGTAGGCGACGAGGTCCATCCCGAGCGACCCGAGGCGTTTCGCCACCTCTTGGCCGACGCGGCCGAGGCCGACGACGCCCAGCGTCTTGGCGTTGACTTCCGTGCCGAGGTAGTCGCCTTTCGCCCACTCGCCGGCGCGGAGGCGGGCGTGGGCCTGCGGGATGGAGCGGGCGGTGGCGAAGGTCATCGCCACCGTGTGCTCGGCCGCCGCCCGGACGTTCCCCTCGGGGGCGTTGGCGACGATGACGCCGTGGTCGGTCGCAGCGTCGATGTCGATGTTGTCGACGCCGATGCCCGCCCGCCCGACGATGACGAGGTCGGGCGCCGCCTCGAACACCGCCTCGGTCACGTCCGTCCCGGACCGCACGATGAGCGCGTTGGCGTCTGCAACGGCGTCGAGCAGGGCGTCCCCCTCGACGTCGTAGGCCGTCTCGACCTGGTGGCCCGCCGCCCGCAGGCGGTCGAGGCCCGCGTCCGCTATCGGGTCCGTGACGAGTACCTTCATACTCGAATCGAACGACGGATGGCTGTTAAGGGTTTCCAAGAACCGGCTCGCGGCGGGAGATTCAAATCCTCCGACGGCGACGATGACGTATGCGACTCGTCGCGTTCGACTTCGACGGCACGCTTTCGGACTCCGAGATGACGGTCCTCCTCGGCGAGCAGTGCGGCGTCGCCGACCGGATGGCCGACGTGACCGAACGGGCGATGAACGACGAGATAAGTTACGCCGAGAGCCTGCGGGAGCGCGCCGGCCTCCTTGACGGCCTCAGTCTCGCGCGGGCGGACGACGCCTTCGCACAGGTCCGCCTCCGCTCGGGCGCCGCCGACGTGCTCGGACGCCTCCACGACGCCGGCCACCACACCGCCATCCTCACCGGCGGCTTCGAACGCGGCGTCGAGGCGGCGCTGACGCGTGCCGGGGTCGAAGAATACGTCGACACCATCGTCGCCAACCGCCTCCCAGCGGCGGACGGGAAACTGACTGGCGAGGTGGAGGGACCGCTGGTTGAGGGGACGAAAGACGAGGCGCTTGAGTCGTTGGCCGAGGAGGTGGACGTCCCCCTCTCGCGGACCGTCGCCATCGGTGACGGTGCCAACGACCTCCCGATGCTGGAGGTGGCCGGCCTCTCGGTCGGCTTCCTCCCCAAACCCGCCGTCCGGCCCGCCTGTGACGTGGTGGTCGCGTCGATGGACCGCCTCGGCGAGGTGTTCGAGGAACGGGACCTGCTCTAAGTCGCGGCGTCGATGGCCTGCTCTAAGTCGGCGACGATGTCCTCGACGTCTTCGAGTCCGACCGAGAGCCGAATCATGTCGGGCGTGACGCCCGCGGCCTCCTGTTCTTCGTCGGTCAGCTGCTGGTGCGTGGTCGAGGCGGGGTGGATGACGAGCGTCTTCGCGTCGCCGACGTTGGCGAGCATCGAGGCGAGTTCGAGGTTGTTGGCCGTCTCCTTCGCCGCCTCGTAGCCGGCTTCGAGGCCGAAGGTAATCATGCCGCCGTAGCCACCCTCCAGATACTCGCTGGCCATCTCGTGAGTCTCGTGGGACTCCAAGCCGGGATAGTTCACCCAACTCACGTCGGGATGGTCCTCCAGATACTCGGCGACGACCATGGCGTTCTCGCAGTGCCGTTCCATCCGCATCGGGAACGACTCCAGTTTCTGCGTGGTGACCCACGCGTCGAACGGTGACTGGGTGTTGCCCAGGTCACGCAGGCCGCGGGCGATGGCGGCGTAGGTGAAGCCCGCGGGTGCGAACGTCTCGTGGAAGTTGATGCCGTGGTACGCGGGATTGTCCGCGGCAATCTCGGGGTAGTCCTCCGCGTACTCGTCCCACGGGAAGGTGCCGCCGTCGACCAGAATCCCGCCGACGGTCGACCCCGCGCCGTGGAGCCACTTCGTCGTCGAGTTCCACACGAGGTCCGCGCCGTGTTCGAGGGGCCGGCAGAGGTAGGGAGTGGCGAAGGTGTTGTCGACCAGTAGCGGGACGCCGTGGTCGTGGGCGATGTCAGCGATGCGCTCGATATCGGGCGTCACGAGCGCCGGGTTCCCGATGGTTTCGAGGTGGACGTAGGCGGTGTCGTCGTCGATGGCCTCCTCGTAGGCCTCGTAATCCAGCGTGTCGACAAAGCGCGTCGTGATGCCGCGGCGCTCCACCGTGTGGGTGAGGTAGGTGTACGTCCCGCCGTAGAGCGCCGACGCGGTGACGATGTTATCGCCCGCTTCGGCGAGGAGGAACGTCGCCAAGTCGAATGCGGCCATCCCCGACGACGTGGCCGCGGCGCCCACGCCACCCTCCAGCGAGGCCAGTCGCTCCTGAAGCGTGCCCACGGTGGGGTTCATCAACCGCGAGTAGATGTGGCCCTCCTTCTCCAACGCGAACTGCTGGGCCGCGTCCTCGGCGTCGTCGAAGACGTACGAGGTGGTCTGGTAGATTGGCGGCGCCCGCGCACCCGTCGCGGGGTCGGGGTCCTGTCCTGCGTGGAGGCTTCGCGTGTAGAATCCGGGACTGTCGTCGTCTGCCATACCCCCCCAATTGCACCGCCTCCATCCTAAAACCGCTGCCGAACGTCATCGAAGAAACAAAATGAATATTCGTGCCTCTATCGACGAAAAATTGAAAATAACAAAAACTAATTCGCGATTTAGGATCAGGTATATCTAGAAATACTAGGATTATCAAGACATGCATACAGAGAGTTAAGTACTCGGAATCGTTGATGTACTCACACGATGTTCGAGATAACGGTCGAAACGGCGCTGACGGGATACGGCGAAACGGTATCACCCACGACATCCGCGAACGAGGCGGCAGAGCGACTTCGGGACCCCGACGTTCCGTTGCTCGTCGTCGAGGACGACGGCGTCGAGGGCGTCGTCACCGAATCTGACTTCGTGGCGATGGTCGCCGAGACGACTGACCCGGTGCCGGTGTCGGAACTTATGTCCGACCCGCCGGTCGCGGTGTCGCCGACGACGCCGCTCGAGACAGTCGTCGACGAGATGCGCACGTACGGCGTCAAGCAGGTGTTGGTCGTCGACCAGGGCGAGTACTGGGGCTTCGTCTCGACGGAGTCGGTCGACCCCCACCTCGCCGACGACACCATCGAGGTGTCGTGGAACGGGTCGCCCACGCGAATCGACGCGTCCGCGGGCGGCGCGGTCAAGACCGCCAGCGACTGAGTCCGTGTCCCTCGCTGGCGTGTCTTGCCTTATCTTTGTTTCATGATTTCCATTCCCATATTAGGTCAGTAAAGGTACTACTACACGTACATACAGAGATTAAAATGGATGGCGCCAATCGATAGAAGTATGATGCAATCCCTTGCAGCCGAGATGGCCCTCACGGGTTACGGCCGCACCGTTTCGCCCGACGCCTCCGCGACCGAGGCCGCTCGCATCCTCCGCGACTCCGACGTGTCCCTCCTCGTCGTCGAGGACGACGGCGTCGAGGGCGTCGTCACCGAATCTGACTTCGTGGCGATGGTCGCCGAGACGACCGACCCCGTGTCGGTCTCCGAAATCATGTCGTCGCCGCCGGTCGCGGTGTCGCCGATGACGTCGCTCGAGACAGTCGTCGACGAGATGCGCACCCACGGCGTCGAACGCGTCTTGGTCGTCGACGAGACGCCGCAGTCCGCCGACGAGTACTGGGGCTTCGCCTCCATCCGCTCGGTTGCCGAGCACACCACCGAGGAGACGGTCGACCTGACGCAGGTCACGCCCTCGGCCGACGCCGACGCGCCCGCTACCTCCATCACGAGCGACTAAGCGGCCACTTCTTTCGAGACCATCCTTTTCGCGCCGAATCTCCTGCCTAGCGACGCCTCACCCGCCGAACAGCGAGTTGTGGACCGGCGCGAAGTCGTCGCTGTCCGTCTCTTCGTCCGCTTCGGCGGTGTCGTGGATGGCGCGACCCTCCAGTCCGGCCGCGAGGAAATCGCGGAGCGGCGGCCCCACCTTCTCCGGTTCGACGAGGAAAGCGTCGTGGCCGTGGTCGGATTCGACGACGTGGTGGGCGACCGGCACGTCCGCGCTCCGGCACGCTTCGGCGACCGACTCCGACTGCGCGACCGTGAAATGCCAGTCGCCGGTAAAGGACATGACGAGCGCTTCGCCCTCGTAGGCCGCAAGAGCGTCGGCGTCGCTCTCGTACCCCTCGCTGAGGTCGTAGTCGTCCATCGCCCGCGTGAGATACAGGTACGAGTTGGGGTCGAAGCGGTCGACGAACTTCTCCGCCTGGTAGTCGAGATAGGACTCCACCTCCCGGTACGGGAAGTAGCCCGCGGCGCGGTCGGCGGGGAAGGAACGCACGGCGTCGCGGCCCGCCGCGCGCCGCCCGAACCGCTCCTGCATCGACGTCTTCGAGAGGTACATCACGTGGCCAATCTGGCGGGCGAGTGCGAGGCCGTCGGTCGGTGGCTCGGACCCGTAGTAGTCGCCGCCCTGCCAGTCGTCGTCGCTCGTGATGGCGCGGCGGGCGATGGCGTCCAGCGCGAGACACTGGGCGTCGAGACGCGCCGCCGCCGCGACGGGGACGATTCGCGCCACGTCGTCGGGGTACTGGACCGCCCAGTCGAGGACGTTCATGCCGCCGGCGCTCCCGCCGACGACGGCGTGCAGGCGCCCGACGCCGAGTTCGTCGAGGAGGCGTCGCTGGGCCCGCGTCCAGTCGCTCACCGTCACGGGCGGGAAGTCGGTGCCCCACGGGTCGCCCGTCTCCGGGTTCTCCGACGCCGGCCCCGACGACCCGTAACAGGAGCCGGGGACGTTGGCGCAGACGACGTAGTACTCGGTGGTGTCGATGGCCTTCCCCGGGCCGACGATGTCGTTCCACCACGCTCGGGCCTGTCCGGACGTGCCCGCGACGCCCTCGCTCGCGACGTTCTGGCTTCCAGTGAGTGCGTGACAGATGAGGACCGCGTTGCTCCCGCCGTCGGCGTGGGCCTCGAAGTCGCCGTACGTCTCGTAGGCAATCTCTAGGTCGTCGATGGACTCGCCACACTCGAAGGTGAACGCGCCCAGACTCCGCGTGCCGCTCTCGACGGAGGTCATAGCCCTCGTTCCAGGTCGGCGATGATGTCGTCGGCGTCCTCCAGTCCGACCGAGAGTCGAATCATGTCGGGCGTGACGCCGGCCGCGCGCTGTTCCTCCTCGCTCAACTGCGAGTGCGTGGTGGAGGCGGGGTGGATGACGAGCGTCTTCGCGTCGCCGATGTTGGCGAGGAAGCTCGCCAGTTCCACCGTCTCACACAGCTCCTTCGCGGCTTCGTAGCCGTCGGCGAGGCCGAAGGTGACCATGCCACCGTAGCCGTTGAGGTACTTCTCGGCCGTGTCGTGGGTCTCGTGGGAGTCGAGGCCGGGGTAGTTCACCCAGCCAATCGCGTCGTGGTCGTTGAGGAACGCCGCGACTCGCTCCGCGTTCTCGCAGTGGCGGTCCATCCGAAGCGGCAGGGTTTCGAGTCCCTGTAGGGTCGCCCACGCGTCGAACGGCGACTGGGCGCTGCCGAGACTGCGCAGGGACCGGTAGCGGACGGCGGCGGCGAGCGCTCGGTCACCGAAGCGCTCGCTGAAGTCGAAGCCGTACGCCGGGTTCTCGCCCGCGAGTTCGGGGTAGTCCGCGTCGGGGTGGTCCCACGGGAAGGTGCCGCCGTCGACGAAGACGCCGCCGAGCGTCGTCCCCGACCCGTGAATCCACTTCGTCGTCGACTCCCAGACGGCGTCGGCCCCGTGTTCGATGGGGCGACACAGGTAGGGGGTGGCGAAGGTGTTGTCGACGACGAGGGGGACGGCGTGGTCGTGGGCGATGCCGGCGATGCGCTCGAAATCCGGCGTCATCAGCGACGGGTTGGCGATGGACTCGACGTGGACGAATGCGGTGTCCTCGTCGATGGCCTCGGCGTAGGCGTCGTAGTCCAGCGTATCGACGGTCCGGAACTCGATGCCCCGGCGCGACGCCATCTTCGAGAAGTAGGTGCTCGTCCCGCCGTACATGTCCGCGGAGGCGACGACGTTGTCGCCGGCGGCGGCGAGCATGCTTGTCCCCGCGTCGAGGGCGGCCATCCCTGACGCCGTGGCGACGGCGTCGGTACCGCCCGACAGCGACGCGAGTCGGCGTTCGAGGGTCCGGACCGTCGGGTTCGAGAACCGCGAGTAGATGTTGTCCTCGACGTCGAGGCGGAAGCGTTCGGCCGCGTCTTCGGCGTCGTCGAAGACGTACGATGTCGTTTGGTAGATTGGCGGCGCTCGCGCACCCGTCGCCGGGTCTGGCTCCTGCCCAGCGTGGAGGCTCCGGGTGTGAAAGCCATCAGTCATGTGTGTAGCGCATATTTCTCTAATAACTTATAACCAACAGTTACGCACTCCATCATAAACGCCTTGCCGCTCGTCCGCCTCCCTTCGCACGAATGACGCACGAGCGCGAATACTCGGGCGACTACCCCGACAAGACCCTGTACATCCCCGGACCGACCGAGGTGCGCGAGGACGTCATCGAGTCGATGGCTCAGCCGATGTTCGGTCACCGGATGGACCGCATGACCGACCTCTACACGACCATCGTCGAGGACACGAAGGACTTCCTCGGCACCGACAACGAGGTCATGATTCTCACCGCGTCCGGCACGGAGTTCTGGGAGGCGTCGACGCTCAATCTCGTCGACGAGAACATCCTCGTGCCGACCTGTGGCAGTTTTAGCGAACGCCACGCCAACGTCGCCGAGCGACTCGGCAAGTCCGTCGACCGCCTCGAATACGAGTGGGGGCAGGCGGTCAAACCCGAAGACGTTCGCGAGGCTCTGGAGACCAGCGACACCGACTACGACGTGGTTGCCTGCGTCATGAACGAGAGTTCGACCGGCGTCCGCAACCCCATCGAGGAAGTCGGCGACGTGGTCGCCGAGTATCCGGACACCTACTTCGTCGTCGACGCTGTCTCCGCACTCGGCGGCGACCATGTCGATATCGACGCCCACGGCATCGACGTCATCTTCGCATCGACCCAGAAGGCCTTCGCCATGCCCCCCGGACTCGCTGTCTGCGTCGTCAGCGACGACGCCTACGAGCGCGAACTCGAGAAGGACTCCGCCTCGTGGTACGGCGGCTTCCAGCGCGCCCTCGACTACTACGACCGGAAGGGCCAGACCCACTCCACGCCCGCTATCCCCATCATGCTCGCCTACCGCCAGCAGATGAAGCACATGCTCGACGAGGGGCACGCGGCCCGCGCCCGTCGCCACCGCGAGATGGCCGAGTACACCCGCGAGTGGGCACGCGAGCACTTCGACCTCTATCCCGAGGCGGGCTACGAGTCCCAGACCGTGAGCTGCATCGAGAACACGCAGGACATCGACGTCGCCGCCACCATCGAGGAGGTGTCCGAGCGCTACGACATGGTCTTCTCGAACGGCTACGGCGATATCGGCGAGGAAACGTTCCGAATCGGTCACATGGGCGAACACACCGTCGAGAGCATCCGCACCCTGACCGACGCTATCGAAGACGTCGCCGACCTATAGGTCGGCTTCCTGGAACCACAGCAGTCCCAGCAGCGGCGGGACGAGAATCCACACGAGGAGCATGAGCGTCGCCGACACCTGCATGCTCACGTTCCCCTGCGTGTACAGCGCACCCTGGAGGAACGCGTTCGAGACGATTTTGAACGAGCCCGTGGGATTGAGCAATCGAAGCATCCGAAGCACCTGCTGACCGGTCAGCGGGAGCCACGACGGTGAGCCGCTCATCCCCAGATAGAGCTGGAGCGGGAGTTGAACGGCGCCCCACAGCGGCACGAACAGGAAGTAGGTGCCGATGGCGCCCCCCACCGCGCGCCGACTCGACGACGCGGCCGTCGAGAAGCCGACGGCGATGGCGACGAAGGCGACGCCCAGTATCGCCGTCAGCGCCGTGTAGCCGAGATACGACGCCACGTCGAAGTTCACCGCGGGGACGATGACGAAGATGAGCGCGGGGAGCAGGAAGCCGGCACAGACGGGTGCGGCGATGGCGCCCGAACGGCCGATGACCTTCCCGAACACCACGTCTGCCCGGGAGTGGGGAAGCGAGAGCAGGAGCTTCAGCGACCCCGATTCCCGCTCGCCGATGACGGCGTTGTAGGCGACGACCAACGCGATCAGGGGGATCAGCGTCGTCACCAGCGCGTCACGGATGAGCCGCGAGTTGAGAATTTGATTCGAGCTGATGGTCTGTCCCGGCGCCGGCCGCGCCAGATACGCCGCCAGCGACACCAGCAGGACGAACAGCACCGACAGGCCGAGCACCCACCGCGACCGGACAGCGTCCTCGAAGTCCTTGCGCGCGACGGCCTGCCACGTCATGCTGACACCTCCCCTTCCGTGTAGGCGATAAACAGGTCTTCGAGCGACGTCTCCTCTGTCTGGAAGTCCTTGACGCTCACGCCCGCGTCTTCGAGGGCGCCGATGACTGCCGTCTTCGCGTCCGGGTCGCAGGTGACCGTCACCGTGCCGCCGTCCGTCGTCGCGTCGGTCACGCCGTCGAGTGCGCGCACCGCGTCGAGGTTCTCCTCGCTCGCGGCGTCGACGGTGATGACCAGCGTCTCGCCGCCCTCCACGGCGTCGCGGAGGCCCTCGATGCTGTCCTCGGCGACGAGCTCGCCCTCGCGCATGATGCCGACGCGGTCACACACCGATTCGACCTGTCCGAGGACGTGACTGGAGAAGAAGACGGTCGCACCGCGGTCCGCCTCTGCCCGCACGATTTCGCGCATCTCACGAGCGCCGCCCGGGTCGAGACCGGAGGAGGGCTCGTCGAGAACCAGCAGATCCGGGTCGCCGACGAGCGCCATCCCGAGCGTCAGGCGCTGGCGCATCCCTTTCGAGTAGCCACCGGCCTTGCGGTCGGCGGCGTCGGCGATGCCGACGCGCTCCAAAATCGCGTCCACGTCGCCGTCGACTTCCTTCGAGCGCATGGCGAATTCGACGTGTTTGCGCCCCGTGAGGCGGTGATACACGTCGTAGCCTTCGGGGAGGACGCCCGTCCGCCGGCGGACGGCGACGCTCTCGCGTTTGGCGTCCAGACCGAGGACGCGCACCTCGCCGGCTGTCGGGCGGACGAAATCGAGCAACATGTTGATCGTCGTCGACTTTCCCGCACCGTTCGGCCCGAGGAACCCGAACACCTCGCCCTCGGGGACCGTGAGGTCGAGGTCGGAGACGGCCGTGACGTCACCGAACTGCTTGGTCACGCCGTCGAGTTCGATTGCGGCCATGCCCATGCCTTGGGCCAGTCTCTGTTAAAGGGTTTAGGTATCTTACACGCGCTCGTCCGGGTCGTGGCGCTCGGCCATCCGCGTCGCCTCGTGTGCGTAGCGTTCGCGCCGGTCCTCGTCTTCGACCGCCGTGAGTTCGTCGCGCTCTGCCTCGACCGCCGCAGTTACGCCACCCGACCGCTCGACGGCGATGGGCGCTCGCTCCATCCGCCGGGCCAACGTCCCGTCGGTCGTCGCGTACGCGAGCGAGATGAGTCCCTTGTCGTCGTAGGTGCGCTCGACCAGCCACAGTCGCTCCGTCTCGGCCATGGTCGACTCTCGTCACCGTCGTGGTTATCTCTGGTGCTCCGTCACGTGAACGTCTCGACGCGTCAGGCTCATTGGCGTTCGGCGGCTACCACACGACGATGGACGCGACGGCGGTACGGTCGCGGGCAGCCGAGTTGCCGCGGGAACCCGGCGTGTATCTCTTCTACGAGGACGAGAGCGTCCGCTACGTCGGCAAGGCAGTCGACCTTCGCGACCGGGTGCGCTCCTACGCCGACCCGCGGAGCGACCGCATCCGGCAGATGGTCACCCGCGCCGACCGAATCGACATCGCCGTCACCGACACCGAGACGCAGGCGCTCTTGCTCGAAGCCAACCTCATCAAGCGCCACCAGCCGCGGTACAATGTCCGCCTCAAGGACGACAAGTCCTACCCGCTCGTCCAACTCACCGACCACCCGGCTCCGCGCATCGAGGTGACGCGCGACCCCGCCGAGGGCGCCACCGTCTTCGGCCCCTTCACCGACAAGGGCCGCGTCGAGACGGTGGTGAAGGCGCTCCGGGAGACGTACGGCCTCCGTGGCTGTTCCGACCACAAGTACCAGGGCCGGGACCGCCCGTGTCTCGACTACGAGATGGGGCTCTGTAGCGCGCCCTGCACCGGCGAAATCGACCTCGACGCCTACGCCGAGGACGTGGAGGCCACCACCCGCTTTTTCGAGGGCGAGACGGGCGTCGTCGCCGACCCCCTCCGGCGGGAGATGGAGGCCGCCGCCCAAGCGCAGTCTTTCGAACGCGCCGCCAACCTCCGGGACCGACTCGAAACCGTCGAATCGTTCCACGGGTCGGGTGGCGACGCCGTCTCGACGCCCGGCGACGAGCGGACGGTCGACGTGCTCGGTGCCGCCATCGAGGGCGACCGGGCGACCGTCGCCCGCCTCCACAGCGAACGCGGCCAACTCGTCGACCGCTCGCGACACCGACTCGACGCCCCCGACGGCGAGGACCGCGTGGGCGCCCTCCTCGCGGCCTTCATCCCCCAGTATTACGCCGACCGCGAACTCCCCGACGCCGTGCTGTGCTCCGAACAGCCCGCCGACCCAGACGTGCGCGCGTGGCTGGAAGCCGAGGGCGTCGCCGTCCGCGTCCCGGGCGCCGGTCGCGAGGCGAAACTCGTCGACCTCGCGCTGAAGAACGCCCGCAAGCGAACGGGCTCCGACGACGCGAGCGCCCGCCTCGCCGACGAACTCCGTCTCGATACCGTCGAGCGAATCGAGGGGTTCGACGTGAGCCACACTGGGGGCACGGACGTGGTTGGCAGTAACGTCTGCTTCGTCGACGGGAGCGCCGAGAAGTCTGCATACCGCCGGAAGAAACTCGCCGAGCGCAACGACGACTACGCGAACATGCGAACGCTCGTGCGCTGGCGAGCGGAGCGCGCCGTCGAGGGCCGGGACGACCGACCCGACCCGGACCTCCTCCTCATCGACGGCGGCGACGGCCAACTCGCCGCCGCTCGGGACGCCCTCGCCGAAACCGGGTGGGACGTGCCCGCCGTGGCACTCGCCAAGGCCGAAGAGCGAGTCGTCACGCCAGACGGCGTTCACGACTGGCCCGCCGACGCCTCTTACCTCCACCTCCTCCAGCGGGTCCGCGACGAGGCCCATCGCTTCGCCGTCCAGTATCACAGCAGCGTCCGCGACGAGGTGTCGACAGCCCTCGACGACGTGCCGGGTGTCGGCCCCGAGACGCGCCGGCGACTCCTCCGGCGGTTCGGGAGCGTCGAGAACGTGCGCGCAGCGTCGCGGGCCGACCTGCTGGACGTGGAGGGTGTCGGCGAAAAGACGGCAGCGGAACTGGCCGGGCGACTGTGAGTGCGAACAGGTGGCGCCACGGCGTCGTCGCGGGGCGTGGCGCCACGCGTTCGCAAGCGCCCCGCGACCAGTCGTCAGGTCACGGGGCGGATGGCCGCGCTATCGGTGATAAACGTCGGGCGTCGGTCAGGCGATTTCGTCGTACTGGTCGCGAAGCTTCTCCGCGGCGTCGTCCATCAGGTCCGCCTCGTAGTCGTCGAGGTCCCACTCCACGACTTCCTCGACGCCGTTGGACCCGAGTTTGACGGGGACGCCGAACGCGGTGTCTTCGTAGCCGTACTCGCCGTCGAGGACGACGCTCCCGGGAAGCACCTCGCCCGTGTCGCGGATGACGGCCTCGACCATGTGGCCGACCCCCGTCGCCGGACCCCACTCGGTCGACCCCTTGCGCTCGATGACGTCCATCGCGGACTCCTGCAGGTTGCCGAGAATCTCCTCGCGTTCGTCGGCGTCGAACTCGGGGTCGCGGCCGTCGACGCGTACCTTCGAGAACGCGGGGACCTGCGCGTCGCCGTGTTCGCCGAGGATAGTCGCCTCGACGTTCTGGACTGGCGCGTCGAAGCGCTCCGAGAGGACGTAGCGGAAGCGCGCGGAGTCGAGGCGGCCGCCGAAGCCGATGACCGAGTGTCGGTCGCGGTCACCCGCCTCGTAGAGGTGGCGGTTGAGCAGGTCGACCGGGTTCGAGGTGGTGATGGACACGAAGTCGTCGTTGTACTCCGCGAGCGACGAGCTGATGTCCTCCATGATGGGAGTGTTGTCGCCCGCGAGGTCGATTCGCGTCTGGCCCGGTTTGCGGGGAATGCCCGCCGTGATGACGACGACGTCCGACCCCTCCGTCGCCGAATAGTCGCCCTGTCGAACGACCGTGTTCGAGTCGTAGGCGATGCCGTGATTCGTGTCGGCGGCTTGGCCGACGGTTTCCGACTCCATATCCGGGATGTCCACGAAGACGACTTCGTCCGCGATGTCCCGGAGGGCGATGTTGTAGCCTGCCGCGGCCCCGACGTTCCCCGCCGCGCCGATGACACTCACTTTCGTCATATCGTCTATCGGTGGCGTCGGATTCCGATTAAACGCTTCGGATGCCCCGAATTCGGCCCGCAGTCGGCACGCAGCCGTTCGACTCGTGTCGAAATGTCGTGAGGTTTTTCGACGTCGCCCGCCTGTTCGTCTCCATGAGCGGGTTCGACGAGGAGGCCGAGCGTGAGCGACTCCGGGAGAAGTACGAGGAGAATCAGGAGGAACGCGAGGCCACCCAGCGCATGAGCGAACTGCTCTTGAAGGGGGCGACGATGACCAACAGCCACTGCGACACCTGCGGCGACCCCCTCTTTCGCCACGACGGGCAGACCTTCTGCCCGACGTGTCAGGCCGCCGGCGGTGAACAGGCCGCCACCGACGCCGAGGCCGCTTCCGCCGAGGACTCGTCGGACGCCGAGCCGTCGCCCGCCGCTACCGAACCGGCGCGTGACGCCCCCGCGACGCCGACGCCGAACACCGCCCGCGAATCGCCGAGCGGTGGCGACGCCTCCACTGACGCCGCCCCCGTCGCGGACCGCCCCGCTCCGCGCACCGAGGCCGGCGGCGACCCGCGAGCGACCGCTCGGGCGTCGCTCTCGCGGACGCTCGTGAAGTACGCGCAGGCAGCCGAGGAGACGGACGACCCCCGGCGCGCGAAGGAACTCCTCGCCGCCGCCCGCGAGGCGGCGGAGACGCTCGCGGCGCTCGACTAATCGCCGGCGCCCGTGTAGTCGCTCCCGACGACCGACCGAATCCGGTCGGCGGTGACCTCGCCGACGCCGTCCACCTCCAGTAAATCCTCTTCTCGCGCCGTCATCACGCCCTCGACGCTCCCGAAGTGGTCGAGTAGCGACCGCGCCGTCACCGGCCCGATGTCCGCGATGGCGCCGACGACGTACTCCTGCTGTTCGGCCAGCGTCTTCGCGCTCTTCTCGCCGTGGACGCTCACCGTGCGGTTGCGGGTCGTCTGCTCGCGCTTGGCGATGACCGCCAGCATGTCGGCGGTGTCTCCCTCGTCGGCCGTCTGTATCACGCTCACGCCGAAATCGACCGAGAGCGACGCCAGCGCGCCACGGATGGCGTCCGGGTGGACGTTGCGCTCCTCGTAGAGGCCCTCGCCTTCGAGGACGACCACCGGGCGGGCGTAGTGACGCGCCATGTCGCCCACCTGCTCGAACAGGGAGCGGTCGCCGCCGGTGAGCGTGTCGAGGAAGTCAGACACCGATTTTCGTTCCACAGCTACCCGGTCCGAGAGGACGTAGTCGCCGACTTCCAGCGTCTCCAGCCGCGTTTCGACTCCCTCTCGTTTCGAGAGGTCGCGGGCGATGGTCGAGTCGAGTTCTCGCTGGTCGACGACGAGTTCGACCGTGTCGTCGTCGGTGCCGGCGGTGGCGACGACGCTTTCCTCGACATCGGTCGCCTCGGTGTCCTCTTCTGTCTCGTCGTCTCCCGTCTCTGTTCCGTCCGCGTCGTCCGCGCCGAACTCTTCGAGGCCGTGGTCGTCCGCGTCGCTATCGTCGGCGTCGAACGCGTCCAGCGCCGTCTGGGAGTCGTCGAGTTCCGCTTCCATCTCGTCAGCGGCACTTTTCAGCGACGCGAGTTCGTCCTCCATCTCCTGTTCGCGGCGCCGGGATATCCAGAAGAACGCCTCGTCGCGGGTGTCCTCGGCCATCAGCACGACCACGCGCCCCTCGTCCTGCCGTCCCGTCCGCCCCTTCCGCTGGATGGAGCGAATCGCCGTCGGCACGGGTTCGTAGAAGAGCACCAGGTCGACTTCGGGCACGTCCAGTCCCTCCTCGGCGACGGAGGTGGAGACGAGCACTTCGAACTCGCCCGCCCGGAAGGCGTCGAGCGTCTCGCCCTGCTCTTTCTGTGTCATGCCGTCCGACCCCTCCTTGTCGCCCTGCCCGACGAACCGCCGCACGTCGAAGCTCTCGCTCAGGAAGTCGGTGAGCGCCTCCGCCGTGTCGCGGGACTCGGTGAAGACGATGACGCGTTCGCCACCGCCGATGCCGAGGGTCTGGGCCAGCAACACCCGCGTCTGCCGGAACTTGGGGTGGAGGTCGTCGAACTCTGTCGCCTTCCGCATCGCCTCCCGAACCTTCGGTTCGGCGACGAGGCGCTGACTCGCCTTCGACGCCCCCGAGGCGCGCGCGGCGTTGCGCTGGCGTTCGAAGTACCGCCGCAGCGACTCCACCGACTGCGTCTCCGCGAGTTCGACCGCGCGCCGAAGCTTCATCACTTCGGCGTGGACCGACATCCCCTCGTACCCCTCCGACTGGTCGGCGTCGATGAGGTCCTGTAACTGCCCGCGCATCTGGTTCAGGTCGCGCTGTGAGAGGTCCGGACTCGTCGTGTTCGTCACGCCGAGTTCCTTCAGCGTCTCCAGACGCTCCGTGATCACCTCGTTGATCGCGTCCCGAATCTCCAGCACCGCGTCGGGGAGTGTGACGCGCTCCCACTCCACCTCGGTGTCGTGCGTGTAGTCGGCCACGTCGGCGTCGTCCTCGGTCATCACCGCCACCTCCTGCAGGCCGAGGTTCTCGCAGACGGTGAGGATGGCCTCCTCGTCGCCGCCGGGCGAGGCGCTCATCCCCGTCACGAGCGGGTTCGTCGCGTCCGCGTGGTACCGTTCCGCGATGTAAACGTACGCGTAGTCGCCGGTGGCGCGGTGACACTCGTCGAAGGTGAGGTGGGTCACGTCCGAGAGCGAGATGCGCCCGCCGATGAGGTCGTTCTCGACGACCTGTGGCGTCGCGATGACGATGCGACTCGACTCCCACAGGTCGGCCCGGTCCTCCGGGCGTACCTCGCCCGTGAACACCGTGATGTCGTCGTCCGGCATCGAGAGGGCTTCGCGATAGAACGTCGCGTGTTGCTGGACGAGTGGCTTCGTCGGGGCTAGAAAGAGTGCTGTCCCGCCGATGTCGGTGAGTCGGTCCGCGGTCACGAGCAGACTCACCGTCGTCTTCCCGAGTCCAGTCGGGAGACAGACCAGCGTGTGCGTGTCGCGCGCGTCGCTGGCGAGTTCGAGTTGGTAGCGACGCTGCTCGATGAAGTCGGGTTCGAGCAGCGGGTGGTCGACGTACGCGTCCGTGGCCGCCATCGGCCGATATTCGTCGTCGTCGCGGTTAAGGGTTGGCGAACCGCGGTGAAAGTGATATCACGGTTCGTTCGGAGACGGTACGCCGCCTCAAACGACTCGCTCCCCGTCGTCGTCGTAGAGGCGGATGGCGTCGACGGGACAGGCCCGCGCCGCGAACTCCGCGTCCAGTTCCGCGTCCTCGGGCACCTCGCGGACGAACAGGTCCTCGTCTGTCTCCTCGCTGTCCGCCAAGTCGGCTTTGCCGTCGTCGCGGTTCTCCTCGAAGGCTCCCCACTCCTCGACGCACTGGAACATCCCGATACAGGTGTCGCGGTCGTACTCGACGTGCATGGCCGCCCGTTGACGTGGCGCCGAGAAAGGTGTGGCGCTCGTGGGGCCGTCAGTTCGTCGTCGACTTGGAGTCGCCGCCGTCTCGCGGCGGTTCGACGCCCTCGACGACTTCCGCGACTTCCGTTTCCTTCTCGGTGTCGACGTGCCAGCGGTCGACGTCGTCCTCGTACTCCGTGAGGGACTCGCTCACCGCTTCCTTCAGCTCGTCGTCGTTGATGTTCACCTCGAAGATGAACTGGTCGCCGTCGCCGCCCCGCGCCGTCTTCTGGACGTTCGCGCTCACGAGTTCGTTGTCGAAGTAGTACGGCGCCAGTTGGGTCATCACCTTCCGGTAGACGGTGCCCTCGACGGCGCGCAACGCCTTCCGCCCCGCCGAGTCGGCGGCGCGAGCGACGTAGTTGAGCGAGTCCTGCCAGTTAGAGACTGCCCCCTCGTTGTCGCCGTCCTCGACGTGCTTGTACGACTCCGAGAGCTTCTCGCCCGCCGTCCGGAGGTCCTCGTCCGGGTTCTTGCCCGCCTTCTCGCCTTTCCCCTCGCCGACGCTGGCCTGTTCGGCCGTCTTCTCGCTCACGTCCTCGCCGAGGCGTTCGTGTGTCTTGGGGCGCCACTCGTTCCACTCCTCGAACGCCTCGCTCTCGGCGCCGGCCTCGCGGAGCGCGGCGGTGATTCGCTCCCCGTGCTCGACGATTTCTGCCCACGTCCCCCGGCGTTTGAATCCGGATACACTCTCTTCCATCGCTTATCGACCGTCCACGGTGTTCGGGTACAAAACAGTTATCGGCCGTACGTTAGTCGCGTGGCGTACTCGTCCAGTCGACGCTTGAGACGCCCGACCCACGCCGCCGGCGAGACGGCGCGCAGCTGTCGGTCGTCGACTTCGATTCGGTCACCGGCGTACGGGTCGTTCGACTCCTCCACCGTCGCGTCGACGACAGAGCTCATCGCACAGCGGCCGCACGCTTCGGCGTCTTTGCCACCCATCGTGGCCTCGCGTACGGCCGCTGACCGATTAAACCTTGTCGTGTGCCGGTGACGACGCGCTTTTCCTCCTGCCACTACAGTAGCCGCGTATGGGTTACCACGTCATCGACACCGACGACGTCGAACCGGACCCCGACCGCCCCTGCACGCGCCGGTCGCTGTCCGACCTGGGCAATCTCTCGAACATGGCTATCAATCGCTACACCGCCGCCCCCGGCGAGGAACTCCCGCTCGCCTACCACTACCACGACGAGCAAGAGGAGGCCTTCTACGTGCTCTCGGGGACGCTCCACGTGAAGACGCCCGAGGGGACGCTGGAGGCGGGCCCGGACCACCTCGTCACCATCGAACCCGACAGCCCGCAGTTCGCGTACAACCCCGAAGACGCCGACGACCCCGTGGACGTCATCGCCGTCGGGGCGCCGGCCGTCGAGGGAGAGGTCCACGCCTACGAGCCGTGACTGACGACGACGCCGGGGTCGAGACGGGGCACGACGACACGGACGAGGTCCCCGAGGACGTTCCCCAGTGGGACGACGAGTACGTCGACCGCGTCAGCGACCGGTTGATGTTCAACTACGACCTAGAGCGGGCGTACGACCTGGACGCCGAGTCGTTCGACCTCTACGGCCGCCTCGAAATCCACACGCAGAAGAAGTTCTTCCACCCGGCCATCACCTACGGCCACCACGCCTCCTTCGAACACCTGTTTCTCCGTCGCACCGACGCGGCCCGCGTCGAGACGCTCGAACGCTACGTCGACCTCGCCGCCGACCTCGCCGACCGCTGGATAGAGGCCGACGAGGAGCATTACGCCACGGAGTTCACGTTCGTCCTCGTCGCCCCCACGATTCCCGACGCCGTCCGCGAGTTCGTCACCGGCTTCACCGACCGCACGATGCTCAAGTACGGCTACAACGGCTACTACGAGACACACCTCGCCGTCGTCGCCCCCGAGGAAGAGGTCGTCGTCACCAGCGGCCGGGCCGATGTCGACGAAGCGCTCACCGTCTGGGAACCCATCGACGCCGACACGCCCGGACCGCTCGAACGCCTCAAGCGACGACTCCTCGGCTGAGTGTCGTTCGGATAAAAAAGGTCTGCGCGGTTAGTCGTCCGCTTCTTCGCCGCCGTCGGCGACTGCGGCGCCCGCCCCGCGGGCCTTGCGGATGTTGTTGATCCCCATATAGGCCAGCGAGAGCGAGAGCCAAATCAACACGAGTGCGATGACGATTTGGACGCCCGCAGACGCCATTTCGATGACTGTCCCGCCGTTCGCCCAGTTGTCGAGGACGAACTTCTGATACAGGTTCTGATACAGCGCGAGATACAGCAGCGCCAACGTGGTGATGACCAGCATGAACGCCATCGGGGCGCCGGTCGAGATGAGCTGCTTCTGATCGTCCCAGTTGGCGAGCCACACCGTCGCGACCAGGAGCGCGAGCGCCGCGAGGGTCTGGTTCGCGCCGCCGAACAGCGGCCAGAGGTCCGCCCATCGGCCGGAGGCGACGAGGATGTATGCCGGCGCCACCTGCAGGAAGGCGTTGACGTAGCGGTTGGCCGCCACCTCTTGGACCTGCGTCTCGGGCGTCCCGACGAGTTCCTCGACCATGTATCGGCCGAGGCGGACAGCAGTGTCAGTACTGGTGAGCAGGAAGCTCACGAGCACCAGCGCCATGAACGGCGCGGCGATGGCCTCGGGGATGCCGAAGCCGACGTTGAGGATGAGGCCGCCGCCGGAGGCGAAGTTCGGGAGTGCGAGCCCGATACCGCCGCTCGATGGTGTCTGGGCGTACACGCCGACGGTGATGATAGACACAGTCGCGAGCAGGCCCTCACCGAGCATCCCACCGTAACCGATGGTCCGGGCGTCGGTTTCCTTGTCCAGCTGCTTGGCCGTCGTCCCCGAGGAGACCAGCGAGTGGAAGCCGCTGATCGTCCCGCAGGCGATGGTGACGAAGAGCAGTGGGAAGAGCGGCAGCGTCGTGTTGACGAGCGCACCACCCCAGAACCCGGCGTACGCGGGCACGTCGATGACGAGCTGCGAGCCGCCGCCGGTGACCGTGCCGACGATGACGGCCAGCAACGTGCCACCGACCCCGGCGTACAGCAGGCTCGAGGTCAGGAAGTCACGCGGCTGGAGCAGCACCCAGACCGGGAGGATGCTGGCGATGAACCCGTAGACGAGTACGACCGGAATCCACGTCGCGATGTTGACGCTCCCCAGCACCGGCGGGAGCGGACTGCCCGACAGGAGGACGATGGTCCTCGCGGGGTAGTCGCCCGGCACCAGCGCGATGGGGTACTGGACGCCGACCCACACGCCCGCGAAGACGGCGGCGACGAACGCCACCGTCCCCGGCAGGAAGGGTAAGTCGAGTTGATAGAGATAGACGCCGAAGACTAGCGCCAAGAGAATGTAGACGAGTGACGCCGTCGCGGCCTGCGGATACGCGTTGAACACCACCGCAATCACGAGGCCGAACACGGCGACGACGAGAACGATAGTCAGGAACGCGAACCAGAGAATCATGTCCTTGCCGCGTTCGCCCACGTACTCGCCGATGATGTAGCCGATCGACTTCCCCTCGTGGCGCATGCTCGCCGTCAGCGACATGAAGTCGTGGACGGACCCGAAGAGGGGGTTGCCGATGGCGACCCAGAGGAACGCCGGCACCCATCCCCAGACCACCGTCGCGGTGATCGGTCCGACAATCGGTGCCCCACCCGCGATGCTCGAATAGTGATGCCCCAACAGCACCGGCTTCTTGGACGGAACGTACTCCTGCCCGTCCCGATACTTGTGTGCTGGCGTCTCTCGCTCGTCGTCCAGGTCGACGAACTGCGACAGGTACCGAGAGTACCCGAGGTACGCGACCGAGAACGTCACGAGCGTGAGAACCACCACTGTTATTGCCTGTACCATGTGTGTCCCACCGTCAAATCACGAAAAATAATTACTTAAGCGTTGGGCATTGCGACGCCTCAGCGGACCTATCTCCTCCGATTTAGGTGCTGACACGACCCGTTTTGGGCGTCTGCTCAGACGTCCACGTCGAGTTCGGCCGCCACCTCGTCGAGCAGCGACCCCTTCACTTCGCGGACGCGCGTCTCGATTTCGGCGACCACCGGCGCGTCGAACGTCTCGTGGAGTTCGTCGAGGCGCTCTCGCTCCGTCGCCACTCGCTCGCGGAGGAAGCGCGCCCCGCGTCCCGACTCGTCGTCGTCGGGTTCCGGCGTGAGTTTGTTCACCGCCAGCCCCGCCACCGACAGGCCGTGGTCGGAGAGGCCGTCGATGGCGCGGCGCGTCTCCCGAATCGACAGTTCGTCCGGGTTGACCACGAGGACGAACGTCGCCTCGTTCTGGAGTGTCTCCTTCGCGAACTCGAAGGTCTCTTTTCGCTCTTGGAGTCGGGCGATAATCGGGTCGCCCTCCATCATTCGCCGCGGTTCTTGGTTCCCGATAGCCGCACGCTCGAACAGGTCGACACTCTCCTTGCGCTTGTGGAGGAGACGCTCGACCCAGCCCTGCAGGAACTCCGGCAGGCTCAACAGCCGCAGGGTGCCGCCCGTCGGCGACGTGTCGAAGACGATTCGGTCGTACGGGTCGGGGTCGCGCATCACGTCGATGAAGCGGTCGAACAGCGCCGCCTCGTACGCGCCCGGCGTCTGGTGGGCCATCTCTATCTGCCGGTCGATTTCGTTGACCATCGCCGGACTCACCTGGTCGCCGAGGGCGCGTTTCGTCTCCATCAGGTGGCGCTCCACCTCGTCGTCGGGGTCGATTTCCATGACCGAGAGGTTGTCGATGCCCTCGACGGGTTTCGGGGAGTCGTCGAACGGCTGGTCGAACACGTCGGCGGTGCTGTGGGCGGGGTCCGTCGAGACGACCAGCGTCTCCAGTCCCGCGCGAGCACATTTCAGGCCGTAGGCGCTCGACACCGTGGTCTTGCCGACGCCGCCCTTGCCGCCGAAGAAGACGAAGCGGTCCATCAGAAGTGGTACTGCTTGCCCTTTCGTTCCAGCAGCGACCCACGGTCCCACATCCGCCGCTCCCATGCCTCGAACTCGTCTTCGAGATACGGCAGGAGCTCCGCCGTGTAGTAGGACACGGGACTCGGGATGCCGAAGGCGTCGGGGAAACACGCGAGCATGAAGGTGTCCTCCCGGTCTTCGGCCTCCGCCTCGATTTTCTCGTAGGCCGGGTGCGTCACCATGCCGTGATACAGGCCACGGAGCCACTCCTCGGCGACACGCCGGACGGTAGCGATGCGTTCCGCGAGGTCCATACCTCGTCTCGCCGCCACGCGGAGAAAAACGTGTCGTCAGGGCCTATCGCCTGCGCGTGCCGGAACAGGCCTGCGGCGCGACCCTCTGTCCGCGGCGTTAAGTCCGTCCCCCGCCCATCCGGGCGTATGCACGACGCCATTCCCGTCACGATTCTGAGCGGGAGCCTCGGGGCCGGGAAGACGACGCTGCTCAATCACCTGCTCACCGACGCCGGAGACCGCGATATCGCCGTCCTCGTCAACGACATGGGCGACGTCAACGTCGACGCCGACCTCGTGAGTCAGAACACGGACCTCGCCGTCGACGACGGCGTGACGGAGCTATCCAACGGGTGTATCTGCTGTGAACTGCAGGACGACCTCGAAACCGCCGTCGTCCGCCTCGCCCGTGACCGCGACTTCGACCACCTCGTCGTCGAGGCGTCGGGCATCTCCGAACCCCGCCCCGTCGCCCGCCTGTTCACCACGGGGTCGCGCGCCGCCGCCCGCTACGAGGTGTCGTCGGTCGTCGCCGTCGTCGACGCCCGCCAGTTCCACGACGCCTTCGGCGACGCGGGCGTCGCGACCCGCCGGGGCGACAGCGATTCGGACACCCGACCGCTCTCCGACCTCCTCGTCGAGGGCGTCGAGTTCGCCGACCTCGTCGTCCTCAACAAGACCGACCTCGTCACGGCCGCGGAGCTCGACGCCGTCGAGGAGATGGTGCGGACGCTCCGCCCCGACGCCGAGGTGGTCCGCACCGAACACAGCCGCGTCGACCCCGACACCGTCTTCCAGCGGCGGTACGACCCCGCGACGGCAGACGAAGCGGGCTGGAAGCAGACGCTGGCGGACGACGACGATTCGCACGACCACGCCGACCACGACCACGCCCACCCCGAGACTGTCTACGGCGTCACCTCCTTCACCTACCGCCGACGCCGCCCCTTCCACCCGCGGCGCCTCTACACCGTCCTCGACGACCTGCCCACCGCCGTCGTGCGCTCGAAGGGCACCTGCTGGATAGCCACCGGCGCGGACCTCTCCTACACGCTGGCGCAGGCCGGCCCCTCGGTTCGAGTGGAGGCCGCCGGCCCGTGGGTCGCCAGCCTTCCCGAATTCGAACAGGACGCCTACCGGCGCAACCGCTCGGACCTCGACTGGGACGAGGAGTGGGGGGACCGCCGGACCGAACTCGTCGTCATCGGGCGCGAGATGGACGACGACGCGCTAATCGCGGCGCTCGACGACTGTTTGCTCACCGACGACGAGATGGCCGCCGCGTGGGACGACTTCGAGAACCCATTTCCCACCGACGCGGGCAACGAACTCGTCGTGACCGAACCGACGCGTTAGCAGGCACACCCGGTCGACCCGGGCGAGCGTTCGAACGCCATCTCGTCGCCACAGGTCGGGCACGTCGGGGCGTCGTCACCCTTGACGTCGAGGTCGAGAATCCGCTCCTCGCAGTCGTGACACCAGTACGCCCCCGCCGACTCGCTCGACCCCTCGCCGCGGTTCGACGCGGACGACGACGCCGCCAGCGTCTCGGTAATCGTGTTCAACAGTCCCATACCGACACGTTCGTGTCTCGACAGGTAAAGCCACGGCCGGCTGTCCGCGCGCGGCGCACAGTCGTCACGTCGCCTCGTCCGCAAGCGCGTCCAGCAGGCGGTTCAGTTCTCCCTGTCGCTTCCACGTCGCCAGTCGGTCCGTCAGCGTCGAGAGCGGAAGCCCGAGACTCACCGACGACCGCGCGGTGACGCGGGCGCCCTCGTCTTCGGCCGTGACGGTCAGGTCGGTCGTCATGGCGTCGAACGGCCCCGCGGACCCCGCCTGCGTGTAGTGGAGGCCGTCCGGTCGCTCCTCGAATCGGAGCGTGAGTTCCAGCCCTCGCGCGCCCGCCGTGACGAGCGTTCCGTCGTCGGTTTCGGTCACGTCGCGGACCGTGAAACTCCCCTCGCTCTCGACGACGGTCGCGGGCGTCAGCACCCGCCAGACCGCCGTCGGCGTCGCCCGGACGAACCGTGACACCTCGACCTCGCGCATCGACGCATCCTTCGAGTCAGCGCACCAAAAACGGGAGGGACAGCGCGCCGAGGACTGCCGTCCCGACGATGGCGGCGTAGAACAGCCCGCGGATGCGCTGCTCGGGCGGAATCTCGCCCCTGATTTCGGGTCGAGCGGTGTAGACGAGGCGGTGATACGCCACGCCGACGGCGGCGAGACAGGCCACTCCGGGGAGGCCGAACACCGCCGGGCCCTCCAGCCCCACCGCCAGCGCGTATATCGGGCCGACTGAGAAGCAGACGAGGGCGGCCATCGCCGCGACGACGAAGAAGGGCACGGCGTCGACGGCGGTGCCGTCGCGGTTCCGGAGACGCATACGCGCGCTACGGCCTCCGTGGGGAAAATTCACACGGGCACACCCGAAGGTTCAGGGCCGTCCATCGCCTGCGCTCACGCATGCCGACGGTGCGCGCCGACGTGGTCGGTGAAGAGACACAGGAGGTCAGCCTCGACGCCGACGCGACGTACGGCGACTTGCTCGCCGAACTCGACTTCAGCCCGCACGAGGCGACGGTCCTCGTCGACGACTCGCCCGTGCCCGAGGACCGACGGGTCGACCACGACGAGGTGCGCATCCTCAGACTCGTGAAAGGCGGCGCCGTCGCCGACGGCGTATCCGTGCGCGCGGCGACGCCCGAGGACCACCTCGACGTGATGCGAATTCTCGACGGCGCGATGCTGGACGTGGACGCCGCGACGGTGCGCGACCGTATCGGGACCGGCGAGGTGTCGGTCGCGATTCTCGACGACCGAGTCGTCGGCGCCCTCGTCCGCGACGGCGACCGAGTGGCCGCGGTGGCGACTCGGAAGCGTCGCCGCGGGCAGGGAGTCGGCACCGCGCTGGTGTCGGCCGCGGCCGCCGACCGGGACCGCCTCGTCGCCGAGTTCGACCCGCGGGTTCGACCCTTCTACGAGTCGCTGGGCTTCGATATCGAGCCGATAGCGGGCAGTGACCGCCTCAGCGGGCGATTATAGCCGGCACGAGACGGCCGCGCCCACCTCGTCCGCCCAGTAGAGAAGGGCGACGGTGAGACAGAACACGAGCGTCGAGAGGTCCCACGACAGCCCCGTCAGCGTCGACCCGAACAGGGTCGTGGCACCGAGCAGGGGAAGCAGAATCGAGAACGTACAGCCGACACAGGAGACGAGGCCGAGGACGCCCGAGAGCACCGCCCGCGTCGCGTCGAGCAGGCGGACGTAGACGAGGTAGGTCATCGCGACGTAGCCGACGAATTTGAACGGGATGAGTGTCAGTCGGAGCCGTGGCGTGCCGTAGACGAGCGTCGGCCCCCAGCCGGGTACGTTCCAGTGAATCGACGAGACGGCGCCGCCGGGGAGCGGGCCGCTCACGCCGAGCAATACGAGGCCGCCGGCCCACGAGAGCACGAGGAGGTAGACGGCGGCGACGGCGGTGGCGACGGCCCGGTGGCGGCTATCGACGCTCGGCACGTCGACGCGGAGCATCGCCCACACGCCGAGATTTATCCAGACGAACGGGTAGACGACGTAGCGCGGTTCGGTGACGATGGTGCCCGTCACCGAGAGATAGGCGGTGACGAGCGCGATTTCGCCCGCGACGACCAGACACCACCAGCGGATGGCGGCGCTTTCGTCGAGCAGGCGTCGTCGCAGGCGCGACCCAGCCGGCGCTTCGCTCACGCACCCGTCACCTCGCTGTCCATACTCGAACGCTCCGCCGCCACGAGTATGGGCGCTTCGGTCGCCTACCGCCTCAGAGGTGTGACTCCACCAGGTCGCGGCCGGCCTCGAGGAGTGCGTCCACTCGCTCGCGACTCCCCGCTTCGGCGTAGACGCGCATCTTCGGTTCCGTCCCGCTCGGCCGGACGAGGAGCCACGAGCCGTTGGCCAGCAGGAGTTTGAAGCCGTCGAGGGTCACTACCTCTTCGACCGCCTCGCCGACCACTCGGTCGGGAATCGCCTCGCCGAGGGCCTCGATGACTGGCTCCTTTCGTTCGTCCGGGCAGTCGACGCTCACCTTGTCCGCGACGATGTCGCCGTGGGTGGCAAGCAAGTCGTCGACGTGGCGGTCCAGCGACTCCGTCGCCGCGGCGTCGGCGGCGAGGACAGCCATCAACACGCCGTCCTTCTCGGGGACGTGCCCCCGAATCGAGAAGCCGCCGGACTCCTCGCCGCCCATCAGGGCGTCGTTCGCCATCATCGCCTCGGCGACCCACTTGAACCCGACCGCCGTCTCGACTACCTCTTCGCCGTGGGCTTCGGCGACTCGGTCGACGAGGAACGTCGTCGAGACGGTGCGGACCGCCGGCCCCGACTCCTCTTCGAGCAGGGAGTCGTACATCGCGGCGAAAAACAGGTTCTCGTCGAGGTAGCCGCGCTTCGGCGTGACCACCGCGAGGCGGTCGGCGTCGCCGTCGTTCGCGATACCGAGGTCGGCGTCGTGGGCCTCGACGGCGCTGACGAGGCCTTGGAGGTGGTCCGCGCTGGGTTCGGGGGGCGTGCCGCCGAAGGAGGTGTCCCGCTCACAGCGCCGGCGAATCACCGTCGCCCCCGCGGCTTCGAGGAGTTCGTCGGTGACGCCCCGACCGCTCCCGTGCATCGCGTCGTAGACGACAGTCAGCCCCGAGCAGTCTGGCTCGACCAGTCGCTCGACCTGTTGGGCGTGGGGGGACACGAAGTCGACGCGCTCTATCGAGCCGCGCGACCCCTCCGCTCGCGGGTAGGCGAGTCGCTCCTCGATGGCGTCGGTCACCTCCGGGAGCGCAGGTGCGCCGTCACCGGGGATGAACTTCACGCCGTTGTACTCCGGCGGGTTGTGGGAGGCGGTGACCATCAGCGCACCGGCGAGGTCGCGGTCGACGATGGTCCACGCGACGAGCGGTGTCGGGCAGTCGCGCTCGGGGAGGAGGACGTCGATTCCGTTGTCGGCGAGGACATCGGCTAGCGACTCGGCGAAGCCCTCCGAGGTCGCTCGCGCGTCGTACCCGACCGCCACCGGGGCGTCGTGACCGACGTCGGCGAGGTAGTCCGCGACCGCCTGTCCGACCATCCGCACCCGCTCGTCGGTGAAGGTGTCGAGGCGAGCGCGCCACCCGTCCGTCCCGAATGAGATGGCGTCCATGTCCGACCCTTTCGCGCCGCCGAGAAAAAGATGGGCGTCAGCCGTCGACGAGTCCGACCTTACTGCGGCGTCCCGTCCTCGACCAGTCGCTCCTTCTCCGACCGCGACAGCGACTTGATTTCGTGTTCCCGAGACATCGCCGCCGACCGCGTCTCGAACTCCTCGACGTGGCGTAGGTCGACCGGCGTCCGCCCGCGGGTGTACTTCGCCCCCTCGCCGGCGTCGTGTTCGGCGACGCGTCGCTCCACGTCCGTCGTATACCCCGTGTAGTAGGTGCCGTCCGCGCATTCGAGGACGTAGACGTAATGCATCGTCGGTGCGAGGACCCGCCCGCACGTAGGCGTTCCGAGAAGGCTTCGCGTGGTGGTCAGACGTCGTTACCCTGACTACGCGTTCGGGGTCCGGCGTCTCGACGCCTCCGCGATACCGGCGTTCGCCGAGCAACTTGGACAGGCGAGCAGTCGCCCACTCGCGTCGGCGAACACCCGCGCGAAGCGCTCCGAGACGTGTGACCCACAGTGATCGCAGCGTGCCATGGTTGTGCCGGCTACCACCGGTGCCGACGGTTCTGTGTAGGGTTCCCACACGTAAAGGGAAACGCGCGCGCACGAAAGAATAAGACAAATGTCCAGAAATACGCGATAAAAATATTTGTCGAGGCGCCACACCGGGCTCATTCTTCGCGAGCGCTGGCAACGGCACGAGCGACGAGCCCCGCCTGTGCGCCCGCAGTGAATCCGGCGTCGACATTGACCACCGACAGCACCGTACACGACTGGAGCATGCCGAGTATCGCCGCCTCGCCGTCGCCGCCGTGGCCGTACCCCGTCGACACCGGGACGCCGATGACCGGCGTGTCTATCAACCCGGCGACGACGGTCGGAAGCGCGCCCTCTCGACCCGCCGCGACGACGACCACGTCCGCCGCTCGAAGGGTGTCGAGGTGGTCGACGATTCGGCCGAGGTGGGCGACGCCCACGTCGTCGATTCGCTCGACGGTGGCGCCGACAGCGCGGGCGAGCACCGCGGCTTCGCCCCCTACCGCAGCGTCCGAGGTGCCCGCGGTGACGACGGCGACTCGCGCGTCGATGTCGGGCGGTTCGAAGTCGGGAGCGCGAATCACGAGCGTCCGCGCGCGTTCGTCGCGGTCGACCGTCGCGTCCGCGGGCACGTCGTCGGTGACGGCGGTGACGTGGTCGTCGTCGGCGCGGGTGATCAGCGCCCGGCCGGTCGTCTCCAGCGCCGCGAGCGCCATCGACGCCACCTCGTCGGGCGTCTTGCCCTCGGCGAGAATCGCCTCCGGAATTCCACGGCGCGTCTCGCGGGCGGCGTCGAACCGCCCCGCCTCGGTCGTCGCGTAGCCGGCGAGTTGCGCCTCCGCGGCCGCGGGCGAGAGGTCGCCGCTCGCCACCGCGTCGAGAATATCGCGCATACCCCGCGTCCGGTCCTGAACCACTCGTAGGTGTCGGTTCTGGACCCAGTATTTATATATCTGGCGCGAAACGCGCGAGAACGGCCCCTGTGGCGGCACGCGCGGCCGATTTGGGAAATCTTATTAATAAGGGTTGGTTTGTGTGGGGTGTATGGCAGACCTTATCGTCAAAGCCGCCGTGAAGGAAGCGCTCCAGGACAAGAACGTCTCTTCGGACTTCTACAGTGCCCTCGACGAGGAAGTCGAGGAACTGCTCGACGACGCCGCCCGTCGTGCCGAGCAGAACGACCGTAAGACGGTCCAGCCGCGCGACCTCTAAGACGGTTTATTGTACGTCAGTCCCGGAGGTTCGCCGGCCCTCTCGGCGAACCACCGGAAACAGTTACAGTAATCCGCACAAGTCGGCGGTTCCAGTCTTCTCCGTTTTTTCGCGTCCGCTAGCGACCGCTATCGCTCGCGGACGGTCACGCCGTCGTCGGTGCCGACGTGTACCTCGTCGGCGAGGCCGACGAACAGGCCGTGGGCCACCACACCCGGAATCGTCGCGAGGTCCGTCGCCAGCGCCCCCGGATTGCTGATGGTCCCGAACGCGCAGTCGAGGACGAGATTGCCGTTGTCGGTCACGACGGGGCCGTCTTTCCCCTCCGCGGCCCGGAGCGTCGGCGTCCCGTCGAGCTCGCGGACCGCCCGCTCGACTGTCGCCCGCGCGTCGGGCAACAGCTCGACCGGCACCGACCGGTCGAGTTCCGGCGTCTCCTTCGTCGGGTCGGCGACGACGACGAACCGTTCGGCCGCCGCGTCGACGATTTTCTCGCGGGCGTGGGCCGCGCCGCCTCCTTTGATGAGCGCCAGGTCGTCGCTCACCTGATCGGCGCCGTCGATGGCGATATCGAGCGTCTCGATGGCGTCCAGTCCCACGAGCGGAACCCCCACCTCACGCGCCAGGTCACGCGATGCGTAGGAGGTGGCGACGCCGCGCACGTCGAGGCCGTCGTCGACCGCTCGTCCGAGCGCGCGGATGGCGTGGGCCGCCGTGCTCCCCGTCCCCAGTCCCACCGTGTCGCCGTCGGTCACGAGGGCGGCGGCGTGCTCACCCGCGCGACGCTTCGCCGCGTCCGGTCCGCCGGGTGTCTTCATACGCTCACGCTCCACCGGCGGCGACAAAAGCGACCCGGTGCGGCCACAGGTATACGGCGCTCGACCGCGTCGAGGCGCGCATGGTCCCCCTTGCCCTGGCCGTCCGCTGGCTCCACGTGCTGGCGATGGCCGTCGCCCTCGGCGGCGGCGCCCTCGCGTGGGCCGTGAGCCACACCGCCGACGCGGAGACGACACTCGCCGTCGCGACGACGTACGAACTCGCGTTCTGGGGCGCCTTCGGCGTCCTCGTGATGACCGGCGTCGGCAACCTCGGTGCGCTCGCGCCCGCCATCCCCCGCGGGGCGTGGGGCGCCGCCTTCCTCGCCAAACTCGGATTTGTGGGTGCGCTCGCACTCGGGTCGGCCGTCCGGAGCACCGCCGTCCACGCCGCCCGCGACGCCGCCACGCCCGCGACGGCGACGCTCGAACGCGGCTACGCCGTCACGACGCTCGCCCTGACGCTCGTCGTCGCCCTCGCGGCGGTGATGGCCCATGGCTGACCCGGACGCGCGGCTCGCGTGGGTGCTCTCGAGTTTTCACACCGCCGCCCTCGTCGTCGCGGGCGTCGCCGTCCTCTACGCGGTCGGTGCGCTGGGGTCGCTCCTGCAGGGCGTCCACACCGCCACCGGCGTCGCCCTCTATCTGTCGCTCTGGGGGCTGACGTGGCGGACAAACGCGCGGTGGCTGGCAACTACCTCGTTCGGTGCCGGGCGGGAGGCACTCACCGCGGCGGCGACGTGGGGCGCCGTCACCGGCGTCGGCTTCCTGTTCGCGATACTGGTCGTCATCGGCGTCGTCGTCCGCGAACTCGTCCTCGTGGCCGTCTTCGCGTTCGTCGGGGCGCCCGTCGCGGCAGTCGTCGGTGCCGTCGTCGGCGTCGCGTTCGCGCTCCTCGATGCGCTGCTCGTCGGGGTCGGAACCCGTCTCGGGACGGCCTAGACGCTCGTGAACGCGAACAGCCGGCCGTCCGAGGTGATGGCGTAGAGGTAGCCGTTGGCGGCCATCACGTCCACCAGCGGGTCGTAAATCTCCTGTGTCCACCGCACGTCGCCCGACCGGGCGTCGACTGCGGCCAGCAGGATGCGTTTGCTCGTCGGGTCCGCCCGCCCGACGGCGAAGAGCGTGTTCTCGACGAAGATGACGTCGCCCCGGACGCCGAAGCCGAGCGACCACTGCTGCTCGCCGGTGGCAACGTCGCGGCCGTAGAGCTGCCGGCGCGTGCCGTAGACGGCCAGTCCGTTCGAGACGGCGAGCGTATCGGGGCGAATCGAGGTGTCGCTACTCGCGCGCCAGCGTTGCTCGCCGGACGCGGGGTCGAGGCCGACGACGCCGTTGCCCGTCGTGAGCGTGACGGTGTCGTCGGCGACGGCGACGCGGCCGACCGGGCCGTCGAGCGGGACGTGCCACCGCATCCCCGAAATGTCGGGGTCGACGGCGTAGACGTGTCCGACTTCGGTCGTCGGCTGGCTGTCCGGATACCCCGTGCCGACGTACGCCACGCCGTCGCCGACGGCGGCCGCGCGAATCTTCCGGTCTTGGCGGTCCGTGCCCGTCACGTCGTTGGGGGCGAACGACCAGCAGAACTCGCCGCTGCGCGCGTCGACGACGCGGTACGCGTCCTCGCTCGGCATCACGAGACTCGTCCCGGCCGTGCCGAGTTCGCCCACGAACCGGCCGGGTAGGGTGTAGGAGTTCCGTAGCGTTCCCTCCGAGCGGTCGATGGCGAGGACGCGCGCGTTCTCCGCCGGGCCGAAGGGGACGTACACCATCCCCGCGGCCGCGACGGGCGGGCCGACGGGCATGGCGTCCACGCGGTGGCGCCACTGAATCTCGCCGTTGCGTCGCGGGTCGTGACACAGCACCGCCGCGACTGGCACGCCGGGCTGAGGTTCCGGGTCCGCGGCGACGAGATAGACGTACTTGTCGTCGGCGACCGGCATGGTCACCTGCGCCTCCAGCGCCGACATAGTCCAGCGCTCGTTGAGTGGGAAGCCCGTCGGGCCGTTGGCCGCGGGCGCGGCGTTCGTCCCCGCGGGGTCGCGGTGGGACATCGGCCACGTCCCCTCGGGCACCGGGTCGGCCGCCAACGCGCAGTCGCCCGGTCCCTGCTCGAACGAGTCGGCGTCGACCGACATCGACTCCTCGACGCCGTCGGTCGCCCCCGAGGCCGCCGCCGTCGTCGTGGGCGGCGCCGTCGCCGTCGGCCGCGTCGTCGCCGTCGCCGTCGCCGTTTCCGAGTCACGCTCGGCCGCCCGGCCGCCACACCCGGCGGTCACACCGCCAGCGACGACGGCGAGCCACTCGCGGCGTGTGAACAACTCACGTGACATGGTCTACACACACGCGGGATTCCGCGGCTAAATGTGTTCCGCCTGACTCGTGGCTCCGTTACAATCGGTCGAGAACGGCGTCGGAATCGTAGGAGAGTGTCAGCGACCGCGACCGGCCTCGGCCCTCCACGTCGGCGTAGTCGGCTTCGATGACGCCCAGCTGGTCGAGTTTGTTGACGATTTCCGAGTAGCGCGTGTACCCGAGGTCGGTCGCCTCGTGGAACGCCTCGTACACCGTCCCGGCCTGTTGGCCGTCGTGTTCCGCGATGGTCTCGACGAGTGCGCGCTCCGACTCCGAGAGCTCGCGCAGACACCGCGAGAGGTGGACATACTTCGACTTGTCGTAGGCCGCTTCCACGTCCTCGATGTTGACGGTCCGACTGGCCCGCATCTCCGCGTTGAGACCCGCGCGTCGCAACAGGTCGATGCCGACCCGGAGGTCACCGCTCTCGGCGGTGAGTTCGGCCACCCGGTCGAGTTCCTGCGTGCCGATGACGCCGTCGTGGAACCCGCGTTCGATGCGCTCGCCGAGGATGTCGACGATTTCGTCCGCGTCGTAGACGGGGAAGTACACCTCCTCCGGCCGGAAGACGCTCTGGACGCGCCCGTCGAGTTCCTCCATGATGTCGAGGCCGAGGTCCGAGGAGACGACGATGACGCCGATGCGGGCGCCCGTCGACCCCTCGTGGGCGCGCAACAGCGAGTAGAGCGTGTCCGACGCCTCGTTCTCGTAGAAGAGGTAGTTCACGTCGTCGAGCGCCACCACCAGTACCTCGTCGTCGTCGACGAGGCGGTCCGTAATCTGTCCGAACAGTTTCTTGAACGAGATGCCCGAGGAGGGGGGTTCGTAGTCGAAGACGTTCTCGAACACCCGAGAGAAGACGGCGTAGCGCGTCGAGTCGAGCTGGCAGTTCACCCGCACCGTCCGCACGCCCGGTTGTCCGGAGAGCTCGCCGAACAGCTTCAACACCGCCGTCGTCTTCCCCGTCCCCGGCGGCCCGCGGACCATCGTGTTGAGCGGGCGGGAGCCACGGACCGCCGGTCGGAGCGCGTACTTCAGACTCTCGAGTTGCGTCTCTCGGTGGTCGAAAGTCTCCGGGACGTAGTCGATTTCGAAGACGTGTTCGTCTCGAAAGACGGACTCGTCCCACGACAGCATCCCCTCCTCGGGGTCCTCTGTCATTACTTTCACCTCGCTCGCGTGACCACTTAATGGTTGCCGCGAACCGCCTATTCCGTCTCGATGTCCGCGTCGTCGGCACCGTCTTGGACCCGCTCTGCGGCGTCGCGCGCGGCGCTCCGACTTCCGTACCCCTCTCCGCTGTCCGCGCCGATTTCGCCGTTCGCGTAGCGGAGCCGCCAGCGCCATTCGCCGGCCGAGTCCTCGTACACCTCGAACGCCGGGCCGTCGATGTCGGGGAGGTCCGCCTCGGGCGCCCCGCCGCGAACCCGCTCTGCCGCCTCGCGTGCGCCGCTTCGACTCCCGTAGCCTTCGCCGCTGTCCGCGACGATTTCACCGTTCCGCGCCACGAGTCGCCAGCGCCACTCACCCGCCGCGTCCTCGTACACTTCGAAGGTCGACATACGTTACCATTCGACTTCGGCGCCCGTATAGGTGGTGGCTACGACGCGTTCCCGGCGTACGCTCACGACAGGCCCTGCGGTCAGTCCGTATACCAGTACGCCCACAGTATCAACACGCCCTGTAGCGGCAGTCGCGCCCAGCGAACGAGCGGGGAGGGGTCCCCGCCCGGCAGTCCCTCGACGGTAACCATCGAGACGGCCATGTAGACGTTCGCGGGGAAGACGGCGACGAGTAGGGCGATGGTCGCCCACGCCGCGTACCGGCGCGTCCGTGGCACCACCACGCCCACCCCGACGCCGACTTCGGCGACACCGGACAGATAAACCAGCGCCAGCGGTGCGGGCAGTATCGGCGGCACTATCTGGACGTACAGCGACGGCACGACGAAATGCAGGAGGCCCGCGACGACGTACAGTGCGCCCATGACGTAGCGGAGCGGCCGCTTGCACTGCGCCAAGACAGCGTGCATCTGCCACCCGTTACGGGGCTGGGCAGATAGGGATTGTCACCGTCAGAACTTCTCCAGCAACCGGCCGTAGAACGCCGCGTCGTCCTCCGTCGCCAGCTTCTCCACGATGAGCTCGGGCGTCGAGCGCGCGAGGTGGTCGGTCACGGGGGAGCGGTTCACCTCGAGCTCGCCGTCGACGAGGCCAACGGCCTCGATACCGTCGACGGCGATGTCGACGCTCGCGGCGTCCCGAATCTCGCCCGCGAGGTGGGAGACGAAGACGGCCGTCACCGACTGGCCGTCCAGAGATTCGAGGATGCCCGCAATTATTTTCGCGCTCGCGCCGGGTTCCGTGATGCTCTCCAGTTCGTCGACGAGGACGAGGCGCGAGTCGGTCCCCCGGGCCAACTCCGCGAAGTCCCGGAGCGTCGCCTCGAACGCCCCGGCGTCGAGGGTGCCCTGACTCTTCGCGTAGTAGTGGAGTTCGTCGACGCGTTCGACCCGCGCCGATTCGGCGGGCACCGGCAGGCCCATGTGGGCCAGAATCGCCACCAGCGCCAGCAGGTCGAGCGTCGACGTCTTGCCACCGCTGTTGACCCCGGAGAGGAGCGTCACGCCGGCGACGGTGTAGTCGACGGGTTCCACGTCCTCGAAGGCCACGTCGAGGAGCGGCGAGCGCCCGCCCTCGATGGCGACGCCCGCCACGTCGTCGCTGATTTCGGGGAGCGTGCAGTCGAAGTCGTCGGCGAACCGGGCGAGCGCGAGTTCCACGTCGCGTTCGAGCGCCGCCCGCACCAGCGTCTCCGCCGGCTCTCGGAGCGCGTCCAGGTCGTCGGCCAGTTCGGTCTTCAGGCGTGCCGCGCGGCGGTCCCGCGTCGCCTTCAGTTCCGTCCGCAGGCGCGAGACGGCCTCGTCGTTTCGCTCCAGCGGGAAGGTGGGGTCGTCGTCGAAGACGCGTTCCGCGAGGCCCGACTCGTCTTCGAGCGAGAGGCTGTCGACGAGGTGACCTCGCGCTTTCTCCAGCGCCCGGTCGAAGTCGTCGGCGAGCTCTCGCGAGAGCAGGGCGTCGACGCGCGCCCCTTGTTCGACCAACGAGAGGAAGTCCGTCCCCTCGATGGTCACGTCGCGTTCGCGGATGACCTCGCGGAGGTGGTCGTTGGCGACCGACTCTGCCGTGCTGACCGCCGCGTCGAGGTCGTCGACCGCCGTCGTGAGTCGGTCGAGTTCGTCGTCGCCGACGGGCGTGCCGTCGTCGTCGAGACGCGACAGGGCGTCCCGGAGCGCGTCGAGGTCACAGGGCGGGTCCATCCCCGCCGTCTCGTGGACGCGCGCCGCCGCGAGCAACGAGTCGCGGTTCGCGGCGAAGAAGGCGAGCGGTCGTTCGGGCACGATGTCCGCCGGGTTCTCGAAGGCATCGGGGCGCACGCGCACGTCCCCCTCCACGTCGACGCCCGCGAACGACTCGTCGAGGGCGATGACCGTCGCGTACGACCGCGCGAGCTCCGCGAGGTCGCGGGCGTCGTCGACCACCTCGACCGAGAGTTCGGGGAAAGCGTCGTCGGCCTCGGCGTATCGCTCGGCGTCGGTCGTCGCGAGACAGCGGTCGCGGACCCGCGTCGCCGGCGGGGTGTCGAGGGGTTCGACGGCCGAGAGGGCGTCTATCGTCGCCGCCGACACCTCCCGACTCGTCGCGCGGTCGACCAGCGTTCGAACCTCTTCGATGCGGGAGGGCGCACCCGTGGGGACGAACGTCTCCAAGCGCCGGGCGGCGTAGTCGGTCACCGTTCGCTCGCGGAGTAGGGCGAGAATGTTCTCGAAGACGTCGCGCGCCCGGTCGGTCGCGAGGAACTCCCCGTCAGCGCCGTGTTCGTGGCGGACGGCGGCGCGGGCGATGGCCGCGGCCCGGCCCGCGGAGAGGCCGGGTGCCTGCGAGAGTGCCGCCACGTCGCCCTCCCGGAGCGCTCGTTCGGCGTCGTCGAGGTCGGCGAGCGCCGACGCCGTCTTCTCGCCGACGCCCGGGATGGCCGTGAACTCCATTCGGCGCAGTGTATCGCCCCATCCGGCAAAACGTTGCGGGTCGATTGGCCGTCACGCCGCGCGGCCGACGGGCTAGACAACGCGCTTTTGGCCGTCGGCGCGGTACGGGGGCGTAATGAGCGCTCCCGCCCTCGACGCGAAACTCGACGCCGTTCGCGACGCTCTCGCCGACCGCGACGGCGTCGTCGTCGCCTTCTCCGGTGGCGTCGACTCCAGCGTCGTCGCCGCCCTCGCACACGACGCTCTCGGCGACGACGCCGTGGCGTGTACCGCCCGCAGCGAGACCCTCCCCGCCGAAGAACTCGACGACGCCACGCGGGTGGCCGAGGAAATCGGCATCCGCCACGAGACGGTCACCTTCTCCGAGCTCGACAACCCCGACTTCGTCGCCAACGACGACGACCGGTGTTACCACTGCCGGACGATGCGACTCGGCAAGATGTACGAGGTGGCCCGTGACCTCGGCATCGGGACCGTCTGTGACGGCACCAACGCCTCCGACCCCGGCGAGGGCCACCGCCCCGGCCTCCGCGCCGTCGAGGAGCTCGAAGTGTTCTCGCCGCTCCTCGCCCACGACATCACCAAAGACGAGGTGCGCGAGGCCGCCGAGCGCTACGGCCTCTCCGTCGCCGACAAGCCCTCGATGGCCTGTCTCTCCTCGCGCATCCCGACGGGACTGGAGGTGACTGAGGAGAAGCTCTCACGCGTCGAAAAAGCCGAACGCCTCCTGCGGACGTGGGGCTTCTCGCAGTTCCGCGTCCGCGACCACGACGGCCTCGCGCGCATCGAAGTCGCCCCCGACGAACTCGACGCGGCCCTCGACTCGGACTTCGCCCGCGCGGCCCGCGAACACCTCACCGACGCCGGCTTCGACCACGTCACCCTCGACCTGCAGGGCTACCGGACGGGGAGCGTGAGTCCGGCAGAAGAGGGCGACGGGCCGGACCTCGAACAGGAGTATCCGGTTCGCGACTAGGCCCGCGGCGCGTCGAGGAAGTCCGTCCGATTCTCGCTGACCAGTCGCGTCTCGCCGTCGCGAACGCGCAGTTCGTTCAGCCCGCAGTTGTCTTGCTCGCCCTCGAGCATCGCGTCCACGATGTCGCGCCCGTCGAGTTCGCCGACGAGGAGTTCGAGCGGCCCGGTGTGACAGACGACAGCGACCGTTTCGTCCGGGTCGCTCGTCGCGAGGACGTGGTCCCACCCCGACAGCACGCGTTCGCGCACGTCGCGCAGACTCTCGCCACTCTCGGGCCGTGCGTCCACCGCGTCCCGGCCCGCCTGGGGAATCGCGAAGCGGTCGTGGTCCTCGAGGACCTCGTCGTGCGGAAGCCCCTGATACCGGCCGAAGTCGCGTTCGCGCCACGCCGCCCGGTGGACGGGGTCGACCCCCGTCCGTTCGCCGAGATGGGCGGCGGTCTGGCGGGCGCGCCGCAGGTCCGAGGTGAGGATTCGGTCCACGTCGTACTCGGTGTCGACGGCGGTTGCGAGCGCACGGGCTTGCTCGTGGCCGCGGTCTGTCAGCGGCGTCGGTGCCCACCCCTGCAGGCGGCCGTCCCGGTTCCACGTCGTCTCGCCGTGGCGGGCGAGGAGTACGGTCGGCATGGGCGTCGCTACACCAGTGCCATACAAGAGCCTTCCTCGGGACGCCGAGAAATCACACAGGTCCGCTCCGGACGAGATAGATTCTCACACGACCCGTCAGTTGCCAGTCCAGCGCAGGAGCGCGAGGGTGCCCTCGAACAGGCCAATCATCGTCGCGGCGACGATGATGGGCGCCATTCCCGTCGGGTCCGGGCTGACGAGGAAGGCGACGCCGAGGAAGCCACCCCAGAACAGGAAGCGGCGCTGTTCCAGCCACGCCCGGGTGGTGAGGTTCATCATGATTGCGAGCATGATGAACAGCGGAATCTGGAAGACGAGCGCCATGTACCCCATCAGGACGAGGATGAGGCTGAACGTCTCCTTGAGACCGAACGCGACGACGGCGGTGCCGGTGGTGTAGGAGGTGAAGTACGCGAAGATGGCGGGGAGGACGACGAAATGTGCGAAGGCGACGCCGATGAGCGCCAACACGAGGCTAGTCGGGACGGCGGCGAGGTAGTAACGGCGTTCGCGGGGGAAGAGCCCGGGTCGCATGAACAGGTACGTCTCGTAGACAGCGATGGGGAGTCCGACGACGAAGCCCGCGAGCGCCGACACTTTCAGTTCGGTCACGAGGAGCTCGAGCGGACCGTACAGCCGGGGTCGGCGGTCGGTAATCGTCTGCGCGCCGGGGATGTGGGAGTTCCAGAGGAAGTTGATAATCTGGTCGGCGAACGGAAAGACGGCGAGAGCGACGATACCGCCGACGACGAGGACGACGCCGAGTCGACGGACCATCTCCTCGATGTGGTCCGCGAGGGGCATCTCCTCGTCCGAGGCCGGCCCCTCGCCGAGGATGCCGTCCTCGGCAACGTCGCCGTCGGGCGCTGGGTCGGCCGGTTCGTCGACTGTCTCCGGTGCCGCCGGCTCGGCCGGCGTCTCCGTCGCTACTGCTTCGGCCGGCGCTTCCGACGCTTCGGTCGGCGCTTCCGTCTGCGACTCGCCCCCGGTCACCGACTCGTCGTCGCGTTCGACGACCGAATTGTCCTCGTCGGTGTCGATGACCGATTCGTCGCTCGGGTCGTCGTCCGTCTCGATGACGGACTCCTCGCTGTCGACGCTGGGGTCGAGTTCGATGTCCGGGTCGTCGTCGAGTTCGGAGTCGGGAACGGGCGCGCCGACGGCGTCCGAGACGTTCTTGCGTTCCTCGGGGTCGAAGGGGTCGGGTGTGCCGGTCGCCCCCATCGGCGCCTGTTCGTCCGTCCGGATGACGGACTCGTCGTCGACGAAGTCCTCGATGGACCCGCCGGGGATGTCGTCCTCGTCGCTCTCGGCGTCCGTCGACGACCGAGAGGAGTCCCCGTCCGTCGGCGACTCTGACGGACTCCCCGACTCCGGTTCCTCAGCCATTCACCCGACATATCTCCCGTGCTGTTATAGGCCTTTTTCCATCGTGGCGCGACGGCGTTCGGCCGTACGCGGAGAAAAAGATTGATAGCAACGAGACGGTTTCGTTCGTGCATGTCGAGCGCGCTCGATGAGGACACCCGTCAGACACTGGACGCCGGCCGCGAGACTGCCGGCGCGATGCTCCGGTCCGCACAGAAGGACCTCCAGAAGGTGTTCATCGTCTTTCTCGTCGGGTTCATCGGCTCGTTCTACGCCCTTCGGCTCTACATCTGGGAGTTCCTTGAAGCAGTCACGCGGTCGAAGATGGACGCCGCGACGTCGGGCGAACTCCAGATCATCGCGCAGACGCCGTTCGACGTCATCCTCCTGCAGGCGAAAATCGGCTTAGTCACGGGCATCATCCTCTGTCTCCCGGTCTTCCTCTACTATTCGCGTGACGCCCTCAAAGTTCGAGGGCTGTGGCCCTCCTCGCCCGTCACGCCGTGGAAACTCGCCGTTGGGGGCCTGATCGCGACGGGACTTTTCTTCCTCGGCCTCGCCTACGGCTACCTCGTCTTCTTCCCCGTCATGTTCGCCTTCCTCGCGAACAACGCGATCACCGCCGGGTTCACGCCGACGTACTCCATCGTCCTCTGGGCGCAGTTCATCTTCCTGCTCACGCTCTCTTTCGGCCTCGCGGCGCAACTCCCGCTGGCGATGAGCGGCCTCGCGTACGCCGAAATCGTTTCCTACGAGGCGTTCCGCGATTACTGGCGTCACGCCGTCGTCGCCATGGTCCTCTTCGGTGCGCTGTTCACGCCGCCGGACCCCTTCACGCAGATTATGTGGGCAATCCCCATGATCGCACTCTACGCCTTCAGCCTCTATTTCACGCGCATCGTCGTCACCGCCAAGCGGGGGAGCGAACAGGTCAGCGTCCGCGTCGCCGCCCTCCGGCACTGGAACATCATCCTCGGCATCGCGCTCCTCGGCGGACTGGCGACGTACGCCTTCCTCACTCGCGGCGGACTGGCCGCCGCCAACGACGCGCTGGCGTGGCTGGATAGCAGTCGACGCCTCGCCCAACCCGGTGCGACGCTGCCCGTCTCTCGGGCCGCCGCGCTCGGACTCTGGGGCGCACTCGGCGGCCTCGTCGCCGGGGTGGCGGCGTTCATGTACTACGTCTACACGGAGTTCGACGCCGCGGTCGACCCGACGGCCGTCGGCGACCCCGCCGATATCGACCTCTCGGAGCTCGACGCCGACGGGATTCGGGCCGCGCCGCCGGAGGCGTTCGCGGAACTGAGCGAAGACGACGCGGTGTCGATGGCGGGCGACGCCGTCGACGAAGGCGACAAGGAGAAAGGGCGGGCCATCCTGGACCGCTTCGACGAAGTCGAGACGGCGGACGAGGAGGCTGAAGGCGAAGCCGAGGATGCATCGACCACCGAGGAAATCGGCGACCGAGCGTCCCGGGCCAGTGGCACCTTCCTCGACGAACTCACCGACGGCGAGAAAGACGAGGACGACATCGGCGGCTACTACACCGACATCCGGTTCGTCCTCGACAGCCTCACCTCGCGGGCCTTCCGCATCGTCGCCGTGTTCGGCATCGTCCTCGCGGCGACGTTCGGGTGGCTCTACACCGGCGGCATCGGCCGCGTCTTCGAGCAGTTCCTCTCGCAGCTACCCCAGCAGGTGACGCCCGAGGACATCAACGTCGTCGCGCTCCACCCGATGGAAGCGCTCATCTTCGAGGTGAAGTTCTCGACGCTCATCGCCGCCGCCGTCACGTTCCCGATGGTCGCGTACTACGCGTGGCCGGCGCTGCGAGAGCGGGGCATCGTCTACGGCAATCGGAACCTCATCTTCGGGTGGGCGGCCGCGCTCGTCGTCGGTCTGTTCGCCGGGTTCGCGCTCGGATACTCCATCGTCGCGCCGACGGTCATCTCCTATCTCGTCGCCGACGGTGTCCGGGCGAACATGGTCATCGCCTACCGCATCACCAACTTCTTCTGGCTCATCTTCCTCACCACCGCGGGCATCGGCATCCTCGCCGACGTGCCCGTCCTCATGCTCTTGCTCAACTCCGCCGGCGTCACCTACCGGACGATGCGCGAGCGCTGGCGAGAGGTGACCGTCGGCATCATGGCCTTCGCTGCCCTCGCGACGCCCGCGGACGTGACGACGATGCTCATGGTCACGATTCCGCTCATGGTCGCCTACGGCGTTGGCCTCGCCATACTGTTCCTCGTCACCTTCGGCGGGCGGCGGAACCTCGGCGGCCGGACGGCGAAAGCGTAAGACGTAGATATTCGCTGGATAATACTCCAGCATGGCCAAGATAAGCGTCGAGATACCCGACGAGCTGCTCGCGGACCTCGACGACCACGTCGGTGACGACGGGAAGTTCGTAAACCGGAGCGACGCCATCCGCGCGTCCGTCCGGAAGACGCTCGACTTGCTCGACGAAATCGACGCCCGCCACGACCGACTGGAGACGGACGAATGAGTGCTCGAACCGAGTGGCCGGTCGGCCGCGTCGCCATCCTGTCGCTGTTCGTGACGGCGCTCGTCACCTCCCAGTTGACCGCCTCGAAAGTGCTCGCGATTCCGCTGCCCGTCGCGCTACCGCGTGTCGGTAGCTCCATCCTCCTCCCCGGTGCGGCGCTGGCGTACGCGCTCACCTTCTTCGCCTCCGACTGTTACAGCGAACTCTACGGCCGCCGCGACGCGCAGGTGATGGTCAACGTCGGGTTCGTGATGAACTTCGTCCTGTTGGCGCTGGTGTGGTCCACCATCTTCGCCCCGGGCCGTAACGCCGAGTTCGCCGCGCAGTTCGAGAGCGTCCTCGCTCCCGCGACCAACATCGTCGCCGGGAGCCTCCTCGCCTACATCGTCAGTCAGAACTGGGACGTGGTCGTCTTCCACCGCCTCCGCGAGGCGACCGAGGGCGACTTCCTCTGGCTCCGAAACATCGTCTCGACGGCGACGAGTCAGGTTCTCGACACCGTCATCTTCGTCGGCGTCGCCTTCTACCTTCTGCCCCAGTACGCCGGCATCGGCCCGACCACGCCGTGGTCCGTCGTGGTCACGCTGATGATCGGTCAGTACCTCCTGAAACTCCTCATCGCCCTCGTCGACACGCCCTTCGTCTACGCTGTCGTCGGCCTCGTTCGCTCGCGCGACGACGCCGCCGCGAAGGCCGCCGTGTCCGCGACTGACCGAGACTAACGGCGCTCGGCGAACGCGAACCGCGGTTTCACGTCCTCGATTCGAATCTCGACTTCCTCGCCTATCGTCCCGTCCGGGACGAACACGGTGAACCCGTCGACGCTGGCGATGCCGTCACCCTCGTCACCCTCGTCGGTGATTTCGACGGTGAGTTCGTCGCCCGCGGCGATGGGCGCGGTGAGATACCCCTTCGCCACCAGATACAGCTCCGAGGAGGCGTCGCGTGACGCGTCGGGCCGGACCGTGCGGACGTACTCGAAGTCGGCCTCCATCTCCTCGCGGAGGTCCGCGAGGTCCGGGCCATCGAAGGCCTTGGCCACGAAATCGCCGCCGGGCACGAGCAGGTCGAGCGCGACCTGGTAGGCCTGTCGCGCGAGGTGAATCGACCGCGCGTGGTCGACCGAATACTCGCCGGTCATGTTGGGGGCCATGTCGGAGACGACGGCGTCGACGCCGCTGTCACCGACGACCTCTCGCAGGCGGTCGAGCGTCGCGTCCTCGGTCATGTCGCCCCGGACCGTCGACACGTTCTCGTAGTCGAGCGCCCGGATTCGCTGGCGGTCGACGCCGACGACGGTTCCGCTCTCGCCGACCGCCTCGGCGGCGACTTGGAGCCACCCACCGGGCGCCGCACCGAGGTCCACGACGGTGTCGCCCGGCGCGAACAGGTTCGACGTTTCGTCGAGCTGTTTGAGCTTGTACGCCGACCGTGCGCGGTAGCCCTCCTGTTTCGAGCGGTTGTAGTAGTCGTCTTTCCCGGTCATGACACACACACCCGCCTCACACACCCGTCGCGTGCGTCTGAGGACGTTCGAATCATGGTCGTAACGAGGCGGTCGAACCGGAAAGACGTGCCGAATTCGACACCTGCCGTGACGGCCCGTCTCGTCCGGCCTACACTTGCTCTAACAGCGTCTCGACCAGCGGTGCGTCGCCGTAGCGCACCGCGGCGCCGTCGTCCACCATCTCGACGACGCCGGTCGCCTCGAGTTTCGGCAGGTGGACGTGTCTGAGCGACACCGTGAGTCGCTCCGGTTCGTGCTCGCCGGGTTCTCGGACCGCGAGCGCGGCCGCGAGGTCGGACACCGGCGTCGCGTCGCCGTGGTCTCGCAACACTCGAACGACGCGGCGTCGGCGTGCGTCCGAAAGTACGTCGAATACGGCGTCGACGCGGCCCTCCTCGTATCGGTTCCCGCCCACTCCTTCGACCGTCGTCCGCTTGTGTTGATTTGCGTTCGACGTCGTCATCCTCTCCCCCCTTTGGGACAAACCAGGATTCGATAGGTTCGTACATCAATGTGTCGACGCGCCGTACAGTCAGATTCAGTGTCACTCATCGTCGAGCAAGAGCGCGTTGGTGACGAACGTCACGATGCCGCGACGGAGCCGTTCGGTGACTGCCTGGTCCGAGATGCCGAGTTCGTCGGCGAGTTCGATGGTCGTGCACCGGCGGGGGATGTCGTAGTAACCGCGCTCGACGGCGAGTTCGAGCGTCCGACGCTGGCGCGGCGTGAGTCCGTACCAGGCACCAGTCCCCTGTCGCGTCGGGTTGTACACGCGTAGCACCTCGACGTTCGCCTTGGCGCCGTCGACTGCGGAGCGAAAGGAGTCAAAGGCCTCGTGTGTCGGGAACTGCGTCTCGAACGTCCAGGCGTCGGTGCTCCCCGTGCCGCGGCGAATCGACCCGTCGTGTTCCTCGAGGAGTCGGACGAGTGGGTCCGCGTCCGCGTCCCACTCCAGGACGTGAAGCGTCCGCTCGTCGCCTAAGTGAATCCGGTCGAGTTGATATCCGTCGGTGCCGGTGAAGGGATTTTCACCCCCGTCCGTTCGGTTCGTCGGTGGATTCGAGAGCGAGAAAATCGCAACATCGTCGTCCCCCCTCGGCTCGACGCGTTCGAGCTCGGCGTCGCCGTCCCGTATCGGGAATCGACGACCGAACTCGAAGTCGTGAGCCGGAATTCGTACGTCAACTATGACACCCATAGATAGTCCGTTGGGCACTTGCTTACGAAGGGTCATAGCAGGTATGCTTGGTTAACCAAGTTTGGTTCGGCCGCGAGCTCTCCGTGATAAACATATCGTGTTGCGACGCTCACCCGCGCGGGTCGCGCGCGGCCGCGACCGAACAGCGGGTATTATTTAACGCATGGAGCACACCACTCGATACATGTTCAAGGCCATCGTGAGCGCGTCGACGCTCCGGGATGCCCTCGACTCCGTGAGCGTGTTGGTCGACGAGTGCAAGATGCGGCTCAACGAGGACGGGCTGTCGATCCGCGCCGTCGATCCGGCGAACGTGGGGATGGTCGACCTCTCGCTTGACGCGGGGGCGTTCGAATCCTACGAGGCCGACGGCGGCGTCATCGGCGTCAACCTCGCTCGTCTCGAAGACATCGCGGGCATGGGGAACGCCGGCGACCTCGTCCACCTCGAACTCGACGAGGAGACTCGGAAACTTCACATCCGAATCGACGGTCTCTCCTACACGCTGGCGCTCATCGACCCCGACTCCATCCGCCAAGAACCGGACATCCCCGACCTCGACCTGCCGGCCGAAATCGTCGTCGAGGGGAACCAACTCGACCGCGGTATCACCGCCGCCGACATGGTCTCCGACCACATCAACCTCCGCGTCGACGAGAGCGCGGAGACGTTCCACATCGAGGCCGAGGGCGACACCGACGACGTGGACTTCGAAATGGGGACCGACGACCTGATTCGTCTGGACGCCGGGCCCGCCGACTCGCTGTTCTCCCTTGACTACCTCAAGGACATGAACAAGGCGATTCCGGGCGATGCCGAGGTGACCATCGAACTCGGCGAGGAGTTCCCGGTGAAACTCCACTACGACTTCGCCGAGGGCATGGGCAACGTGACGTTCATGCTCGCGCCGCGCATCCAGAGCGAGTAACGCCACGAGCGTCGTCCGACGGACGGCACGACGCCCTTGCGGTTCTGTCTCCGTTCTCCGAACTCGTGAGTCTCCCGTCCGTGTCAACAACGCACAAAGGATTTTTATAGTAGATGTAATCGACAGACGGGGATATGTCAGTATAGTTGGTGTATATTTCGGTGTCCTTATATGCACTCGGCTATTTCAGCGAAATCTTTATATACTTGTCAGACTTACTATTGGTAAGAAGCGCTACGAGGGCCGGTCCCCCCGCTCGGCACCTCGTGGCGTCCCACCCTATCATGACTGAAACACACACGTGGACGGCAAACGAGACGCGGACCATCGACGAACAGCAATCGACAACCGAGAGCGAACAGGAACACGTCTGCCCGGAGTGTGGCGGTTCGCTGGTGACGGACGCGGAACACGGCGAGACGGCCTGTAGCGAGTGTGGCCTCGTGGTCGAGGAAGACGAAATCGACCACGGCCCCGAGTGGCGCGCCTTCGACTCCAGCGAACGGGACTCGAAGTCCCGCGTCGGTGCCCCGACGACCCAGATGATGCACGACAAGGGTCTGTCGACCACCATCGACTGGCAGAACAAGGACGCCTACGGCAACGCGCTGAGCTCGAATCAGCGCGAGAAGATGCAGCGACTTCGCACCTGGAACCGACGGTTCCAGACCCGTGACCATCAGGAGCGAAACCTCCGACAGGCGCTCGGCGAAATCGACCGGATGGCCTCCGCGCTCGGCCTCCCCGAGAACGTCCGCGAGACGGCCAGCGTCATCTATCGCCGCGCGCTGGAGGACGACCTGCTCCCCGGCCGCTCCATCGAGGGCGTCGCGACGAGTTCGCTCTACGCCGCGGCCCGACAGGCCGGTGTCCCCCGAACCATCGACGAAGTCGCCCGCGTCAGCCGCGTCGAGGAAGAGGAGTTCAAACGCACCTACCGCTACGTGGTGCGCGAACTCAACCTCGAAGTCGCGCCCGCGGACCCGGTGAGCTACGTCACTCGGTTCGCCTCCGAACTCGACATCTCGGACGAGGCCGAACACCTCGCTCGCGAGATGCTCGAAGCCGCGAAGGAACGCGGCGTCCACAGCGGGAAGAACCCCGTCGGCCTCGCCGCCGCGTCCGTCTACGCCGCACCCCTGCTCACCAACGAGCAGATCACCCAGCAGGAAGTGAGTGAGGTGGCGGACATCTCCGAGGTCACCATCCGCAACCGCTACCGCGAACTCCTCGAAGCCTACGAGGACGCCGACCGGGCCCTCGCGGCCTAACTCCCGGAATCCTTTTACTCGGCAGCCACCTACCCGGAGGTAACTATGGGTATGGGCTCGGATATGTACCGACAGCAGATTCTCGACCACTACAAGAACCCCCGGAATCACGGGGCTCTCGAGGACCCGTCGTTCTCTCACGTCGGCGAGAATCCGTCGTGCGGTGACACCATCCAGATAGATGTCCAGCTCGCCGACGACGGTGAAACCATCGAGTACGTCAGCTTCTCCGGTGACGGCTGTGCCATCAGTCAGGCCAGCGCCAGCATGCTCACCGAACGTCTCCCCGGGAAGACCCTCGACGAAGTCGCCGAGATGGACACCGACGACGTGGTGGAGATGCTCGGCGTCGACATCAGTCCGATGCGAATCAAGTGTGCCGTCCTCGCGGAGAAGGTGGTTCAGGACGGCGCCAAAATCCACGAGGGCGACCTCGAAATCGACGAGACGACGACCGAAGAGTAGTTACTCGGGCATCAGGCCGCCGTCTTGGACGCGCATCACGGCCTCGCCGTCGGCGAGGTTCGGCGCGTCGACCAGTCGGACGATACGTTTGTCACCCTTGGACTTGCGGAGATACATCCGGAACGTCGAGGTGTGGCCGAGGATGTTGCCACCGATGGGTTGGGTGGGGTCGCCGAAGTACGAGTCCGGATTCGAGGCCACCTGATTCGTGACGAGGACGGCGGTGTTGTAGAGGTCGCCGATGCGCATCAGGTCGTGCAGGTGTTTGTTGAGTTTCTGCTGCCGGTCCGCGAGTTCGCCACGGCCCACGTACTCGGCGCGGAAGTGCGCGGTGAGCGAGTCGACACAGAGCAGACGCACCGGCCACTCGGTGTCCTCGTGTTCGCTCGCGAGTTCCTTTGCCTTCTCCGCCAGCAGAATCTGGTGATTGGAGTTGAACGCCTTGGCGACGTGAATCTTGTCGAGAACGTCGGTGACGAGCGCTTCCATCGCCTCCTCGTCGCCGGGCGACCCCTCGATGCCGCGGTCGTCCATCGTCGCTTGAATTATCTCGTCGTCCAGCCCTCGCACCATGTCGTCGATGCGCTCGGGGCGGAACGTGTCCTCGCTGTCCACGAAGATGGCGCTCCCCCGGAGGCCACCGTACTCTTTGGGCAACTGGACGTTCACCGAGAGCTGGTGCGTGACCTGTGACTTCCCGGCACCGAACTCGCCGTAGACTTCCGTGATGGACTGTGTCTCGACGCCGCCGCCGAGCAGTTCGTCCACCTCGGGGACGTTCCAGGTGAGCTTGCCAATCTGTTCGCGGCGTTCGAGGACGGCCGCCCCGCTCTCGAATCCGCCGATGTCCGCGGCGTCACGCGCCGCGTTGATGATGTCGCTCGCCGTCGATTCGCCGATGTCGGCGGTGTTCGAGAGTTCCGCCGGACTGGCGACTGCGATGCTCTGATAGCTTTCGAACCCCGCGTCGACCAACTTGTCTGCCGTCGCCGGCCCTACGCCCGGAAGCTTCTCCAAATCGTCTTCTGCCATGTTCCCTCGCTTGTGCCGGCCCGTACATAAAGCCTCGTTAACACCGTGGTGAAAGTGAAACTCGATGACGGCATGCGGGTCGCTGACGCGTCACGCGAACGTTTAGGAGCGAAGTCGCGCTACTCCCAGGGGTGGCCGTCGGGGGCGTCGGGCCACATCGGGTACCAGTAGCTCTCGTCGTTTTCCACGTCGAGTTCGCCGTCGAGGACCGAGGCGAGTTTGAACTCCACGCGGTTGTCTCGCTCGTGGCCGCCAGTCGGGGCGAACGGGTAGTACGCCCCGCGCCGGAAGGAGTAGACCCAGTATGCGCGGGTGTCGTCGCGCGGGCGGACGAACCCGAAGACGGCGGCGAGGAGTCGAGAGCCGAAATCCGCCTCCTCGAACGTGTCCGCCGCGAAGTGGACGCTCGTCACCAGGTCCTCCGGGTCGTCGTCTTCGAGGACGACCCAGTGATAGCCGTGGTCGTCCTCGTGGTGGTGGAAGGTGGTCCCCGTCTCCTCGGCGCCGGCGTCGAGAATCGTCGACACCTCGTCGACGGCGGCGTCGAAGTCGGTGCTGTCGACGGAAGCGAAACAGAGCGCCGCGGCACCGGCGGGGACGAAATCGAGGTCCGCCTCCATGGTGACGTAGGCGGTACTCATCCCGAACAGGTCCTCGGGGTCGGCGTCTCGCGTCGCGGCGGCGTCGGCGCCGAAGCCGAGCACCGAGCGGAGGGTGTCGAACAGCCCCATCTACGTCTCCAGGTCACGCGCCATGTCGCGAAGCCGTTCGACCCGCCTCTCCGTCGGCGGGTGCGTCGAGAACAGGCGGCCGACCACGCCGCTCTTGATGGGGATGACGAAGAAGGCGTTCATCTCCGCCTGTTCGCGCAGGTCCTCCTGTGGCACTCGGTCCATCCGCCCGGAGATGGTCATGAGCGCCGAGGCGAGCGCCGACGGGTTGCCCGTAATCGCCGCCGCACCGCGGTCCGCGGCGTACTCGCGGTATCGCGAGAGTGCCCGGATGAGGACGAAGGAGACGGCCCACACTACCAGCGAGACGAGGATGGCGACGAACACGCCCCCGCCGCCCTGTCGGTTGCGGTTCCCGCCGAATAGCCACCCCCAGCGGACGACCATGAACGCAATCGTCGAGAGGAAGGAGGCGATGGTCATCACCATCACGTCCCGGTTCTTGACGTGGGCGAGTTCGTGTGCCAGCACCCCCTCCAGTTCGTCGTCGTCGAGGCTGCGGAGCAATCCCTTCGTCACACAGACCGTCGAGTTCGACGGCGAGCGCCCCGTCGCGAAGGCGTTCGGCACCTCCGTCTCCGCGACGGCGACGGTGGGTTTCGGCAGGTCGGCCTGCTGTGACAGTCGGCCAATCGTCGCGTGTAGGTCGGGATACTCGCTCTCGTCGACCCGGTGGGCGCCCATGCTGTACAGCGCCAGTCGGTCGCTGAAGAAAAACTGGCCGAGCGAGAACAGCCCCATCACGACGACGATGCCGAACAGGCCCATGTACTGCGACAGGATGGCGATGAAGACGATGTAGAGGGCAAAGAGGAGGAACATCGTCAGGACCATCCGCCCTCGCAGTCCCCAGTCGGCTTTCCACTCCATACCTACCGATATTCGCGGCCGAAGGTAAACAGTATCGCTCGCCATGTCGCGGGGCTTAACCGCCACGACCGACTACTGCCGGCCGATGAGCGATAGCGAGTCTCGCGAGTTCTGCCCCCGCTGTGGCGACCCGGTCCCGACCCGTGCGGAGCCGTTACCGGGCGAGCCGCGGGACCGAGACCGGCGGCTCTGTGACGCCTGTTACTTCGACGACTTCGACCTGGTCGACGCACCTGACCGAATCGAGGTGCTCGTCTGTTCTGGCTGTGGCGCCGTCCAGCGCGGCAACCGCTGGGTCGACGTCGACGCCCGCGACTACACCGACGTGGCCATCGACGAGGTGAGCGAAGCCCTCGGCGTCCACGTCGACGCCCGCGACGTGACGTGGGCGGTCGACCCCGAACAGGTCGACGAGACCACCATCCGCATGCACTGCCAGTTCACCGGCGTCGTCCGCCAGACGCCGCTCGAGGAGTCGGTGGTCGTCCCCGTCAAAATCTCGCGGGGCACCTGTGACCGCTGTGGGCGCATCGCCGGCGGTTACTACGCCAGCACCGTCCAGGTTCGGGCGACCGACCGCACGCCCACCCCCGAGGAGCGGTCCCGCGCGGTCGAAATCGCCGAGTCACACGTCGCCGACAAGGAGGGCGACGGTGACCGCGAGGCGTTCGTGACCGAGGTCAAAGAGACCGACGACGGCCCGAACGTGAAGCTCTCGACCAACGGACTGGGCGAGGAGGTGTCCCGTCGCATCACGCGCGAGCTCGGCGGCGACGTGGAGAGTTTCCCCACCCTCGTTACGGAGGACGGCGACGGCAACGAGGTGTATCGCGTCACCTACGCGGTCCGCCTGCCCAAGTTCACGCCCGGCGACATCATCGACCCAGAGGACGACGACGGCCCCGTCCTCGTCACCAGCGTCACCGGGAATCTGAAAGGTGTCCGCCTCGCGACGGGCGACGACTACGAGGAACCCTTCGAGGGCGACACGCCGGGGCACCGTCTCGCCACCCGCGACGACGCCGTCGAGACGACGGTGGTAACCGTCGAGGACGACCACGCCGTCCAGATACTCGACCCCGAGACGTACGCCGCCAAAACGGTGCCGCGCCCGGACTTCTTCGACCCCGACGCGGAGACGACGCCCGTCGTCAAAACTCGCGCCGGACTTCACGTCCTGCCCGAGTGAGGGCAGTCAGACGTCGACGGAGCGACTGAGCGCGGTGCCGTCGGCGCTCGTGTCTGATGTCGTCCGCGCAGACTGCGTCGTCGCCGCCGCGGCCATCGCCGCCTCCGAACAGCCAGCGTGTCGCGCCGCCTGCGCGAGCGTGAGAGTTCCGTTGCGATACAGCGTCACCGACGACCGAAACGAGTGGCTACGCATTTGAGTAGACTCGACCTACGATTCGACGGTACCTAAGGCTTCGTAGACTGAATTGCTCAAATCCCACAATCGAGCGGTGATTGAAAAACGAATGGCCACTTTGTGGGTGGCGTTGTCACCCATGCCTCATTCTCCCCACACGTCCGAGAGGGGGTGGCTGTCGTCGCCCCCGTCGTCGCCGCCACTCGCGCCGCCCCCGTTCGACGACTGGCGCGTCTGTGTCCGCTTGGTCCGTCCGTTTCCACGTGACGCCGCGCCGTTCGTCTCGGCAAGCGCCGCCTGCGGGTCGAACTCGGGCAAGTCGGGGCGACTCATCGCATCCACGGCGTCCGCGAACCAGTCAGGCATGTCGGTCCGCGCCCGGTCGAACAGGTCCAGCAGGCTCGAATCCGCGAGGTAGGTCGCGCCGTGGTCGTCGGGAGCGCGGACGACCCGGCCCGCCGCCTGAATCACCGTCCGGAGCGCGACCCGGTAGTACCAGCTCCACTGCCCGTCTTCGAGGCGGCGCGCCACCCGCGAATCGCTCGTGTTGAGATACGGTGCCTTACAGAGCACCTGCCAGCGCGCGAGGTCACCCCGTAGGTCCAACGCTTCCTCCATCTTCACCGAGAGGAACACGTCGGGACGGCCCGTTGCTTTCCACGACTCCAGTTCGGCGTCCCGGTCGTCCCGGTCGTGAGTCCGCACACGCGCCGCGACGCCGAAGTCGTCGAGGTGGTCGGCCAGTCGCTCCTGAATCGCGTAGGAGTGACAGTGGACGATGCCCTTCTCCGACGGGTGGGCGGCCATCAGGCGGACGAGCAGTCGCGCGACGTTCGGCACCGTCTCGTCCCGATGCTCGTAGGTCATCTTCCCCTGTGTCACGTCGTAGAGCGGGCGGTTGTCCAGCGGGAAGGTGTGTGGCACGTCGACGAGTGCCACGTTCGAGGGGTCGAGCCCGACGCCGCGACAGAACGCCTCCTTGTCCAGAATCGTCGCCGAGAGGAGCGCGAACTTGTTGCCCCGGTCCCAGACGGTGTGATGGAGGTAGCGCGCTGGGTCGAGGGGCTTGATAGTTATCGGCGTCCCTTCGCCGTCCGGTTGGTCGACCACCCACGTCGTCGTGCTGGTGGGGTCGCGGTAGTCGGAGACGAACCACGAGAGTTCGGAGCGAAGGTCCTGTAGTCTGTCGCGTCGCGCCGCCTCGCCCGGGGTCAACTCCGCGCTGGCGGTCAGGTCCTCCGCTGCCCGCTCACAGACGCCCGCGAGCGTCTCTGCGAAGCGTGCCGTCCGCTCGACGGGGTCGTCTGCCGCCGACACGTCGGGCACGCCCACGTCGTCCCAGACGGGCACTGTCGCGGGTTGGAGGTCGACGGTGGCGTACATCTCCGCCCACTCCGAGAGGCCGTGGGCCTCGTCGACGACGACCACGTCCCGTCGCCCGAACACCTCGGAACCGGCGGTCTGCATGAAGTAGGCGAGCGTCATCGCGGCAATCGAGCGGTTCGAGGCGATGGCTCGGTCGGCGTAGTACGGACAGCGGTGCTTGACCGAGCAGTCGTAGCCCGACTCGCGGGCGCAGGGCGCGCGGTCGACGGGCGTCGACTGCTCGTCGGGGAGGATGCAGGTGTAGTTGCGCTTGCCCCGAATCACGTTCAGGTCTTCGAGCAGGTCGTCCTCGGCCACGTCGTCGAGTTGGGACACCTGCGGTGTGGTGTAGTAGGCCCCGGTGGCGTCCGATGGCTCGGCCTCCTCGGGGGTTCGGGCCGCGCCGGCGACGGCGCGCGCGAGGAGGGACTTGCCGCTCCCGGTCGGCGCGCGCACCAACACGGCGTCGTTGCCGGCGGCGAAGGCGTCGCGGATGGCGTCGAGCGCTTCGCGCTGATTGCCGCGGAAAGAGGGAGCCGGAAACGAGGCCGGAATGCGGTCGGGGTCCACGATGGGTCCAGCCCGTCAGCGCAAGTAATACTGTCGGACGCGGCTACTCCGACAGCGCTGCCACGTCCTCGGCGGTCACCTCGCGGTCGTCGGGGAGGCGCTCGATGCAGTCGAAACACAGGAAGTGCTCGCTCCCGTCTTCGAGTTCGAGCGTCATCCCGCCCGTCGTCTCGGATTCGAACGTCCAGAAGTCGCCGATGCCGCCCCCGACGTGCACGTCTTCGCCACAGCCGTCACAGGGATCGGAACTCATTGCTCCCATCGAGCGGGTCGAGCGGGAAAGACCTGCCGTCGCTCGCCCTCGGCTGCCCCAAACAGGTAACACCGTCGCGCGCCCACGAAGGGTATGCACACGCTCGTCACCGGTGCCACGGGCTTCGTCGGTGGCCGCCTCGTCCCGGCGCTTCTCGACGCCGGCCACGAGGTGACCGTCCTCGTCCGCTCTCCAACGGGATACGACCCGCCCGAGGGAGTCCGCGTCGTCGTCGGTGACCTGCTGGACCCCGACTCGATTGCCGCCGCCGTCAACGGCGTCGACGCCGCGTACTACCTCGTCCACTCCATGTCTGCGCGCGACGACTTCGAGGCCCGGGACCGACAGGCGGCCGCGAACTTCGCCGACGCCGCCAGCGCCGCGGGGGTCGACCGCGTCATCTATCTCGGCGGCCTCGGCGAGGACCGGGACCAACTCTCGGCGCATCTCCGGTCCCGCCGCGAGGTCGAGCGAGTGCTGGCGACCGGCGACTACGCGCTCACGACGCTCCGGGCGGCCATCATCGTCGGCGCCCGGAGCGCCGGCTTCGAGATGGTCGTCCAACTCGCCGCTCGCCTCCCCGTGATGGTGACGCCCCGGTGGGTGCGGACTCCGTGTCAGCCCGTCGCCATCGACGACGTGATTGCCACGCTGGTCGGCGTCCTCGACGTGCCGGAGACGGCCGGCGAGACGTACGACATCGGCGGCCCGGAGGTGCTGACCTACGCCGAGATGCTTCGGCGCACGGGCCGTCACATGGGCCGCGAGCCGATTATCGTCGCCGTGCCGGTGTTGACACCGCGGCTCTCCGCGTACTGGGTCGGCCTGATGACCGACGTTCCTTGGAGCGTCGCCCGCCCCCTGATTGCGGGGTTGAAGAATCCGGTCGTGGTCGACGACGACCGACTGTCGCGGCTGGTTCCCATCGACCCCACTCCCTTCGACGAAGCCGTCCGGCGAGCGTTGACAGCCCGCGAGTCGGCCGGGGTGGCCCCGTGACCGGAACCGGGGACGACCCCGAGCGACGGGCCGCGGCCACCCCGCGGGACGACGGGCATCCAATCTTCGGCGACACGTGGGTCTACGAGAGCCTCGTCCGCGGGATTCCCGGCTTCGGACTCTCGACGCGGCAGGCCATCGGCATCCAGTTGGTCCTCTTCGAGTCGCTCGTGGTCGGTCTCGCGTTCTACTACGGTCTCCCCTCTACCGCCGTCGTCGCGGGCACCGTCGCCGTCGCCGTCGCGACAGGGGGAAGCGTCGCCATGCTCTATATCGGCGCCGCAACGCGTCACCTCGCGCTCCCGGCCGTCCACCGGCGCCTCCTGTTCGGGTCGAGCGTCGAGGTTTTCTTCGGCCTGATGGCCTTCGTCATCACGCTCACGTACCTGTTCACCGGGTCGCCCACGCCGCTCGCGTCGCTGTTCGGGTCGTCGCCCCCGGCACCCGTGGTCTTCGTGACCCTGTTGATTCTCTGGGACCTGTGCTATCGCGTCGGCACCTCGTGGTGGACGGCGATGGTGTCGCTGTGGCGGTCGCTCCGGTTTCGCGTCACGCCCGAGGCCGCCCACCAGTGTCGACGCATCGACGCCGTCAACGTCGGATTCGCGTTCCTCGAACTGGCGCTGTTGCCGTTCGTCGCCACGCACACCGTCGTCGTCGCGGCGTTGCTCGGTCACGTCGCCGCCGTGACCGTCGTCTCGACGGCGGCGGCGCTCCTCCTCGAAACTGAGCGGTAAGTCCGTGGCGAGCGCCGACTCCTACTCCCCTTGCAGCTGCTTGAACTGGTCCAGCAGGGCTTCCGTGGAGTCGCCGGAGTCGTACGAGAGGGTCCCTCGGTACTGCGACCGGTCGTCGTCGAAGTCCGCGTCGACCTGCGCCGTTTTCTGCTCGCGACGTTCGTGCTCGGCTTCGTCATAGGCACCCATTGACATGGTACGTGCTCACTTGGCAGTACCTTGATTTATAGATAACGGGTGGAACGACCCGCAGAGCCCACACGTTTTTGGCCGGTCGCCCGAAGGCGCGTGTATGGCACGGCAACGCAAGCCCGACTGGTTGCGCATGCAACCGCCGTCGGGCCAGCGGTTCACGGAGATAAAGCAGACGCTCCGCGACCGCGACCTCAACACCGTGTGTGAGGAGGCCAACTGTCCGAATCTGGGCGAATGCTGGAGCGGGCGCAACGGACCGGGAACGGCGACGTTCATGCTCATGGGCGACCGCTGTTCGCGGGGCTGTAACTTCTGTGACGTACAGACCGGCGGGATGGAGGCGCTCGACCCCGAGGAACCCGACACCGTCGCCGACGCCGTCGCCGACATCGGACTGGACTACGTCGTCCTGACGAGCGTCGACCGCGACGACCTGCCCGACCAGGGTGCCGACCACTTCGCCCGCACCGTCGAGGCCATCAAGGCCCGCGACCCGAGCGTCCTCGTCGAAGTCCTCGTCCCCGACTTCCAGGGCGACCTCGACTGCGTGGACCGCATCCTCGACGCCGGGCCGGACGTGTTCGCCCACAACGTCGAGACGGTCGAACGCCTCCAGTGGCCCGTCCGCGACCGCCGCGCGGGCTACCACCAGTCGCTCTCGGTCCTCGAACACGCCGCCGATACCAGCGACGCCTACACCAAGACGAGTCTCATGCTCGGCCTCGGCGAGTACGACCACGAACTCTACCGAGCGCTCTCGGACTGCCGGGAGGCGGGCGTCGATATCGTCACCCTCGGCCAGTACCTCCAACCCTCTCGTTCCCATCTCGACGTGTACGACTACGTCCATCCCCACGCCTTCGAGACGTGGCGCCGCGTCGCCGAGGAAGAACTCGACTTCCTCTACTGTGCTAGCGGGCCGATGGTCCGGTCGTCGTACCGCGCGGGCGAACTGTTCGTCGACGCCCTCCTCCGCGACGGGCGGAGCGTCGCCGAGGCACGCCGCGAGGCCCGCGAGGGGACGCACGCGTGACCGTCGAAACGGTCGCACTCCCGGACTTGGGCGAGGGCGTCGCCGAGGGCGAACTCCTCCAGTGGCTGGTCGACGTCGACGAGACGGTGACTGAAGACCAAGTGCTCGCCCAGATGGAGACGGACAAGGCCATCGTCGACCTTCCCGCGCCCCACGACGGCCGGGTGGTCGAGCGCCACGCCGAGGCCGGCGATATGGTCCCGGTCGGCGACCCGGTGGTCTCCATCGACGTCGACGACGACGCCGCGCAGAGCGACACCGACGATACTGCGCCGAGCGACGACGACACTTCAGACCCCGACGAAACGCCACCTCTCGTCCCCGACGGCCGCGTGTTCGCCCCGCCGCGCGTCCGCCGACTCGCCCGCGAACTTGGCGTCGACATCGGTCGCGTCACCGGTACGGGGCCGAACGGTCGCGTCACGGACGCGGACGTGCGGGCGGCGAGCGAGGGCGACGAATCCGCAGACTGCGGCGAGGAATCGACCCACGAGACCGACGAGAGGACGACGCCCCAGACCGACGAGGCGGCGGAATCCACCGCCACGGACGACCGCCCCACCCCACGGACCCCCGCCGACGACGCGACCGACGTGATGCGACCGCGGAGCGACACCGAGGGGCGGACCCACCGCGAATCGGCGTCGGCCGTCGACGCCGCGAGCGAGGTCAAGACGACGGTCGATGCGGGGGCGACTCCCCCAGCGGACGACCGGGACTCCGACGGCCCCACCACCGTCGAGTTCGACCCCGCGAACGCCGCCGTCTCCCAGACGACACACACCGACCACGCGGACGTGACCGACCTCGTCGAACTGACGACCGAACTCGACCCGTACGCCGCGGACGCGGGCGTCGACCTCACGCCGCTTCCCTTCGTGTTGCGCGCCGTGACGCACGCCCTCGCCGAGGTGCCGCGCCTCAACGCCACCCTTGACGATGGCGAGGCCGTCCGCCACGACGACTACCACCTCGGCGTGGCGACGGCGACGGGCGCGGGACTCGCGGTGCCCGTCGTCGAACATGTCGACCAGCTGGACCTCCTCACTCTCGCGTCCGAGACGGCCGCCGCGCTCGACGCTTCGTCGCCCGACTCCGACGCGACTCGCGCGACGTTCACCGTCACGAACACCGGCGCCATCGGCGGGGAGTACGCCACGCCCGCCGTCCGCCCGCCACAGGTGGCGACGCTCGCCCTCGGGCGTCTCCAACCGCGGCCGCGGGTCGTCGACGACGCCATCGTCGTCCGGCACACCCTCCCGCTCTCGCTGTCGGTCGACCACCGCGTCGTCGACGGGGCGACGGCCGCTCGCTTCACCAATCGAGTGCGAGCGTGTCTCTCCGACCCGACGCGCCTGCTCTCGCCGCCGGCGGAGGAACAGTTGCGGTAACCCCGCCATTTAATCACCCTCTCCGTGCAGGGTATCCCCATGACAGTCACTCTTGAGGATATCGAGGCGGCGCGCGCCCGATTCGACGACCCGGACATCGTCCGACAGACGCCAATCGAGACGAACCGTTCGCTCAGCAAGATGTCGGGCGGGGACGTCCACCTGAAGATGGAGCACCTCCAGCGGACTGGCTCGTTCAAGACGCGCGGCGCCTACAACAAACTGAAACAGGAGGCCGAGGACGGCAGCGACAAACACGTCGTCGCCGCCAGCGCCGGCAACCACGCACAGGGCGTCGCCCTCGCGGCCACGACGGTCGGTCTCGACTCGACCATCGTCATGCCGACGAACGCCCCACAGGCCAAAATCGACGCCACCCGGAGCTACGGCGCCTCGGTCGAACTCCACGGTGCGAACTTCGGCGAGGCGATGAGCCACGCACAGGCGATGGCCGAAGAGCCCGGTCGACTGTTCGTCCACGCCTACGACGACCCCGACATCGTCGCCGGACAGGGGACGCTCGGCCTCGAAATCTACGAGCAGGTACCCGACGTCGACACCGTCCTCGTCCCCATCGGCGGCGGCGGCCTCATCGGCGGCATCAGCACGGCGCTGAAGTCGCTCGACGATTCGGTGCGCGTCGTCGGCGTGCAGGCCGAGATGGCCGCGACGGTGCCAGACAGCCTCAACAAGGGCATCCCGGTCGACGAGGACTCGCCCAAGACAATCGCGGACGGCATCGCCACGGGGAGCATCTCCGAACTCACGCTCGGGTTGATAGAGGAACACGTCGACGAGGTGGTGACGGTGAGCGACGACGAAATCGCCCAGAGCATCCTCACGGTGCTCGAACGCGCGAAGCAGCTGATAGAGGGCGCGGGCGGGGCGTCGGTCGCCGCGCTGTTGAGCGACGAAATCGACGTCGAGGGCGAGACGGTCGTCCCCCTGCTCTGTGGCGGCAACATCGACATGTCGATGCTCCAGACGGTGCTGACACACGCCCTGACCGACCGCAGCCAACTCCTCCGCCTGCGCATCCGCATCCGCGACGAACCCGGCGAGATGGGTCGCATCTCGGGCATCATCGGCGACAAGGGGGCGAACATCCGGACGGTCAGACACGACCGCGCTGTCGGCGACCTGCACGTCGGCGACGCCTACCTCGTCTTCCAGGTGCTCACGAGCGGTGAGAGCCACGCCACGAACGTCATCGGCGCCATCGAGGACGCCGGCTACGAAGTCGAGCGCGTCAACTGACGGACGCCAAGAAGTGTGTGCGATTAGTGGATGAGCGGTCGGTTCCTATTATATAACTTAAACGCCCGCACATAGCCTGCGTAATGGTGATGCGTGACACTGTTGCACTCTCTACCGTAACGTGACCGGACACGACGTCCGTGTCAGGCACGAGTCGACTACTATGACCAACGATCACGACCTCACGCGACGAACGTACCTGCGGGCGGCGGCTGCTGGCGCCGCGATGACCGGGGCGGCCGGTTGCCTCGGCGGCGGTGGCGGCGGCGGTAGCGAGGGGAACAGCTGGCGAACACAAGAGCTCGCGACGGTCCCGGCGCCGGGTGACGCTGCACTCTACGAACCCACCGACCAAGACCAGACGGGCGAGACCATCAATCACCTCACCTGGACGGGGTACGACGCCTCGAACGTCCAAGGCCCGTTCCGGGAACAGTTCGACTGCCAGACGCAGTTGGACCTGTTCACGTCGAATCCGAAGGCATTCAACCGGCTCCAGTCCGGCGAGTGGCAGCAGTTCCACCAAGCTACGTTCGACATGGCGTGGATTCCGCGCTTGGCCGAGGCGGGGCTGATTCGGCCCATCGACTACGAGGACTGGAAGCCGTACACCTTCGACCAGTACATCGACCTGTTCAAGAAGGAGAACGGGTACAAGTACGCCTTCGTCAACGAGGACGACTACACCTTCGACATCGACGGCACGATGTACGGCGCGCCCCAGCGGTTCGGGTGGGCCTCGTTCGTCGTCAACACCGACAACGTCTCCGAGGACGCCTACTCCAGCTACGACGCCGCGTGGTCCGACGAGTTCGAGGTCGGCATCTACGACCTGATGTTCTGGGGCATCCAGATTATCATGCTCCGCGAGGGCATCGACCCCTTCAAAGAGCACACCGAAGCCGAAGTCGAACAGGTCCGACAGGCCACCTTCGACCTCTTCGACAACGCGAAGACGCTCCTGCCCGACTTCGCCTCGATGAATCAGGCGATGAAGTCCGGCGAAATCGACATCGGCTTCATCTCCGGCAACTGGATCAACGGGACGCTCCGCCGCGGTGGCAACATGCAGTTCGAGGCCGTCGTCCCGGAGGAGGGGAGCGTCATCTGGGTCGAGACGACAGCCTTCGTCAAGGGCGACCAGCCCACCGTCTCCGACAACTACCTCGCCTACATGCAGCGCGGCGAGAACGCGCTCAAGCTCTCCTGGCCCACCTCGGGTGGGACGAACGTCGTCCCCCACCAGACGGCGTGGGAGAACTACAACGACCGACAGCGCGAAGTGCTTCGCGTCGACGAAGTGCGGGACATCATCGACCGGTCGGTGTTCTACACCGGGATTCCGGATCTGGACAAGTTCGAGCCGATCTGGCGCGAAGCCAAGAGTCGACTCTGAGCGGTCCTCGGCTGCGGCGATTATCAATGTTACAGGCAACCGATCTACGGAAGGAGTATGGCTCGCTCGTCGCCGTCGACGATGTCGACCTCGAAATCGAGACCGGCGAGTTCGCGACCATCGTCGGCCCGTCCGGGAGTGGCAAGAGTACGCTGTTGCACATGCTCGCCGGCCACCTCGAACCCAGCGGCGGGACGATTACGCTCGATGGGGAGGACATCACCGACACGAAACCACAGGAGCGCCCCACCAGCCTCGTCTTTCAGTCGTGGGCGCTGTTCCCCCACATGACCGTCCGGGAGAACATCGAGTTCCCGATTCGGACCACGGGGCGGTCGGTGGATGGGCAGGTGGAAACGCTGCTCGAACAGGTTCAGCTCGACCCCGAGGTGCAGGCGGACAAGCAGGTGTCGGAGCTCTCCGGCGGGCAGCGCCAGCGGGTCGCGCTCGCGCGTTCGCTCGCCTACGACCCCGACATCCTCTTGCTCGACGAACCGCTCGCGTCGCTCGACTACGTCCTGCAAAAACAGCTCCAGCGCGAACTCGCCGACCTGAACGTCGAACTCGACATGACGTTCGTCTACGTCACACACTCGCTGGAAGCGGCGCTCGTGATGAGTGACAAGCTCTTCGTCATCGACGAGGGTGACCTGATTCAGACTGGTCCGCCCGAGGAAATCTACCGCGAACCGAACAACAAGTTCATCGCGGAGTTCATGGGCGACGCCAACGTCTTCGCCGTCGACGTCGTCGACAGCGACGGCGAGACAGTGACGGTCGACAGCGGCGAGTTCGAGGGGTCGGTGACGGTGTCGACACCTATCGACGACGCGCCCGAGTACCTCGTCGTCCGCCACGACGACTGTGTGGTCGAACCGACGCTCCGACGCGCCGTCGGCGCACCCGTCCACGTCGACAACGTTCTCGTCCGCGGCAACACCGTCCTGGTCGAGTGTTCGTCGACCACTACCGACGACGACTACGTCGCCGAGGTGGACTACGACCACTTCGAATCGGTCGACATCGCGGTCGGTGATACCGCGTACATCCAGTGGGAGACCGAGAAATCGATTCTGGTGCCCGAGTGATGTCCGCGCTAGATACGCTCCGCGGCCGGATGGACGCGGTGGCGACGAGTGACAACCCGCTTGCGACGCTCGTCACGCCCCCGTACGTTCTCTTGCTTCCGCTCGCGGTTCTGTTGCTCGTCATGTTCGTCGGCCCGATGGTCGCCATCGTGTTGTTCTCCGTCCAGCCGGGCAACGCCATCTCGCTGAACCCCGGGACGTGGACGGTCGAACACTACGCCGAGATACTCGGCGGCATGGCGAGCGGCGAGGGGGTGTACGGCGACGTCCTCGTCAACACGGCCGCCGTGAGCGCCGTCACCACCGTCGTGACGCTCGTGCTCTCCTACCCGGCGGCCTACGCGCTCGCCCGCAAAATCAAGCGGTACAAGACGGTGTTCTTGCTCGTGCTCATCATCCCCCTGTTCACGAGCGTGAACATCCGGGTGTTCGGATGGGCGCTCTTTCTCGTCAACAACGGCGTCCTCGAAAGCGTCGTCAGCCTGTTCGGCGTGTCGAACTACCCCACGATGATGTACCAGCGGTGGACGATTATCCTCGGGACGACATACGTCTACATGCCGTTCATGCTGTTCCCCATCTACCTGTCTCTCCTCTCCATCGAGGACGAGACTATCGCGGCGGCGCAGGACTTGGGCGCGAACCGGTGGACGCTCTTCCGGCGAATCGTCCTCCCGCTGAGCAAGCCCGGCGTCATCATCGGCTCGCTGTTCGTGTTCATCCTCAGCCTCGGTGCCGACGTGGAGGCACAGATTCTCGGCGGTGGCTCGATTTTCACCATGGCGAGCAACATCAACTACTCGTTCGGGTACAGTCAGAACTGGCCACTCGGTTCCGCACAGGCCGTCGGCCTCCTCATCATCACCGTCGTCTGCGGGGTCATCATTCTGCGGACGATCAATCTGAAGGAAATCGCGTCGCGAGGTGACGCATGAGCGCCGAATCCAGCACGCTGACCGACCGCCTCGGCGCCGGTGCGTGGTACGGCTACGTCGCCCTCGTGGCGCTCTTTTTCCTGACGCCGCTGTTCTCGCTCGTCATCGCCTCCTTCTACGACGGGCGCTTTTTCTCCATCGTCGACTACGAGTTCTCGCTCGACTGGTACCGGGCGGCGCTCGCGTCGGGGAGCATCCGCTCTGCCTTCCTGAACACCGTCCGCATCTCGGTGCCGGTGACGATTCTGAGCACCATCATCGGCACGGGCGGCGCTATCGCGTACACTCGCTACGAGTTCCCGTGGCAAGAGCAGTTCAAACTGCTCGCGCTCCTGCCCATCTTCTTCCCCCTCATCCTCCTCGGTCTCGGGATGTCGATGTGGTCGAGCGTCATCGGCCTCGGCTACGGCATCGTCCCGTCGATAATCGGCGAACTCGTCTGGATTTCGCCCATCGTCATGTTCGTCGTCTCCATCACCGCACTGGGTGTCGACCCCAACATCGAGGAGGCGGCGCGTGACCTCGGCGCCGACACCGTCACGCTCTACCGGGAGGTGACGCTTCCCCTCATCAAGGACGGCGTCGTCTCCGGCGCCATCTTCGCGTTCGTGCTCTCGTGGAACAACTACTACATCGTCTCCTATCTCTCCGGACCGCAGAGCACGATTACGACGTGGATTCACGGCCGGATGACGCAGGGCTTTACGCCCGTCGTCCCCGCCGTAGCGTCGCTTATCTTCTACGTCTCGCTCCTCCTGGTCGTCGCCGCCTTCGTCGTCGAGTTCCGTGACGACGGTGAGTGAGCGACGACCCGATTCTATTACCCGGATATATCCGGCTCGATTGGGCACAACCCGTAAATATGTGGGTAGTCAATTGCCCACAACCACCACAGGGTGTGGCTCGATGCTCGAATACACATTCAGAATCAGACACGAGGGGTGTTGGACCGAGACGGTCGACGACGCGTTCCCGGGCGTCGCGGCGACTATCATCTACTCTTATCGCTTGACTGGGACGAGCATCACGATGATTGAAGCGACGGGAATCGACGAGAGCCGGGTCGACGCGCTGGTGGAGTGGCTTGGCGACCACGAGGTCATGACCTCGGCCCAGTTGGTCAGCTACCACGAGGGGCGGGACACGGCGTTCATCAGCCTCGAGGGCGACTATCGCACCGACACCGAACCCGTGTTGAACGTCCTCCTGCGGAACAACTGCTTCCCGACGATTCCCGCCACCGTCTCCAACGGGCGCGAACACTGGAGCGTCCTCGCCTCCACACGCGAGGAGGTGAGCACGACTCACGAAGAGCTCCGGGCCATCGGCTCCGTCGAGGTTGACGCGCTCCGACAGCCGGAACTCGGCCGACTCCTCACGGGCTTGACGGAGATTAAACAGGCAGTCCAAGACCTCTCGCCCCGGCAGACCGAGGTGCTCGCCCGCGCTATCGAACACGGCTACTACGACTCGCCCCGCGGCTGCAACATCGAAGAACTCGCGGCGATGGATTCGGCGAACACCTCGACGGTCGGCGAACACCTCCGTCGCTCGGAAGCGAAGATTCTGGAGGCGGTCGGGTCGATGCTGACCCAGACCTAGAACTCGTCGCTGTACTCCGCTCGCTCCCACTCCGTGACCGAATCCATGTAGCGGTCGAACTCGTCGCGTTTGAGCTTCAGGAACTCCTCGACCAGCGGCTCACCGAGCGCTTCCGTCAGCACCTCGTCGGCCTCCAGTTCGTCCAGCGCCGCCCAGAGGGTTCGAGGGAGCCTGTCGTAGTCCTCCTCGTAGGCGTTGGCGAGCGTCGGCTCGCCCGGGTCGGTCTCGTTTCGAATCCCGTCCAGCCCCGCCGCGAGCGTCGCCGCCAGCCCTAGGTAGGGGTTGCACGACGAGTCGGGTACTCGGTGTTCGACTCGGGCCGCCGACCCGAGTTCCGGCGGGATGCGGAGGACCGTCGAGCGGTTGTCCGGTCCCCACGCGACGTTGACGGGCGCCCAGATACCCGGCAGGAGGCGACGGTAGGAGTTCACCGTCGGCGCACAGAGCGCGGTGAGCGCCTGCATGTGGTCGAGCAAGCCGCCGATGAAGTGGTGAGCCGTCTCGGAGAGGCCTGAGTCTCCCTCCGGGTGCTTTCCCGCCGGGAACTGCAGGTTCCCCGTCTCGCTGGCGAACAGGTTCTCCCCGACCGACTCGTCCCAGAGACTGAGGTGGAAGTGCAGGCCGTTGGCGTCTTCGCCCGAGTAGGGGCGGGGCATGAACGACGCTCGATAGCCGCGCTCGCGGGCGATGGCCTTCGCAGCGTGCCGGAAGAACATGAGCGAGTCCGCGGTGGTGAGGGCGTCGTCGTACTGGACGTTCACCTCGAACTGACCGGGTTGGGACTCCTGATGGACGCCGAGCATCGACGCGCCCGCCGTCTCCATCGCGTCCGACCACGCTCGAACGATGCCGTCCGCGCCGTCGAGTGCCGTCATGTCGTACGAGCACCGGGTGTTGTAGGGCTCCCAGTCGCCCTCGCCGTCGGGTTTGAGCAGGGAGAACTCGGCTTCGACGCCGGCGAGGGGGACGAACCCTTCGTCGCGCACATCGTCGACGACGCGGCGGAGCGCGCTCCGCGAACAGAGGTCGAACGCCGAGCCGTCGACGTTCGTCAGATTCGAGAAGACGGCGGCGGTGTCGTCGGTCCACGTAATCTCGCGCAGCGAGTCGGGGTCCGCGACGGCCAGCATGTCGCCCCCTTCCGCCCCGTAGCGCGGGTCGTCGAGCAGTCCCGGTTCCAGCGTGAGCTCCGCGACGCCGTTGGCGAAGCCGACGCCCTCGTCGACGGCCGCTTCGTACTCGCTCGCCGGTAACGAGATGCCGCGCGCGACGCCGTTCAGGTCCGTCCAGACCAGTCGAACCCGGTCGTATTCGGTCATTGCAATAGTATACCAACCACGCTACCTCCTGATAGCGATTCACCCGTGTACTTACGAGTGACTAAGTAGGTCACACGCCCTCACGCCCCCGACGTATAAACGACCGCACATCCGGTGGACAACCCTTAGGCCGGGTCGCGGGGGAATCGTCGCATGGAGAATCAGGCGTACGACCTGTTGATCGACGGAACGCGGCGACAGGCCGCGTCGACGCTCGCAGTCGAGAACCCGGCGACCGGCGAGACGGTCGGTCGCGTGGCGAAAGGCGACGCGGCCGACGCTGCCGCGGCCATCGACGCCGCCGCCGCTGCGGCCCCGGCGTGGGCCGAGAGCGCGCCCGGCGAGCGCGAAGCACCGCTTCACGCCGTCGCCGATGCCATCGAGGCGGACGACGAACTCGCGACGCTCCTCGCGGCCGAGGCGGGCAAACCCCTCGCCACCGCCGAGGGCGAAGTCGCCGAGACAGCGGCGCAGTTCCGCTTCTACGCGGGTGTGACCGACAAGGTTCGTGGCGACACGATTCCGACGGCGACGAACCGCTTTGCCTACACCAAGCGCTCGCCCTACGGCGTCACCGCCCACGTCGTCCCGTGGAACTACCCGCTCTTGCTCGGGACGCGCGGGTTCGCGAGTGCACTCGCGACGGGGAACACGCTGGTCGTCAAGCCGCCGAGTAACGCCCCTCTCTCGACGATGCGCGTCGGCGAGATGCTCGACGACGCCTTCCCCGACGGCGTCGTCAACGTCGTCCCCGGGCCGGGGAGCGAGGTGGGTGCGGAACTCGCGGGCAGCGCCGGCGTCGACGCCATCACCTTCACCGGGTCGACGGGCGTCGGTCGGGGCGTCCTCGAAGCCGCGGCAGAGCACATCACGCCCGTCGACGTCGAACTCGGGGGGAAGGCCCCCGCCATCGTCCTCCCCGACGCCGACGTGGAGAACGCCGCCCGTGGCGTCGTCGCCGGCATCTTCTCGAACGCCGGTCAGAACTGCGTCGCCACCTCTCGGTGTCTTGTTCACGAGGATATCCACGACGAACTCGTCGACCGAGTCGTCGAGAAGACCCGGCGGATTACGCTCGGCGAGGGAACCGACCCCGAGACGGACATGGGCCCGGTCATCTCCGAGGACGCGCAGGCGGAGGTCCTCGACTACATCGACTCCGCCCGCGACGAGGGCGCGACGCTCCTCACGGGCGGCGAGGTGCCCGACGACCCCGCCCTCGCCGACGGCCACTTCGTCGAGCCGACGGTGTTCGACGACGTGACCCCCGACATGACCATCGCGTGCGAGGAGATTTTCGGGCCGGTGCTGGGCTTCGTCACCGTCTCCTCCGCCGAGGAGGCAATCGAGGTGGCGAACGACTCGCCGTTCGCACTCGCGGCGTCGCTGTGGACAGAGTCCATCGACGCGACCCGAATCGCGGACCGACTGGACCACGGCCTCGTCGCCGTCAACACCTTCCCGGTGTCGATGCCACAGAGTCCGTGGGGCGGGAACAAGGAAAGCGGCATCGGGCGCGAGGGCGGCTTGGAGGGCGTCGAAGCCTTCACCACCGTCGACAGCGTCGTCGTCGAACACGACGACATCGGAGAGCCGTATGAGTGAGACGGTCCTCGTCGGCCAGATAGAACACGAGACGAACACGTTCTCGTCGTTCGAAACGGGGCTGGCCGAGTTCGCGGACGCGTCGCTCCACTACGGTGACGACGTCATCGCCGACCTGGGCGGGACGAACACGGCGGTCGGGGGCTTCCTCCGCGTCGCCGACCGCGAGGACTGGGACGTGGTGCCGACCGTCGCCGCCGACGCCACGCCGGGCGCCCCCGTCACCGCCGAGGCCCGCGAGACACTGCTCGACGAGGTGCTCGCGGGAATCGAGCGGACCGACCCCGACGGCGTCCTGTTGGCGCTTCACGGGGCGATGGTGAGTGACGGCGTCAGCGACGGCGACGGGTACATCCTCGACCAGGTGCGCCGCGCCGTCGGTCCCGACGTGCCCGTGATGGCGTCACTCGACCTCCACGCCAACGTCTCGGACCGGATGGCCCGTCACGCGGACGGCCTGTTCGGCTACGACACGTACCCACACGTCGACATCGGCGATACGGGCGAGACGGCGGCGCAGGCGATGGCCGCGACGCTCCGTGGTGACCTCGACCCGACGGTGGTCGTCGAGCGCGCGCCCCTTCTCCCGCCGCTTCCCGAGCTTCGGACGGAACTCGACCCGATGCGCTCGCTACTCGCGGCGGCCGCCGAAGCGGAAGGCGACCAGCTGCCCGACGTGTCGGTGTTCGGTGGCTTCGCACAGGCCGACGTGGCTCACGCCGGCTTCTCGGTCGTCGGCGTCGCCGACCAGTCAGTCGCCGACGACGCCCGTGAGACGTGTCGGGGCCTCGCGGACGAGGCCTACGACCGGCGCCACGAGTTCGACCGCGAGTACACGAGCGTCGCCGACGCGGCGTCGCGAGCGGCGTCGTGGGACGGCGACGACCCCATTCTCCTCGCGGACATCTCCGACAATCCCGGCGGCGGGAGCGCACAGGACGGCACGGCGTTGCTCGCGGCCCTCCTTGACGCTGGCGTCGAGGACGCGGCGCTGGCGACGATTTACGACCCTGCGACGGTCGACGCGGCAGTCGAGGCGGGTGTCGGTGAGACGGTATCCGTGTCGCTCGGCGGGACGAGCGGCGAGACTGGCGAGCCGCTGGACGTGACGGGGCGGGTGCGTCTCCTCTCGGACGGGGCCTATCGCAACTACGGCCCAATGTCGACCGGACTTCGGGTCTCCTTCGGGCGGACGGCCTGCCTCGAAATCGACGGAATCGACGTGCTCGTCGGCTCGCACCGCCAACAGCCGTACGACCCCGAGGCCTTCCGGAGCCAGGGACTCACGCCCGAGCGTGCGAATGTCCTCGTCCTCAAGAGCACGGTCCACTATCGGGCGGCGTTCGAGCCACTCGTCGACGAGGTGTGTGAGGTGGCGACCCCCGGTCTCTGTAGCCCCGACCTCTCGGCCTTCGCGTACGAGAACGTCCCGCGACCCATCTACCCGCTCGACGAGGACGCGTAGTCGCGCGCGCGACTTAACGGCCCGTCGATATGTGACACAACCGCCTTGCGCCGAAGCGGGAACGTATACCACACGCGGCGGTCACGCCATCTCGCGCACGCGCCGCACGCAAGACCGTGGCTCTCCCACGGCGACAGGACTTCACGCATTATGACAGCGACTCACCAGATGTGGAACGTACCGAATCGAATGCTCTTCGGCTGGGGTGCGGTGGCCGAAATCGGCGACTATCTCGACGAATTCGACGCCGAGCACCCACTCGTCGTCACCGACGAGGGCGTTCGGGCGGCGGGCGTCCTCGACCCCCTCCTCGACGCTATCGAGGAATCGGGGCGGACCTACACCGTCTACGATGGCGTCCAGCCAGACCCGACGGACGTAATCGTTCACGACGCCGCGGCGGCCTACGACGAGGCGGGCGCCGACCTCGTGTTGGGTGTCGGCGGCGGGTCCTCCATCGACACGGCGAAAGCTGCGAGCATCCTCGCGACCAACGACGGCCACATCCTCGATTTCGAGGGGAGTGGCAACGTCCCCAACGACCCGCCACCGAGCGTGTTCGTCCCGACGACGGCGGGCACGGGGAGCGAAGTCGGCCACTGGACCATCGTCAAGGACTCCGAGACATCCATCAAGGAGGAAATCGGTGACGTGAGCCTGCTGGCAGACCTCGCGCTTGTCGACCCGCAGTTGACGGCGAGCGCGCCCGCCCCCGTCAAGGCCGCGACGGGGATGGACGTGCTGACCCACGCCGTCGAAGCCTCCGTCTCCATCAAGGCCCAGAGCCAGACCTCGGCGCTCGCAATCGACTCCATCGAGAAGGTCGGCACCTACCTGCCGCGAGCGGTCGAGTATCGCGGCGGCGACCGCGAGGCGCTGTCGAAGATGGCGCGCGCGAGTTCGCAGGCCGGCATGGCCTTCAACGGCGCGGGACTCGGCGCCGTCCACGCCCTCTCGCATCAGGTCGGCGGCACCTTCGGCGTCCCGCACGGCCTGGCCAACGCCATCCTCCTCCCGTACGTGATGGAGTACAACCTGCCGCAGGTGCCCGAGGAGATGGTGGCCATCGCGTCGGCGCTCGGCGAGGACATCGACCCCGCGAAACCGGCGCGAGCGGAGGCGACGAAGGCGGTCGACGCGGTGCGCCGCCTCGCGGACGACGTCCGGATTCCCGAGACCCTCGCGGAGACGGCGGCGGAGCGCGAAGCGGTCCCGCGCTTGGCGGAGCAGGCGATGGACGACGGCTCGCTCACGGGCAATCCGCGAGCGACCGACGCCGACGACCTCGCCGCCATCCTCGAACGTGCGTTCGACGGGCAGTTCGAGACGATACAGCGATGAGCGTCACGGCAAACCCCGGGACAGCGTCGCATATATACGTCGAGGGGACTGAGGGCGCCTAGTATGCCGTACGCGACTCACTCCGCGGCCGAACGGGCCGCGATGCTCGACGCCGTCGGCGTCGACGACCCCGACGACCTGTTCGACGTACCCGACTCGGTTCGGTTCGACGACGAGTACGGAATCGAGGCCCGGTCGGAGCGGGCGACCCGCGCGACGGTCGAGGGGGCCCTTGAGGACTCCGCGGACATGGTCGAGTTCCTCGGCGGCGGTCACTACGACCACTACGTCCCCTCGGTTGTCGACCACCTCTCGCTTCGCTCGGAGTTTCTCACGAGTTACACGCAGTACCAACCCGAGGTCACGCAGGGCTTCTTGCAGGCGCTCTTCGAGTTCCAGTCGCTCGTCGTCGAACTCACCGGTCTCGGCGTCGCCAACTGTTCGATGTACGACCGCGCGACGGCGCTCGGCGAGGCGGCGCTCCTCGCCGACCGGGTGCGCGCCGTCGACGGCGACCGAGTGCTGGTGCCCGACTCTCTCCCCGACCGGGTGCGGTCCGTCCTCGACAACTACACCGACGGCCCGGACATCGGCGTCGACACCTACCCCACCAGTTCGGGTACGGTCGACGTGGACGCCCTCGCCGACTCCATCGACGACGACGTGTCGATGGTGTACGCCGCGACGCCGAACGCACGCGGCCTGCTCGAACCCGACCTGTCTGCCGTCGGCGACGTGGCCGACGACCACGACGCCCTGTTCTGTGTCGGCACCGACGCCGTGGCGCTGGGACTGCTCGAACCCCCGGCGGCCTACGGCGCAGACGTCGTCGTCGGCGACGCGAGCGTCCTCGGTCTCCCGACCACCTACGGGATGGGCCTCGGCCTCTTCGCCTGCCGCGAGGACTACCTGCGGCAGGTCCCTGGCCGCCTCGTCGGCGCCGGCGAGGACGCCGCAGGCAACCGCGCCTACACCCTGACGCTCCAGACGCGCGAACAGCATATCCGCCGGGAGCGTGCCACCTCGAACATCTGTACGAATCAGGCGTGGCTGGCGCTCCGGGCGGCGATGCACGCCGCGTGGCTCGGCCCCGACGGCCTCGTCGAGTTGGCCGAAACCTGTGTCACTGGGGTTTCCGACGCCTGCGAGCGCATCGACGCTCTCGACGGGTTCACTGCCCCCGTCTACGACGGCCACCACTTCCGCGAGGCGCTGGTGAACTGCGCCGACCCCGACGCCGTCGTCGAGCACTGCCGCGACGAGGGGGTCGCGCTCCGCACCGTCGCCGACGGCGACGACGAGTATCTCGCCGTCTGTGTGACCGACACCAACCGCGAGCAGGTCGATGCGTTGGTCGACGCCCTCGCGGGCTACGGGGGTGGCGAATGAGCGACGACGCCGACGGCGACGTCCCCCACCAGCAGGCGCGCTGGTTCGCGGGCGAGCAGTACGAACCCCTGCTCTCCGAGAAGCGAACCGAGACGGTCGAGGTAGACTCCTCGCTCCCGGACGACCTGACGCGGGACGAACTCGAACTCCCGGCGCCCGCGGAACCGGAGTTGGCGCGTCACTACACGCACCTCTCGCAGATGAACTACGGCGTCGAATCTGGCCCCATCCCGCTGGGGTCGTGTACGATGAAGTACAACCCCTCGTTCACAGAGGACATCGCCGCTCACCCGGGCAACCGCGTGCATCCGCTCCGGGACGACGCCGACAAACAGGGGATTCTCCGCCTCTGTCACGAGCTACAGGACGCCCTCGCGACCATCGGCGGGATGGATGCGGTGACGCTCCAACCGCCCGCGGGCGCCGCGGGCGAGTTCACGGGCATCCAGGTGGCGAAAGCCTACCACGCCGCCGAAGACGACGAGCGCAGCGAGGTCATCGTCCCCGAGTCCGCCCACGGAACCAACTTCGCCAGCGCGGCGATGGCCGGCTACGACGTGGTCGAACTCCCCTCGAACGAGAACGGGCGCGTCGAGGTGGACGCGTTGCGGGCGGCGGTCGGGTCTGAGACGGCGCTCCTGATGCTCACCAACCCCAACACGCTGGGGTTGTTCGAGCGCGATATCGGGGAAATCGCCGACATCGTCCACGACGCTGGCGGACTCCTCTACTACGACGGGGCGAACCTCAACTCCCTGCTCGGGAAGGCCCGCCCCGGCGACATGGGCTTCGACGTGATGCATTTCAACCTGCACAAGACGTTCGCGACGCCTCACGGTGGCGGTGGGCCGGGACAGGGCCCCATCGGCGTCCGGGCCGACCTCGAACCTTTCCTCCCCACGCCGCAGGTCCGCGAAACCGACGCGGGGTACGAGACTTACGCCCCCGCCCAGAGCATCGGGCGCGTCCACGAGTTCTTGGGCAACTGGCTGGTGCTGGTGAAGGCGTACGCCTACATCCTCCGCCACGGCGACGAGGGCCTCGAACGCGTGAGCGAAACGGCCGTCCTCAACGCCAACTACCTCGCTTCCCAGATAGATTACGAGGTGCCCTACGGCCCGTTCCACCACGAGTTCGTCGCGAGTGCAGACGCCGACGCCGCGGACGTGGCGAAGGCGATGCTCGACCACGGCGTCCACCCGCCGACGACGAAGTGGCCCGAAATCGTCGACGAGGCGTTGATGACCGAACCGACCGAGACGGAGTCGAAGGCGCGACTCGACGACTTGGCGGCGGCGTTCGACGCCGTCGCTGCGACCGACCCCGAGGACTTGGCCGAGACGCCGACGGCGACGGCGGCCCGGCGCATCGACCAGGCCGCGGCGGCCCGGACCCCCCGGCTCTCGTGGCACGCCCTCGACGAGGAGTAGCCGGCTTCACTTTTAGGGATATTTTGTGATGGACCCTGCTACTTAACTGGGTGTTCGCCATGGTGTGTTGCGTGACACCGACGCATACGCACCTTCGGGACACCGACCCCGATGTCGCCGAAGCCATCGCTGGAGAGGAGCGCCGTCAGGAGAACAACTTGGAGATGATCGCCTCGGAGAATCACGTCTCCGAAGCGGTGATGGAGGCCCAGGGAAGCGTCATGACGAACAAGTACGCGGAGGGCTATCCGGGCGAGCGCTACTACGGTGGCTGCGAGCACATGGACACCGTCGAGAACCTCGCCATCGACCGCGCGAAGCAGCTGTTCGGCGCCGAGCACGTCAACGTCCAGCCCCACAGCGGGACGCAGGCGAACATGGGCGTCTACTTCGCGATGCTCGACCCGGGCGACAAGATCATGTCGCTCGACCTGAACCACGGCGGCCATCTGAGCCACGGCCACCACGTCAACTTCTCCGGTCAGCTCTACGAGGTCGAACAGTACGGCGTCGACCCCGAGACGGGCTACATCGACTACGACGAGGTAGCGGAGCAGGCCGCCGAGTTCGGCCCCGACATCATCGTCAGCGGGTCCTCGGCATACCCCCGCGAGTTCGAGTGGGACCGCCTCTCCGCCATCGCCGACGACGTCGACGCCCACCACCTCGCCGACATCGCCCACATCACCGGGCTGGTGGCCGCGGGGATTCACTCCTCGCCGGTCGGCTCCGCCGACTTCGTCACCGGGAGCACGCACAAGACCATCCGCGCCGGCCGCGGCGGGATGATAATGACGACCGACGAGCACGCCGACGCGGTGGACAAGGCCATCTTCCCCGGCGGGCAGGGCGGCCCCCTGATGCACAACATCGCGGGCAAAGCGGTCGGCTTCGGCGAGGCACTCGAATCCGACTTCGTCGACTACGCGGAGCAGGTGGTCTCCAACGCCAAGACGCTCGCCGACGTGTTCACCGACGCGGGCATCCAGCCAGTCTCCGGCGGCACGGACAAACACCTCCTCCTCCTCGACCTGCGCGAGTCCCACCCCGACCTGACGGGCGAGGAGGCCGAGGACGCCCTCGACGACGTGGGCATCACCGTCAACAAGAACACGGTGCCCGGCGAGACGCGGTCGCCGTTCGTCACCAGCGGCATTCGCGTCGGGACGCCCGCGCTCACCACCCGTGGCTTCGACGACGACGCCATGGCGACGGTGGGCGAGCTCATCGTCGAACGCCTGAACAACCCCGACGACGCGGACGTGGCGAGCGAGATTCGGGACGAGGTCGACCGCCTCTGTGCCGAGTTCCCCGTCTACGAGTAAGGCGTATAAACGCCCGCCAATCGCCGCCAGTATTTATCCCTGCGGCCCCCGCGTCGTGTAGGCATGGTCGCTACCGAAGCCACGACGGACCCCGAGGTACTGGTCATCGGCGCGGGACCGGGCGGCTACGTCGCCGCCATCCGTGCCGCACAGCGCGGCCTCGACGTGACGCTGGTCGAACGCGACGCCCTCGGCGGCGTCTGCCTCAACCGTGGCTGTATCCCCTCGAAGGCGTACGTCACGGCGACCGACGTGGCCCACGACGCCGCGACGGCGGAGGAGATGGGTATCCACGCCGACCCCGTCGTCGACCTCGCGGCGATGTGTGACTGGAAAGACGGCGTCGTCGACCGACTCACCGGCGGCGTCGAGAAACTCTGCAAGGCAAACGGCGTCACCCTCGTCGAGGGCACGGCGTCGTTCGTCGACGGCGAGACGGTGCGGGTCGACGACGGCGACGAGACGGACACGCTCTCTTTCGACCACTGCATCGTCGCCACCGGGAGTCGCCCCCTCGAACTGCCGGGCTTTCCGTTCGCCGCCGACCCCGTCCTTGACGCGGCGGCGGCGCTCGAACTGTCTTCCGTCCCCGACCGCCTCGTCGTCGTCGGCGCGGGCTACATCGGGATGGAGCTGTCGACGGTGTTCGCGAAGCTCGGGACCGACGTGACCATCGTGGAGGCACTCGATAGCGTCCTGCCGGGCTACGAGGACGACGTGGCGCGCGTGGTGCGAAAGCGTGCCGAGTCGCTGGGCGTCGACTTCCACTTCGGGGAGCGCGCGACGGGGTGGCGCGACGCCGCCGACGGCGGTATCGTCGTCACTACCGAGTCCGACGACGGCACGGAGTCGACCCACGGCGCCGACCGCGTCCTCGTCGCGGTGGGGCGAACGCCCGTCACCGACGCGCTCGACCCCGAGAACGCGGGGCTCGAGCCGACCGAGAACGGCGCACTCGAGACGGACGAGCGCTGCGAGACGGCGGTGGACGGCATCTACGCCGTCGGCGACGTGGCGGGCGAACCGATGCTCGCCCACGTCGCGTCGGCCGAGGGCGTCGTCGCCGCGGAGGCCATCGCCGGTGAGCCTGCGGCGTTCGACGCGCAGGCGATTCCCGCCGCGGTGTTCACCGACCCCGAGATTGCGACGGTCGGCCTGACCGAATCGGAAGCCGAGGCGGAGGGGTTCGACCCCGTCGTGGGCGAGATGCCGCTTCGGTCCAGCGGGCGGGCGCTCACCACGGGCGACACCGAGGGGTTCGTCCGCGTCGTCGCCAGCGCGGACGGCTTCCTCATCGGCGCCCAAATCGTCGCCCCCGAGGCGTCAGAACTGATAGCGGAGCCGACTCTCGGCATCGAGATGGGGGCGACGCTGGAGGACGTGGCGGCTACGATTCACACCCACCCGACCCTCTCCGAGGCGGTGATGGAGGCCGCCGAAAACGCACTCGGGCAGGCCATCCACACGCTCAACCGATAGTCGCCGTCCGTCAATATGTCCCGATAGGAACAACTACTGGAACGCTGTCACGTTCCGGGGAAAATCGGGCGACTGCGACGCGATAGAGTCGGTTTCGTAACGATACGTGAGTCGTCGTCAAGGCTTTGCCGAACAGCAAAGTCTAATGGGGTGGCGACTCAACGTTTCGCCTGATGCCCACGGTAGAATACCTCAATTACGAAGTGCTGGACGATCAGGGCTGGGACATGGACGACGACGACCTCTTCGAGAAGGCCGCCGACTCCGACCTCGGTGAAGAGGACTACGGCTCGCTCGAAGTCAACGAGGGCGAGTACGTCCTCGAAGCGGCCGAGGCCCAGGGCTACGACTGGCCCTTCTCGTGCCGCGCCGGCGCCTGTGCGAACTGTGCCGCCATCGTCAAGGAGGGCGATCTGGACATGGACATGCAGCAGATCCTCTCCGACGAGGAAGTCGAGGAGAAGAACGTTCGGCTGACCTGCATCGGCAGCCCGACGGCGGACGAGGTCAAACTCGTCTTCAACGCGAAGCACCTCGACTACCTCCAGAACCGCGTCATCTAAGCCGGTTCAGGCGGTTTTCGCAGCTCCCCAATTTTTATCGACGACGCCCTTCGAGGCCCCGCCTCGCCGTTCGCCCGACCGGAAACCCTAATTCGATGCCGCGTCCCTACCCGACATGCTCGCGGCGACGACGGACCTGTTGCGACTGCTCGCGGTGCCGGCGCTCGGCTGGGCGGCGTGGCGCGACGTTCGCACGCGGCGCCTCCCCAACTGGCTGTGGTACCCGCTCGCCGCCATCGGCGTGGTGACGCTCCTGGTCGACGCCGGCGCCCACCTCCCGATGACGGGCGTCGCCGACCGCCTGTTCTTCGTCCGCGTCGGCGTCAGCCTCCTCGTCTTGATTCCGCTCGCCTACGGCCTCTGGTGGTTCGGCGGGTTCGGCGGCGCCGACGCCAAGGCGCTGATGACGCTCGCCCTCCTCTTTCCCACCTATCCCGTCCTCTATCTCTCGACCGACGCCCTGCCGCTCGTGGCGACGACGCTCGGCGTGTTCTCGCTGACCGTGCTGACCAACGCGGTGCTCATCGGGTTGGCCTACCCGCTCTATCTCGGCGCTCGGAACGCACTCCGCGGCGACCGCTCACTGCTCATGTTCGTCGGGCGGCGAACCTCGGTGACTGCGCTCACCCACGAGCACGGCCGACTGTTCGAGACGCCCGAGGGGTTCACTCGCCACGGCCTCGACCTCGACGCCCTCCGAATGTACCTGCGGTGGCGGGGGACGACGCTTGCCGACCTCCGCGAGTCGCCCGCGGCCCACCGCGACCCCGCGAGCGTCGACGAGACACACGACCCGACCGACGGCGCCGTCGACGCCGAGGCGACAGTCGGGGACGCGTCGGCCGACACCGCCCCCGACTTCGACGCCGAGTACGACGACCCGTGGGCCGCCGAGCGCTTCCTCGACGATATCGAGGGCTCGGCCTACGGCACCTCGCCCGAGACGCTCCGCGAGGGGCTTCGCGTCGTGACCACCCGTGACACCGTCTGGCTCTCGCCGGGCATCCCGTTCATCGTCCCCGTCTTCCTCGGGTTGGTGGTCGGGCTGACGTACGGCGACCTGCTGTTCGGACTGCTTCGGGCGCTCGGACTGGTCTGAAATCCGCACCCCTCCGCCGGAGTGACACAAGACCTATCGGTCGAGCCACCCTGGGTCGGCCATGACCGTCGAGGTAGATTTCGGAGCCGAGGGCCTCGTCCCCGCCATCGCACAGGACGCCGACTCCGGCGAGGTGTTGATGCTGGCGTACGTCTCGCCCGAGGCGCTCGAACGCACCCGCGAGACGGGGCGCGCTCACTACTACTCCCGGAGCCGTGACGAACTCTGGGAGAAGGGAGCGACGAGCGGCCACGTCCAACACGTCGAGGAGGTGCGCGTCGACTGTGACGCCGACACCCTCCTCTATCTCGTCGATCAGGACGGCGGCGCCTGCCACACCGGCCACCGCTCCTGTTTCTACCGCACCGTCGAGGGCGACCACGTCGGGGAGCGCGTCTTCGACCCCGACGAGGTGTACGACGACGAATGAGCGAGGGCACCGACCACGCCGACCGACTCCGCGAGGCGTATCAACGCCTGACCGACGCTCGCGACGCCGTCGCGGACCACGGCGAGGACCGCCTGCGCGCGGTGCGAGACGCCCACACCGAGGCGACGGACCTCCTCGACCGCTACGAGGAGACAGCGACCGGCACCGGCGACTTCCAGTCGTTCGTCGAGTTTCAGGAGTCGTTCGTCCAGCTGGTCGAGGGCCTCCCCGACGACTTGCTTGCCCGCGACGCGTTCGAGGCGGCCAACGAGCATCTCGACCAGCGCCGACTCGACGAGGGCGACTTCGAGCGCGCCCGCGAGCTGCTCGGCCCGGCGACGGAGTACACCGCGCTGCTCTCGGAGCGCGAACGCGCCGAAGAGCGGTACGAGACCGTCGAACGCGAGGCCGAGCGGCGACTGCGCGACCTCGAGGACCGAATCGACCACCTGACGCGCCTCCAGCGACTCGGTGACGCCGACCTCGACGCCCCCGTCGAGAACCTGCGCGACCCGGTCGAGGACTACAACGAGACGGTGCGCGAGGCGTGGCAGGAATTCCGACGCGAGGCCAGCGCTCGCGAGGTGTTCCGGGTCGTCGAGGCGAGTCAGGCCTACCCCCTCGCCGCCTTTCCCTCGCCGCCGCCGGACATCCGGGAGTACGTCGAGACGTACGACGCCGGGATGGAGCCGATTCCTACGCTCCTCACGTACGCCGACTACTCCGCCTCGAAACTCGACCACTACGTCGACGACCCCGGCGCGCTCCGGACGCGCGTCGCGACCCACAGGACCTATCTGGAGCGCCTCGACGCCGACCCGCTGACGGTGGCGTGGCCGCCCGCGAGCGCCTCCCACCTCCGCCACCGCGCGGGCGAACTCGTCTCGGTCGTCGCGCGCTTCGCGGACGATGACGCCATCGCCGCCGCGCGTCACCTCCGGCGACTCCCCGACCAAGTCGACTACGAGCGCCTGCGGGAGGCGGCGCTCGCCCGCGACGAACTCGACGCCGACGAGCGCGAGCGACTGACGAGTGGCGAGGTCGAAGCCGACTTGGCCGCCGCTCGCGAGGAACGCGACCGGATAGCGACAGCGCTCGACGAGTACGCGGTGTGAGTTAGTCGGTCAGGTGCGCGTGCACATCGTCGACGAGCGTCGCCGCCCGCTCTTTTTCGCGCGCTTCGGCGTAGATACGGACCTTGGGTTCGGTCCCGCTCGGCCGGACGAGCACCCACGCGTCCCCGTAGTCGAGCCGATAGCCGTCGGTCGTGTTCAGGTCGGCGTCGGCCTCGCGGGCGTACGCCTCCGCGGCGTCGAGGAGGCGGTCACGCTCCGCGTCGCCGTCGTACTCGACCGCGTCGCGGACGAGGTGGTAGCCGGCGTAGGGGGCGACCACCTCGCTCGCGGGCGCGTCGGCCGCGGCGAGGCGTTCGAGGAACTTCGCGGCGATGTAGGGACCGTCCCGCGTCAGGCGATGGCCCGGGAAGAACACGCCGCCGTTGCCCTCGCCCGCGATTGGCACCTTTTGCCCCGCTTCGCGACACTTCCGCACCCGCGTGACGATGTGTGCCGCGCCGATGGGCGTGAGTTCGAGACTCGCGCCCGCGGCGTCGACAGCGTCGACGACTCGCTGGGAGACGTTGACCGCGGCGACGACGGTGTCGCCCGCCGCGAGTTCGGCGGCAGCGAGCGCGGCGAAGGAGGTGTCGCCGTCTATCATCGCCCCCGTCTCGTCGACGAAGATGGCCCGGTCGGCGTCGCCGTCGTGTGCGACCCCCACGTCGGCGTCCGTCGAGCGGACGAGCCGTCGGAGCGCGCCGAGGTTCTCGGGCACCGGTTCCGGGTCGCGGCCGGGGAAGCGCCCGTCCGGGTCAGCGTTGACCGTCCGGACCGCACAGCCGAGTTCGCGGACGAAGTCTGGCGACACGGCCGACCCAGCGCCGTGGCCGGGGTCGATGGCGACGGTGAGGTCGGCGTCCGCGATGGCGTCGGTGTCGACACCGGCCCGCATGTCGGCCCGGTAGTCCGCGGCCACGCCGTCGACGGGGCGACTCGTCCCCACCGCGTCCCACGCCGCGAGCGACTCGGTCTCTGCGAAAATCCGGTCTTCGACGCGCCCGTAGCCGTCGACGGACAGCTCCGTCCCGTCCGCGCCGAGGAGTTTGATGCCGTTGTACTCCGGCGGGTTGTGGGAGGCGGTGATGTGGACGGCGGGCACGCCCTCGCGCTCGCAGTAGTAGGAGACGGCGGGCGTGGGGAGAATGCCCAGTCGGTCCACGTCGGCGCCGGCCGCGGTGAGCGTCCCGGCGGCGACGTCGGTGAACGCCTCACCCGAGTCGCGCGTGTCCCGAGCGACGGCGACCCGGTCGGCGTCCCAGACGGCCGCGGCCGCCGCCGACACGTCGCGAACGAGCGTCGGCGTGAACGTCTCCCCGACGACGCCGCGCGTCCCGCTCGACCCGAACAGTTCCATTGCCGGGGAGTCGACGGCCGGGCCACAAATCCGTTCCGCCTGCGGGCGGCGCGGCGGCCCCCGAACGGTGGGTTTAGGCCGCCGCCCCGCCCACGCCCCGATATGCCCCAGTTCTCGACGTTCGAGGTGATTCCCGCCGTCGACATGCAGGACGGCGAGGTGGTGCAACTGGTACAGGGAGAGCGAGGGACCGAGACGCGCTACGGCGACCCCGTCGAGGCGGCGACGCGGTGGGTCGACGCCGGCGCGCGCACCCTCCATCTGGTCGACCTCGACGGCGCCTTCGAGGGGGAACGCGCCAACGCCGACGCCGTCGAGGCCGTCGTCGACGCCGTGGACGTGCCCGTCCAACTCGGTGGCGGCATCCGCACCGCCGAAGACGCCATCTCTCTGCTCGACCGGGGCGTCGACCGGGTGATCCTCGGGACGGCCGCCGTCGAGAACCCCGACATCGTCCGCGAGATCAGCGAGGAACGGCCGGGGAGCGTCGTTGTCAGCCTCGACGCGAAAGGCGACGAGGTGGTCGTCTCGGGGTGGACCGAAGGGACGGGCCTCGACCCCGTCGAGGCCGCGGGGCGGTACGCCGACCTCGGCGCGGCGGCCATCCTCTTCACCGACGTTGACGTGGAGGGGACACGTGACGGCGTGCGCGCCGACCGCATCGAACGCCTCGCCGACGCCGTGGATATTCCCGTCATCGCCAGCGGTGGCGTCGCGACGCTGGACGACGTGCGGGCGTGTCGCGAGGCGGGCGCCGCGGCCGTCGTCGTCGGCACCGCGCTCTACGAGGGGGCGTTCACCCTCGCCGAGGCGATGGACGCGTAGCAGGCGCAACCGACTTACGCCCGCCCTGCGAGAATCGGCTATGGACCGCACCGCCGCCCGGACCCGCGAAACCGCGGAGACGACCATCGAGGTGACCCTCGACGTGGACGGCGAGGGCGACGCCCGCGTCGACACGGGTATCGGCTTCTTCGACCACATGCTCGAGTCGTTCGCCAAGCACGGCCTGTTCGACCTGACCGTCGACTGCGACGGTGACCTCCACATCGACGACCACCATACCGTCGAGGACGTGGCGCTGGTCGTCGGCGCGGCCTTCGAGGACGCCCTCGGCGACAAGCGGGGCATCCGCCGCTTCGCCGACCGCCGAATCCCCCTCGACGAAGCCGTCGCGTCTGTCGTCCTCGACGTGAGCGGGCGCCCCCTCTTTCGCTTCGACGGCGAGTTCTCCGAGGAGCGCGTCGGCGAGTTCACGACGGTCATGGCCCGGCACTTCGCGCGCTCGCTGGCGATGGAAGCCGGCCTCACGCTCCACGCCGAGGTGACCGGCGAGAACGCCCACCACGAGGTGGAGGCGCTGTTCAAGGCGCTCGCGCGCACCCTGGACGACGCCACCCGAATCGACGAGCGTCGCTCGGACACGCCGAGCACGAAGGGCGAACTGTAGCAACGACTGCTGACGTAGGTTCTTTCGACGCCCGTCGTTAACTATTTGATTGCGGGGGGTGAGTAGCCGGGTATGCAGGCGTTCGAACGGCTCGAAAGCGACACATCGAAACTGGTCGTGCTGTACCTGCACCGCGTCGGCGACGCCACGCCCGACCGGATTGCAGAGCGACTGCGACTCCCGCTTTTGACCGTCCTCGCAACCGTCAGCCACCTCGACGACGAGGGAATCGTTCGCCGTCTGGAGGGCTCCGACCGTGTCGTCCTCGCGGAGCACGCCCCCGAGCAGCGATTCCCCGCCGACCGCATCCGCGACGCCGTCTGACCGGGGCGGGCACCCCGCGTCGTCGCCGGAGCCGAGGGTATATCAACTGTCCCGGACAACGCCCGACGACGAATGTTCGACGAGATTATGGAGAAATTCGAGGGGAGCCCGAGCCAGCAGGCGGTGATTCGGCTCCTCCTCGAACGCGGCTTCTCCGTCAACGACGAGGGTCGCGTCGTCTCCGGCGGGATAGAGATTCCCAACACGGGAATCGCCCGCGAAATCGACGTTGACCGGCGGGTGGTCGACTCCACCACCGACGCCATCCTCGACGACCCCGAACTCCGGCGCATCTTCCAGAACATCACCGCCATCCCGAGTCTGATGGACCTCGCGCCCGTTCTCGACTTGGCCGTCCTCACCGTCTGGGTCGACGACGAAACCGAATCGGGCATCGTCGCCGACGTGACGGGGACCATCGCCGACCACGACATCTCCATCCGGCAGGTCATCAGCGAAGACCCCGAGTTCGTCGACGACCCCAAACTGTACGTCATCACGGACGCCAGCCTCCCCGGCGACCTGCTGGTCGAGATTCGAGAACTGCCCTACGTTCGCCGGCTCGAGTTCTGATGAGCGACGCCGACGCCGAGGCGTACCTGACCGTCGCCGAACGCGGCCAAGCCGAGTTCGAGGTGAAGGGCTCGGAGTTCATCGGCCACGTCGCCCCCGCCGACTCCCTCGCCGAGGCAGAGGCGTTCGTGAGCGAGGTGCGCGACGCCTACGCCGACGCCACGCACAACGTCCCCGCGTACCGCGTCCCCGAGGGCGACATGCTCCGCGAGTGGGCGAGCGACGACGGCGAACCCACCAATTCGGCGGGCAAGCCCGCGCTGAACGTCCTCGTCCAGCGAGAGGTGCGCAACGTCGTCGCCGTCGTGACGCGGTACTACGGCGGCGTCAACCTCGGCGTCGGCGGGTTGGCCCGCGCCTACGCCCGCGGCGTGAGCGACGCCGTCGACGAGGCGGGCGTCGTCGAAGAACGCCCCCATGAGCGGTTCACCGTCACCGTCGAGTACGACGACTCCGGTACCGTCCGGGGCATCCTCGAAAGTGCGGGCGCCGAGTTCGACGCCGCCTACGAGGCCGACGTGACGTTCGACGTGCGCGTCCCCATCGACGAGGCGGACGCCCTCCGTGACCGACTCCGGAGCGCGACCGGCGGGCGGGTCAAGTTGCCGTGACGTACGGACGGCTATAGAGCGCTGGGGTGGTCGACGCCGAGTGGAGATATGTGGCCCTGAAACGCGGCGCAGTCGGTCGATTTTCGACCGGAAGAGGAGGGGTTACTTCGTGCGGAACGCGCGGTCACCGGCGTCGCCGAGGCCGGGGACGATGAAGCCGTCGTCGTCGAGGTGGTCGTCGATGGAGACGGTGAGGAGGTCCGCCTCGGGAATCGCCTCGCGAACGCGGAGGAGGCCCGCGGGGGCGCTGACCGCCGAGAGGACGAGCACGTTCTCGGGGTCCGCGTCTTCGAGGACGTGTTCGAGGACGGCGGTCATCGTCGACCCCGTGGCGAGCATGGGGTCGGCGACGATGACGGTGTCCTCCGGGCCGATTTCGGGGAGTTTCACGTAGTCGATGGTGATGGGAAACTCGCCCTCCTCGTTCATGCCGGCCTCCTCGTCGCGCCCGGCGCTGATGACGCCCTGCTTGGCGCGGGGGAACGCCTTCAACAGGCCTTCGACGAACGGCGTCGCGGCGCGGAGGACGTTGATGATGACCACGTCGTCGAGGCCTTTGACGCGCTCACCGGTCGTCTCCGCCATCGGCGTCTCGATGGAGACGTACTCCGTGTCCATCGCGCCGTCGATGATTTCGTAGCCACAGATGCGGCCGAGTTTCACGAGCCCCTTGCGGAAGGCGACCTGTTCGGTCTCCACGTCCCGAATCTTCGAGAGCGTGTCCTTGGCAAGCGCGTGCGTGATGAGGTGGGCCTCGTCTCGGTCTTCGATGGTCATACCCCCTACTGCGCGAGTCGTGCGTAAGAAATTCCCGTTCGTCAGCCGCCGTGTCAGTCTGTCTCGGACGACTCTCACGCCTCACCGCATCGTCACGACGTACGTAAGCGCCATCAGCAGGAGCGCCAGCGCGGTGACGTTCCAGACTGTCAGGCCGAGCAAGCCGATGAACGACAGTCCCCACACCACCCCCGCCGCGAACAGCGTCGACAGAACGAGGTTCATCACGAACAGCACGCGCGGGTCCCCCTGTGAGGCCATACGTCGTGCTGGTTCGGCGATTCCCTTATACTGTTCGTTGGGCTGGTCGAAACTCCTCGCCGACGAACGGGTGTGGTGCGCATTCATCGCTGGCCCCGAACGGAAAGGCATTACAGACTGAGAAAACACCATCCACGCAACGAGTTCTCTCTCGTATGTCCTCGGCTATCGGCATCGTGGCTATCGCGCTCGTCACGTCGCTGTTCATGGCGTTCACCGTCGGCGCGAACAGCAACTCCGCGCCCATCGCGCCCGCCGTCGGCGCGAACGCGATTTCCACGCTCAAGGGAGCGTTACTGGTCGGCATCGTCGCTGCGCTCGGCGCCGTCGCCCAAGGTGGCAGTATCTCGGAGACGATTGGCCACGGGCTGGTCACGGGGGTCACGATTACGCCTCTCGCCGCTGCCACGACGTTGCTCACGGCGGCCACGCTCATCACGGTCGGCAACACCTACGGCTATCCGATTCCCTCCGCGTTCACCGTCAGCGGAGCCGCGATTGGCGCGGGACTCGCCCTCGGCGGTGGCCTCGCGGTCGGCACCTATCTCCAGATTCTCGGCTTCTGGTTCGCCATCCCCATCGTCGAAGCCGTCCTCGCCTACGGCCTCGCGCGACTCCTGCTCGGCGACCGGATTCCCGATACGGTCTCCATCCCGTTGCTGGTCGCCGGTGTCGGGTACGCGCTGGCGAACGTCCAGCTGTCCTTCGTCCCGACGCCACGCGGTGAGCAGGGGTCGCTCGCCGGCTTCCTCGCGCACGGACTGGTGGGGCAGTCCGCGCTCTTCGGGCGCGACGGGCTCGCCGTCGTCCTCGTCAGCGTCGTCGTGGCACTCGTTGCGGTGGCGATTGCTTACCGGCAGCTGGAACGGGACGTGACGCGGGGCATCAATCGCATCCTCATCGCACTCGCTCTCGTCGTCGTGTTCACGAGCGGCGGGACGCAGGTCGGTCTCGCGACCGGGCCGCTGGAGCCGGTCTTCTCCTCTGCACTCGGGCTACCGGGGCTGTACCTGCTCGCGCTCGGTAGTATCGGCATCCTGCTGGGCGGCTGGGTTCGGTCGCCACGACTCATTCAGGCCGTCTCCCGCGAGTACGCGTCGCTCGGACCCAAGCGGTCCATCGCCGCGTTCATCCCCGCCTTCCTCGTCGCACAGACTGCGATTATCCTCGGCTTCCCAATCTCGTTCAACAAGGTGATGATTTCGAGTATCGTCGGGGCGGGGCTCGTCGGTGGGTCGTCCGGGTCGGGTGGCGTCTCCGTCAAGAAGACCGGTTACACGCTCGGTGCGTGGGTCGGCTCGATGGTCGGCGGGGCAGCGATCAGTTTCGCCCTCTACCACGTTCTCGCCGCGGTCTTGGGACTGGGGTGACTAGGCGTTGCTGAGCGTGACGAGGTCCGCCACCGCCGAGCGCTCTTTCATGTCTGCCCACGTGTCGAACTCGGTCGTCGCGGCGACGAACTCGTCGCGCTCGTCGGCGGACAGTCGTTGGATGGCACCGATTGTATCCTGCTCGCCCGGACAGGCGCGGCAGAACGCGTCGTAGGACTCGAACTCGGTGTGGTGCTGGATGAACGAGTCCGAGAAGAACGTGTCGGCGTCGTACGCGTTGCGAGTCTCCGGCGCGATGGCCTGTTCGACGACTGCCTTGACACGGGTGGAAACCGGGTCGGTCGCCTTGACCCGAAGGTCAAGAACCATATCTCCGTGTTCGTCCGCGACCCGTTAAATCTGGTGCGCGGCGTCCGAGCACCCCGCTCCCGACGCCTCCCGTTTCGTCGTTCCGGCACTCGGACTGACTCACACGCCGATGGACTCCCGAGGCTCACCGTCTCGGGGAGTTTATGTGCGGACCAGCCCCTTTGGTCCGTATGAGCGAGGCCGAGGGGTCGTCTGCGGGACGGGAGATTTGGATCGAGAAGTATCGTCCACAGACCCTCGACGACGTGAAGGGACAGGACGACATCGTCGACCGACTGCAGAGCTACATCGCACAGCACGACCTGCCCCATCTCCTCTTCTCGGGGCCGGCGGGCATCGGCAAGACCACCTGCGCTACCGCCATCGCCCGCGAGGTGTACGGCGACGACTGGCGGGGCAACTTCCTCGAACTCAACGCCTCCGACGAACGCGGTATCGACGTGGTGCGCGACCGAATCAAGAGCTTCGCGCGCTCTTCGTTCGGCGGCTTCGATTACCGGGTGATATTCCTCGACGAGGCCGACTCCCTCACCAGCGACGCCCAGTCTGCGCTCCGCCGGACGATGGAGCAGTTCGCGGACAACACCCGCTTTATCCTCTCGTGTAACTACTCCAGTCGCATCATCGACCCCATCCAGTCGCGGTGCGCGGTCTTTCGCTTCTCGCCACTCCCGGACGAGGCCATCGCTGCGCAGGCGCGCGAAATCGCCGCGGCAGAGGATATCGAGATGACCGACGACGGCCTCGACGCACTCGTCTACGCCGCCAGCGGCGACATGCGCCGCGCCATTAACACGCTGCAGGCGGCGGCGACGACAGGCGAACTCGTCGACGAGGAGGCCGTCTACACCGTTACCAGCACCGTCCGCCCCGAGAAAATCGAGTCGATGGTGGAGGCGGCCATCGAGGGCAACTTCCCGCGGGCGCGCTCGACGCTCGAAACCCTGCTCGTCGACTCCGGGATGGCCGGGGGCGACGTCATCGACCAGCTCCACCGCTCGGCGTGGGAGTTCGACATCGACGAGCGCCGGACGGTCAAACTGATGGAGCGTCTCGGTGAGGCGGACTACCGCATCACCGAGGGCGCGAACGAACGCGTGCAGTTGGAGGCGATGTTGGCGGCGCTGGCCCTCGACGACGAGGACGCGTAGTCGCCCGACGGGACGACGAAATCTCCCGCGACGACCCTTCCCGGAACTGTTTTAGGCGGAGACGGGCCAACAAGGCATAATGAGCGAACTCGAAGACGCCTACCGTCTCGACTACTTCGAGGAGGAGGGGTTCACTCGGCAGGAGTGTACCTCGTGTGGCGTGCACTTCTGGTCGCGCGTCGAGCGCGACACTTGCGGTGAGCCGCCTTGCGACGACTACTCCTTTATCGGCAACCCCGGCTTCGACGAAGCACACTCGCTGGAGGAGATGCGCGAGGCCTTCCTCTCTTTTTTCGAGGATAACGGCCACGAACGCATCGACCCCTATCCGGTCGCCGCGAACCGCTGGCGTGACGACGTCCTCCTGACGCAAGCGTCGATTTACGACTTCCAGCCACTGGTCACCTCCGGCGAGACACCGCCCCCGGCGAACCCCCTCGCCATCTCCCAGCCCTGCATTCGGATGCAGGACATCGACAACGTGGGCAAGACGGGCCGGCACACGATGGCCTTCGAGATGATGGCCCACCACGCCTTCAACGCCCGTGACGAGGCCGACGGCGAGTACGCCTACGAGGGCGAGGTGTACTGGAAAGACGAGACGGTCGCGTACTGCGACCAGTTCTTCGAGCACATGGGCGCCGACCCCGCCGAAATCACGTACATCGAGGACCCGTGGGTCGGCGGCGGCAACGCCGGCCCGGCCTTCGAAGTCATCTACCGCGGCCTCGAACTCGCCACGCTCGTCTTCATGTCGATGGAGCAGGACCCCGACGGCGAATACGAGATGAAAGACGGCAACCGCTACAGCCCGATGGACACGTACATCGTCGACACGGGCTACGGGCTGGAGCGGTGGACGTGGATGACACAGGGGACGCCGACGGTGTACGAGGCGGTCTACCCCGAGATGATAGACTTCCTCACCGACCGCGCCGGCATCGACCACTCCGAGGAGGAGGAGGAACTCATCCGCGATGCGGCCCGCCTCTCGGGCTATCTCGACATCGACGAGGTGACAGACCTCGCCTCGGCCCGCGCGGACGTGGCCGAGGAACTCGGCGTCGACCCCGACCGACTCACCAGTCTGCTCGAACCCCTCGAAGACGTGTACGCCATCGCGGACCACTGCCGGACGCTCGCGTACATGTTCGGCGACGGCATCGTCCCCTCGAACGTCGGCACGGGCTATCTCGCGCGGATGGTCCTTCGACGGACCAAGCGCCTCGTCGACGGCCTCGATATCGACGCACCGCTCGACGAACTCGTCGACATGCAGGCCGAGCGTCTCGGCTACACCAACCGCGACACCATCCGCGACATCGTCCGCACCGAGGAGCGCAAGTACCGCGAGACGCTCGACCGCGGCGCCCGAAAGGTGTCCGACCTCGCCGAGGAGTACGCCGAGCGCGGCGAACCCATCCCCCGCGAGACGCTCATCGAACTCTACGACTCCCACGGCATCCAGCCGGACATGGTGGCCGATATCGCCCGCGACCACGGCGCCGAAGTCGACGTGCCCGACGACTTCTACGGGCTGGTCGCGGCCCGCCACGAGGGCGAAGGGGCAAGCGAGGCGGCCGCCGAGCGAGACGAGCGACTGTCCGACCTCCCCGAGACCGACCGCCTGTTTTACGACGAGCAAGAACGCACCGAGTTCGAGGCCGTCGTCCTCGACGTGTTCGAACGCGAGGACGGCTACGACGTGGTGCTCGACCAGACGATGTTCTACCCCGAGGGTGGGGGCCAGCCCGCCGACACGGGCACGCTCTCGACGGACGAGACGACGGTCGAAGTGACCGATGTGCAGCGCCGCGACGGTGTCGTCCTCCACCGAACCGACGGCAACCCCGGCAAGGGCGAGTTCGTCCGCGGGCAGCTAGACGCCGAGCGTCGCTACCGGTTGATGCGCCACCATACCGCGACACACGTCATCGGCTACGCCGCGCGGCAGGTCCTCGGCCAGCACGTCCGACAGGCCGGTGCCCAGAAGGGGACCGACCGCGCCCGCCTCGACGTGCGGCACTTCCGGCGCATCTCCCGCGAGGAGGTAAAAGAAATCGAACGCGTCGCCAACGACGTGGTGACGGACAACCAGCAGGTCGCCCAAGAGTGGCCGGACCGCCACGAGGCGGAGGCCGAACACGGCTTCGACCTGTATCAGGGCGGCGTCCCACCGGGAGAGCAGATTCGGCTTATCCACGTCGCGGACGACGTGCAGGCGTGTGCCGGCACGCACGTCTCGCGGACGGGCGACATCGGCGCCATCAAGATTCTCAAGACCGAGCCGATTCAGGACGGCGTCGAGCGAATCGTCTTCGCGGCGGGCGAGGCGGCCATCGAGGCCACCCAGCGCACCGAGGACGCCCTCTACGACGCGGCGGACGTCCTCGACGTGTCGCCGGAGGACGTGCCCGAGACGGCCGAGCGGTTCTTCGAGGAGTGGAAGGCCCGCGGCAAACAGATCGACCAGCTCAAGTCCGAACTCGCGGAGGTGCGCGCCGCCTCGGCGACGGATGACGGGGTGGATATCGGCGGTTTCGACGCCGTGATTCGGCGGATGGACGGCGACGCCGACGAGCTCCGCGCCACCGCGAACGCCATCGTGGAGGAGGGGTCGGTGGCCGTCCTCGGGAGCGCACAGGGCGGCAGCGCGCAGTTCGTCGTCGGCGTCCCCGACGACGTGGACATCAACGCGGGCGAAGTCGTCGGCCGACTCGCTGCACAGGTCGGCGGCGGCGGTGGCGGCCCGCCGGACTTCGCGCAGGGTGGCGGCCCGGATGTCGACGCCCTCGACGACGCCCTCGACGACGCGCCGGACGTACTCCGCGCCGTGCAGGACGCCTGATACGGAGTAACTGTTTGCCGGTGATTCGCCGAAACGGGCTGGCGACCCATCGGTACTGACTTACAATAACCGTCTGAGGGCGGACGAACGTTCATATGTGATGGCGCAGAAATCGCTCGTGTGAAGTCGCCGTCGTCCGCTTCGAGAACCTCGACGCTGACGGTGTTCGGTCTGCTCGTTGTCGGTATCGTCTCGCTCTCCGCGGCGGCGTTCCCCGCCGACTCACTGTTTCGCGACGTGACGGTCCTCGACCTGTTGAGCGGCGTGTCGCCGTTCGACCTGCCGTCGCTGGCGTACACGACTGCGCTCGTCCTCGTCGGCTTCGCGGCCACGCTCATCGGCCTCTCGCTTCTGAGCGCCCGCCTCGAGTGAGTATATAAGTGGCTCGGGGGTGGACGAGTACGTATGCCGACCGCATCGAACGGCTCCGTGTCGCTCTATTACGAGGCTGACGGCGATGGCGAGACGGTCGTCTTCCTCGGCGACGTGGGCTACGGCGCGTGGCAGTGGGGGTGGCAACACGGCGGCCTGTCGGGGCCGTTCGAGACGCTGGTGACCGATCTTCGGGGGGCCGGCCGCTCCGACGCGCCCGCGGGCCCCTACGCGGTCGACGACCTCACCGCCGACGCCCAAGCGGTACTCGAAGCGCACGGCGCGCGTCGGGTCCACGTCGTCGGCGCGGGGTTGGGCGGGATGGTCGCACTCGAACTCGCACGACTCTCCTCGCGCCCGCGGTCGCTCACCCTCCTCGGGACGGCGGCCGCGGGGGCCGACCTCTCGCTCGACCCCCTGTTCGGGGCGCCGGACGACCCCGACACCTTGGAGTCGTCGCTCGCGGCCGCGCTCTCCCGCGAGTTCGTGGACGCCAACCCGGACGTGGTCGAGCAAATCGTCGAGTGGCGCGCCGCCGAGGACGCCACCCGAGACGCGTGGGAGGCCCAAGCGGCCGCCGTCGAGGCGTTCGATATCTCCGACCGCCTGTACGAAATCGACTGTCCGGCGCTGGTCGTCCACGGGTCCGACGACGCCGTCTGGCCCGTCGAGCGCGGCCGCCGACTCGCCGAGGGCCTGCCGCGCGGGTCGTTCGTCGAACTCGACGCCGGCCACCTTGTCGGAATCGAGCAGTCCCGCGCGGTGAACGACCGCCTCTTCGGCCACGTCGAATCGGCGTAAGCGTCTCCCGTCTCCACCGCCTCCGTCCACGTATGTTGCGGTTCGCGCTCCTCGACGCCTCCCACGGTGTCGAACGCACCCGTCGAAACTTCCGTCGCGAACTCGACGCCGCGCTCGTCGAGTTCGACGTGACCGCCGGCGACCTCCCGCCCGATTTCGACTACGACGCCGTCGTCGTCACGGGATCGCGCTCGTCGGTCTACCAGGACGACCCGTGGATAGACGACTTGCTCGACTGGATTGAAACGGCGGCCGACCGAGGGCTCCCGATTCTCGGCGTCTGCTACGGGCATCAGGCGCTCGCGGCGGCGCTCGGCGGCCGCGTCGAGTCCATGGACGACTATGAACTCGGCTACCGCGAGGTGCAGGTGGTGGCCGACGACCCACTCTTCGAGGGGGTCGAGACGCCGTTCACGGCCTTCGAAACCCACTCGGACCGCGTGGCCGACCTCCCGCCGGGCGCGACGTTGCTCGCCGAGAACGACCGCGGCGTGCAGGCCTTTCGCCACGGCGACTGCTGGGGCGTCCAGTTCCACCCCGAGTACGACCGGGCGAGCGCCGAGGCGGTCACCCGAGAGAAGGACCTGCCCGCTGACCGCATCGAGCGAGTCCTCGCGGGGGTCGACGACGACGCCTACGACGCGGCCTGCCGGACCAAGCGCCTGTTCGACAACTTCGCTGCGTCCGTGCGCCACCGTGTGGCGGCGGACTGACCCGGGCACGTTTTTGAGGCGCGCCCGCCGAGCTGCGGTATGGACCACGACGTGACCATCGACGAGAAGCGCGTCTACGCGGAGCGAGAGGGCGCCGAGACGGTGTTGGTCGCCGCCGAACAGGGTGTCGTCGTCGCGTCGCTCTCCGGTGACCGCGTCGGCGAGTTCGGCCTCGACTACCGGGGCGTCGCTCGCGCCGTCGCCGCCGCCGGTGACCGCCGCGCCGTCGCCACCGCCGAGGACGTCCTCGTCGGCGACGACGACCCGACCGACTTCGGCCCCGCCGTCGCCGTCGGTTTCGACGACGACGCACTCCTCGCCGCCGGCCCGGACGGGCGCGTCGCCCGCCTCGACGACGAGTGGACGGCCCTGGGAACCGTTACGGACCCCCGCGCAATCGACGGCGGGATGGTCGCCGCGGACAGCGGCGTCCACCAAGTCGTCGGCGACGACCTGCGGAACGTCGGCCTCGACGACGTGCGCGACGTGTCCGGGCGGGGGATGCCCCTCGCGGCGACGAGCCACGGCCTCTATCGACTGGGCAACGGGTGGATGGACGACGCCGAGGGCGCGTTCGACGCCGTGAGCGTCGACGCCGCGGACGACCGGGCCCACGCCGTCGGCGACGCCGGCCTGTCCGAACGCGAGGCGATTGGCTCGTGGGCGCCCGTCGACGTGCCGACCGACGACCGACTCGCGGACGTGGCTTACACCGACGCGGCGACCGTCTGTGTCACCGAGTCCGGAACGCTCCTCGCCGACACGGGCGATGGCTGGCGGACGCGCGAACTCGGCGTCACGGGCGTGACGGGGCTCGCCGTCCAGCGCTGACAACGAAAACGGTTTTCGTGGCGGCCGTCCACCACCGGGTATGATCCTCCCCGGTTCCGACTCGCAGGCGCTCGGTTCGGCACTCGCCGCCGAGACGGGTCGCGAGCTCGCCGCGGTGACGTACGACCGCTTCCCCGACGGGGAAGGGATGGCGTCGGTCGACCTCGACGGCACGGCCCCCGACCGGGCCGTCGTCGTCGCGTCGACGCCCTCCGACACCGCCTACGTCGAACTCCTGCAACTGCAGGACGCTGTCCGGGAAGCCGGCGCCGACCACGTGACGACCGTCATCCCCTACATGGGCTACGGCCGGCAGGAACGCGCGTTCGAACCCGGCCAACCCGTCTCCGCGCGGGCAGTGGCCCGCGCCGTCGCCACCGGCACCGACCGCGTGATTCTCGTCAACCCCCACGAGGCGTCGGTGACCGACTTCTTCGACGTGCCCTGTTCCGTCGTCGACGCCGCGCCGCGACTCGCCGACCCGCTCCCCGCCGACCTGACCGACCCGCTCTTTCTCTCGCCCGACGCGGGCGCCGTCTCACTCGCTGAATCCGTCCGTGACGCCTACGGCGGCGGCGACGTGGACTACTTCGAGAAGGTGCGTCACTCGGGGACGGAGGTCGACATCACGCCCAGCGACGCCGACGTGACCGGACGTGACGTGGTCGTCGTCGACGACATCATCGCCACGGGGTCGACCATGAGCGAGTCCATCGGCGTCCTCGCTGACCGCAACGCTGCCGACGTGTTCGTCACCTGCGTCCACCCGCTCCTGGTGCGGAACGCGCGGACGAAACTCGAACGCGCCGGCGTCACCGCCGTCTACGGCACGGACACCTTGGAGCGCGAGGTGACGACCACCTCCGTCGCGCCCGTCGTCGCCGACGCGTTGGGGTCCGCTGCCGCCGAGTAACTGCCGTCGCCGGGACGTTTTTGAGACGGGACAACGAGCATACACGTATGGCCGACTGCATCTTCTGTTCCATCGTCGACGGCGACATTCCCAACCACACCGTGTACGAGGACGACGACGTGTTGGCGTTCCTCGACGTCAACCCGTTGGCCCGAGGCCACACGCTCGTCATCCCGAAAGAGCACCACGAACGCGTCAACGACCTCCCCGCGGACCTGGCCGCGGACGTGTTCGCCACCGTCCACGACCTGACCGACGACGTGGAGGCGGCCGTCGACGCCGAGGCGACGACCATCGCCGTCAACAACGGCCCCGCCGCCGGGCAGGAAGTGCCGCACGTCCACGCCCACATCGTCCCGCGCTCGGAGGCCGACGGCGGCAAACCCGTCCACGCCCTCATCGACAACCCGCCCGAGGTGGACGACGACGAGTTCGCGGACGTGGCCGCCGCCATCCGCGACGACTGACGCTACTTCGACGCATTCGTTCTCGTCACGTTCTACCCTCATAGCCACGCGAAAATCGTCCGATTCTGTGGCATAAATTAGAAAATAGTGGAATTAAATACGTATATTTGTACTAGGTCGTATGGAGAAAAACCTATATGTTGTAAGAACGTCCAGATAATTGTACGAGGTGATAGAGGCACGAACACAGTACCGGATGACCGACACATCGGCTTCCGAGCCGACTGTCGTCACAGCCACACGAGACGGTCAGTCACCAGGGTGGTGCGGCCAGTAATTGCTACCCGACTCTCGGCCGGCGCTCCCACCTGCTCCCGGTGGGACCGGACACCCTGTCTTCGCGGTATGCCATGCCTCGCCACTTCGGCGGGGCTCAATTCGTTTTCTCGTCGAGCATTGCAGCCAGGTAGAATCGCGTCACGACCCGAGTCCTTTAGTCGGAGAGCGCGCCACCTCGGTGCATGAGTGACGCTGCTGACGGGACGGCGGCGCTGGTCGGCGCCACTGGTGGCGCGGGGACGACGCGACTGACGGTCGAACTCGGAACCCTCCTCGCGAACGACGGGCGGGACGTGTGCATTCTCGACGCCGCCTTCGCGACGCAGGGCCTCGCCGACTACCTTTCCGGGCGACTCGACCCCGACCTGACGGCGCTGCTCACCGACGACGCGGACGCTCCGCTCTCGGACGGCGTCGTCGATTTCTCGCTCGACAGCGACGGCGGTCGGCTGGCCTGTTGCCCCGCCGCTGCCCCCTTCGAGCGACTGGCGCGAGCGAAATCACCGGCCGCGGCGCAGGCGTTCGAATCGCGGGTCGCCACCGCGGCGACGACGTTCGACCACGTCCTCGTCGATACGCCGCCCGTGGCCGCGAATCAGGCCGTCGCTGCCGTGAACGCCACGGACCGAACCGTCCTCGTCGCGCCCGCGGCGACGCGTGGTCGGGACGCCGTCCAGCGACTCTCCGACCGCCTCGCCGACCTCGACGTCGACATCGACGGCGTCGTCTCGACGCGGGGTGAGCTCGCCGTCGCCGACGCCGCTGTCCCCGAGACGGACGCCGACGTGACCGCCGCGCCGACCTGTCTCGCCGACTCCTCGATGGCGACTGCCGTCGCCACCGTCGCCGACATCGCTGTCGACGCGACGCCCGCGACCGAGGACGGCCGCGGCCTCCTCGACTCTGTCGGCGACCTTGTTTCGGGGTAGTTACCCGCCGACGACGAACTCGCTTCGCGCGTCCTCGAGGACTGCCCGCGCGTGGCCGTCGGGGTCGACCGCGTCGTAGCGTTCGCGCACCTCACCGTCGGCGAGGAGGAAGGTGACCCTATCTGCCGTCCCGCCGTCGGTCGAGACGCCGAAGGCCGACGCAACCTCGCCGTCGGGGTCCGCGAGCAAGTCGAACAGGAGACCCTCCGAATCGGCGAAGTCCGCATGTGTCTCGACGTCGTCGGTCGAAACACCATATACTGTCACGCCGAGTTCGCGGAATTCGGGCAGCGTCGCCTGGAACTCGCTTGCCTCCGTCGTGCACCCGCCCGTGAAGTCCTTGGGGTAGAAGTAGACGACCGCTGGGTCCGCGAAGGAGAGGGTGACCGACTCGCCGTCCTGTGTCTGTGCCGTGATTTCGGGCGCTGAATCGCCGGGTTCGAGCATCGACGGCGATTGGGCGGCAACCGGGATAATCGGTTCGACGGCCGCCGTGGGCTGCCGGTTATCGGAGGTCCTCGACGGCGCTCATTGTCTCGGCGAGCGCGTCGCGCTTGGCGACGGACGCGTTCGACTCGGGTTCGAGGACGCCCGCGACGGCGTCGGCCAGGTCCGGGACGGCCTCGTGGGTTTCGACGTACGTCGCGAGCGCGAACTCGGCTTCATCGGCGCCGACGAGAGTGACGGCTTCGGACCGCGAGAGGTCGCCGTCGAGCCAGTCGCGCAGAATCTCGCGGGCCGTCGGCGCCAGCGGCGACACGCCCGTGACGCCACATCGATGCAGGAGTTTGGCGGCCGTCATCGGTGCGATACCCGCCTCGCGGGCACAGTCGCCGATACTCGTCCCCGCCGCGTACGCGTCGAGGACGCTCGCTGCCGCCTCGGGCGTACACGGCAAGTGATTCGCGTGCGCGTCGAGGCGGTCCAGCAGGTCACTGCCCGTCGCGTCGACCGTCGGGACGCCACGCTCGCGCTGCTGTTCGCACACTTCGATTCCGGCCGCGATGTCCGACAACCCCATCAACCGAGGTTCGTTCGCTATCCGACAAAAAACCTCGCCCGGCGACGAGTAACGTACCTATTACCGGTACGTTATGCACGCCCGCTCGCCCCGAATTTCCCGGTTCGCGCCCTCGTTTAAATACTCCATCGGGACCTATCTTCACGTGTGATGAGTCAGGCACGCGAGGCCGAATGCCCGGAGTGTAGTGGACGACTGAACGCCGACGGGACCGAGACGGTCTGCGGGCAGTGCGGACTCGTCGTCGACGAGTACTGCATCGACCACGGTCCGGAGTGGCGGTCGTTCGACGACGATCAGACGAACCCCGAGCGGACGGGCGCACCGCTGACGCAGTCGCGACACGACCGCGGGCTGTCGACCGATATCGGGCGGTCGACGCGAGTGAAGGGGCGGAAGCGTCGTCGACTCTCGCGCATGCGAGTCCAGCACAACCGGGCTCAGATATCGTCCAAGCGCGAGCGCAATCAGGTGTACGCCTTCACCGAGATTCGACGGCTCGTGAGTGCGTTGTCGCTCCCGAAGCACATCCGCGAGTCGGCGTGCTCGCTGTTCCGGTCGGCGCAGTCTGCTGACCTCCTCCGCGGACGCTCGCTCGAAGGCTTCGCCTCGGCGACGGTGTACGCCACCTGCCGAACTTGCTCCGTCTCGCGGACCGTCGAGGAAGTCGTCGACGCCGCGAAAGCCACCGAGGACGAACACCAGGCTGCCTACCGCGCGCTGAATCGCGAACTCGACATCCCGACCGGCCCCATCGACCCCGCGGAGTACGTCCCACGCTACGCCAGCGAACTTGACGTGAGTCAGGCGGTCCAGCGGGCCGCCGAAACGTACGCTCGCCGCCTCCGAGAGTCGGGCGACACCGCCGGCCGCAATCCGAGTGGCGTCGCCGCGGCTTGTCTCTACACCGCCGCCCGCGACGCCGGGGAATCGCTCACCCAGCGCGATGCCGCCGAAGTCGCGGACGTGACTCCCGTTACGGTCCGCAATACCTACCAGCTCTTGCAGGACTGAACCGCGTCGGCGAGCGACCGAACACCCGCCGCTGCGTCCGATTCCGGTGCCGCCGTCACTATCGGCTGGTCCGCTTCGACAGACCGCCCGACCCGCGGGTCCGTGGGTATCGTCGTGACCGGCGCCCCGAGGACTTGTCGGAACGCGTCGGTCGGTGCGTCGTCCGCTCCATCGAGGCGATTGAGTGCGACGCCTGCCAGCCCAGCGTCGAGTTCCCGCGCCAACTCTCGCGTCCGAACCGCGTCCGCCAGCGCGAAGCGCCGCGGCGACGCGACTAGTATGCAGATATCGGCGACGGCGAGGGGGATGCCAACGTCGGCACGCAGGCCCGCGGGACAGTCCACGACCACGTCGCCCGCCTCGGCGGCCACCCGTTCGAGCACCTCGGCCAACCGACTCACGTCCGCTGCCCGGGCGCCGGCGAGCGAGCGACCACACGGCAGCACCGACACCGTTCCGCCGCGCACCGCTTCCGTCGCCGACGCCCGTCCGGCGAGCACGTCGTGCAGGTCCGGTCCTCGGCCCCGGGGGAGGTCCGCCATCCCGAGGTCGGCGTCGACGACGACGGCGTCGAGCGCCGCGCCGACGTTGTACGCGACGGTCGTCTTGCCGACACCGCCTTTCCCGCCCGCGACGGCGACAATCACGACAACCTCCAGAGCGCTTCGACCGGCACGTCGACCGCCTCCGCCCGTTCCGCCAGCGCCGCAACGCGGCGTTCGACCGTCGCCAACGCCTGTGCGTCGCTCGCGATGCGTTCCTCGAGCGCCGCGATGTCTGCCTCGTCGGACTCCAGCACTGTCGTCGCCGTCTCGACGGATGCGTCGGTCACTCGCTCCCCGCGCTCGACGCGTTCGGCGACGGTATCGAGCCACGCTTCGACGGCGTCTGGTATGCCCTCAGCTGTGGCGTCGCCGCTCGTCGTCACCTCGTCCGCCGAACGTTCTGCCGCTTCGTCTGCTGGACGTTCTGTCGCCTCGTCCGCTGAACGTTCCGTTGCATTGGTTGCCGACGGTAGCGCGTCCGCCGGCGGTCGAGCATCGCCGAGTTCGCGCAGCACCGTCGCCGCCGTGGTACTCTCTTCAGCGTCGGCCGCACGCCCCTCGTCGGCCACCGACACCGGCGGCCGGCGGGCCGGTGCCGAACAGGCGTACCCGAGTACGCGCCGTCCATCCGACGACACGACGCTCTCGAACCCTTCTTCGTCCCATCCGGATTCGGGGACGCCGTCCCGACGCGGGGGCAGGACGCGGCCGTCGAGTCGGTTCGTCACTCGGACGCGACGGGGGACCGACGACGGGTTACGCACCTCGACCGTCACGAGCGTCACGTCCGCTCGCCCGTCGAGCGACGTGACTGACCAGTCGGTTTCCATACGCCCGCGTGGCCGCGCTATCCGACATAAATCACCGGCGCGTCGAGGGTCGTCCTCGCCGTTTCGGCGGCGATATCGGCCTCGGCTGTGACCGTGACCGGGGCGTCGAGTGGCGCTAGCCGTGCCACCGCGAACGCTGCCGTCGTCCGCGGGCCGTCGTACGTCCCCGGCGATTCGGCCGCGGTTCCGCGCCCCGGTACGGCGTCGAGTGCGGTTCGGAAGCGCTCCCAGACGTCGCCGACCAAGTCCTGCCTGACCTCTCGTTCGAGGTTCGCGACGCGGTCCTCGAGTTCGAGGCGCCGGTCACGCTGGTCGCGTGCCGCTCTCGCGGCCCGTTCCGCCTGTTCGAGGGCTTGCTCGGCCGCGATGCGCTCCGTCTCGCTCTCGGCGAGTTCGCTCGTCGCCTCCTGCAGTCGCTCCTCTATCGACTCCGTCTCCGCGTCTACCTCCTTGCGGGCCTGCAAACGCCCGCGCAGTTCCGCGACCCGCTCTCGCAGTCGTGCTTCCCGGTCGCCCGCCGCCGCGACGCGTCGTCGCGCGTCTGCCACCTCCACCGTCGGCGGCGACAGCGACGCCAACTCTTCCCGTGCGTCCTCGAGTGCCGACTGCGACGGCGACGTGTGGCCGAGCGCTCGTGCCGCCGCCGCGAGCGCCGCCCGCAAGTCGAACGTCGCCGGCGGGAGGCGAGCGACGTGATCGTGGACGGCGCTCGGGTCGGGGCAGTCGACGGTGACTGGCGACTCTCCCTCTCTGACGGCCCGCACAACGGCCGCTGGCGATACGTCAGTATCGCGCAAATCCACGACTGCTCCCGCGTACGTTCGGCCCTCGTAGTCGACGCGCACGGCTCAGTCTCCCGTCACCTCACAGGTCGCTTTCGCGCATGTTCTCGGGGTCTGGGTGGTCCGTCCCCGACGCGAACTTGGCGTACGGCGTGCTCGGCGTGTCGCGGTCCTCGTACGCCTCGGCGGCTTCGCGGACCGACTCCGGGACGGTTTCGAACTCGTTGAACGGGTCGGTCCGTTCGACCTGTACGTCCCCGCTGTGTTTCGCGCGGAGTCGAAGCGCCAGAAAGGCTCCGAGCTCTGTCTCCTCGAACAGCGCCGCCCGGCCGAGCGAACGCACCACCGTCGACTCGTGGGTTCGGCAGACGTTTCGAAGCGTCGTTCTCGCGGCCCGCGAGTACGTGACGACGAGTAGCAACGTCTCCGGTTGGAGACGCGGTGTGACCTAACGGTATCGGTACCGGCAGTCATCCCAATCGCTCGACGTCGAACGATTCTGGCGGGTCCGAGGCGTGTTCGGCGACCCGCTCTCTGGCCGCGGCCCGCGACTCAGCAACGACGACGACGCCCTCGACGGCCTCGTCGCCTCGCCCTGCGTACGCCCCCAGCCCGGTCTCGTCGTCGAACTCCGTCGCGTACGTCCGCAGCGTCGCGAGCACTCGCTCTTCGGTCGCCGCGAGGTCCGCCTCTCCCTCTTCGAACGCCCGAAGCGCCTGCTCGACGTTTCGAATCGTGGAGATGCGGTCCATCAGACCACCTTGTACTGGTCCGTCGCCGGCGTGTACACGTCGCCTTTCCGCTTCAGCTGCTCTATCTGGTCCATCACCTTCTCCTCGGAGATGTCCTCGACTCCGGCGCGTTCGACGATGGCGTCGATGGGCGCGCCCGCCTCGCCCTCGTACTCGGCGTCGACGGTTTCGATGACGTCTTTGATGCTCTTGATGCGGTCACGCTGGCTCTTCGAGGTGCCCGTCTCGATGACGTCGGCGTCGAACTCGCCCGTCTCGGGGTCGACGCCGATGTCCTGCAGACACGAGCGCACGATGTCGGTCGAGCGCTTGGCGTCCTCTTGTTCGACTGTGTCCGAGAGTCGGACGCGGGCGCTCGCTTCCGCGAGGCGAACCAGCGCTTCGAGTTTCCGGGCGGTGACCGGCACCGGCGCGTCCTCGTCCGCGCCTTTCGAGCGCAGGTCGACGTAGAAGTCTCGAATCGCCGCCTGCGCCTCGTCGGTCATCGTCGGGTAGCAGTTGCGCTTGGCGTACGCGATGTACTTCCGCAGGAGGTCGGGGTCGATGGCGGGTTCGACCGTGTCCGTGACCGACGCCACCTCGGCTTCGGTGAACTCGGGGTTGGAGACGTTCGTCCGCTGGGTTTCGAGTTCGCCCGCGTAGTTGGTCCGCAGGATGTGTTCCGCGAGGGCAGCGTCCTCGTCCGGGTCGGGTTGGTCCGTCACCGTGAATATCAGGTCGAACCGCGAGATGAGCGCGGGTTCGAGGTCTATCTGTTCGCCGATGGGTTCGTACTGGTCGAACCGGCCGTACTTCGGGTTCGCGGCGCCGAGGAGCGAACACCGCGACTTGAGCGTGGCGTTGATGCCCGCTTTCGAGATGCTGATCTCCTGTTGTTCGAGCGCCTGGTGCATGGCCGAGCGGTCCTCCGGGCGCATCTTGTCGAGTTCGTCGACGGCGGCGATGCCTTGGTCGGCCAACACCAGCGCCCCGGCCTCCAGACTCCATTGTTGACCTTCGCCGAAGTCGTCGCGAACGGCGGCGGCGGTCAACCCGGCCGAACTCGACCCCTTCCCGGAGGTGTACACCGAGCGCGGGGCGATATTTCGGATATATGACAACATCTGACTCTTCCCCGTACCCGGGTCCCCGATAAGAAGCATATGCAGGTCGCCACGAATCCGCGACCCATCGGGGAGCGTCTTCGTCACGCCCGAGAACAGCTGGAGAATCATCGCGAGTTTCTCCTCGTCGTAGCCGTAGATAGAGGGTGCGACGGAGGCGACCATCTCCTCGTAGATGCTGGGGTGATTCGACAGTTCGATAATCTCGCGTTTGTCCGCCTCCGTAATCTCCATGTCCTCGAACTGTTCGTCCTCGATTTCGACGCTCACCCCATCCATGTAGAGGTCGAACAGCTGCGATTTCTCGTTGCCCTCCGTCACTTGGTCGATGTGGAGGACGCCCGTGACGGTGACGTGGTCGCCCGCGGTCACTTTGCCCGTGATGTCGTCCTCGATGTCGATGTCGATGCTCTGGGGTGTCTCGCCGCCGCGAAGGCCTTCTGGTGACTCCTGAACCCGGAGTTTCTGGGAGTCGACGAACTCGCTCTGGTCGTAGTTGACCCGGAACGGGCCCTGTCGCTCACAGCCCTGACACTCGTGGGGTTCCTGGAACCCGCCGTCGGACTGGGGGATGTACGTCATCGTCCCGCAGCGCTGGCACTCGAAGGCCGCCTCGGTTATCTTCGGGCGCACGTCCGTCGCCTTGCGGATGATGCCCGAGACGGCAATCATCCGCCCGACGTGGTTGTCGTGGACGCGAATCGCCCGGATGTCGACAGTGTCGGGCAGGTTCCGCAGGCGGACGTGGGCCTGTCCCAGTGACACGTCCGCGGGCAGGTCGTACATGCGGAGGGCCTCCTCCGCGAAGTCGCCGAGTTGGTCCGGCTGTGAGAGGTAGTCCTCGGCGAGGTCAGGGTCGAACTGATAGAGGTCGTTGTAGTCGATGTGGAGGGAGCGCTGCTCGTTCGGATACTGCTGGGCGAGCTGGCTAATCGCGTCTCGGTAGTAGTTCCGATAAAACCGGGCGAAGCGGTCGACGAGCTCCTGGTTCGGGGACGACTGCGCCATTGCACGCCCCTTGCGCGGGACCGGCTAAGAACCTTCGCTTAGAACGAGACGTCCGTCTCGATATCTTCGGTCGCTTCGCGCAACCCGTCTTCGCGGGAGTCGCTGGCGAGGCGTTCCGAGAGCGCGTCGTCGGTCAACAGGTCGACGAACTCGCTCCGGAAGCGGTGGTTGGTGCGGACGCTCCGGTCCCGACTCCGCTCCGCGGCGTCCGAGTCGTCGCTCTCGCGGACGAGGTGACAGTCGAGGCGGGCTTGGACCGCCGTCTCGGTGTCGATACCGGCCGCGTCGGCGATGGCGTCGTCGTCGGCCTCGTCGTAGAACGCGCGAATCACCCGCACGTACGTCTCGGTGTCGAGGTCGGTGGCGAAGTCGTAGCGTTCGCACATTGCGGTGACGAGTTCGCGCAGGCGGTCGCTCACTTCGGGACTGTCGGGGTCGGCGTCGACGAGTGACCCACGGCGCTCGGCTTGGTGCTCCGTCACCGTCTCCTCGCCGTCCGTCGCGTCGAGGATGATGTCGCGTAGCTCCGCGGTCTTCTCGTCCATATTACAGGACGGGCGTGTCTCGGCCAAAAACCCATCGGCACTCGCCGCTCAGATCGGGTACTCCCGCGGTTCGTGCTGGATGGATATCCACTTCGTCTCGGTGATTTCGTCGAGGAAGGCGTCGCTGTTGTAGGTGCCGACGCCCGAGGCACCGATACCGCTGAAGGGGACGTGGGCCTCGTCGTTGATTGGCTGGTCGTTGATGTGGACGTTGCCCGTCTCCATGCGCTCGGCGATGTCCTTCGCGACGGCGAGGTCCTGCGAGTGGACGGCGCCGGAGAGGCCGTACTCGGTGTCGTTGGCGAGTGCGACGGCCTCGTCGACGTCCGAGAACGGAATCACGGGGGCGATGGGGCCGAAGTGCTCGTTGCACGCCGCCGCCATGTCGTTGGTCACGCCCGAGAGCACCGTCGGCGCGACGACCAGCGAGTCGTCGACGCCCTCGACCGGCACCGTCTCACCGCCGGTTTCGAGCGTCGCGCCCGCGTCGACCGTCTCCTCGACGTAGCCGAGCATCTCGTCGCGCTGTGACTCGTCGATGATGGGGCCGACGACGGTGTCCTCGTCGTGGACGCTCCCGACCGAGAGGGATTCGGCGCGCTCGACCAGACGCTCGACGTACTCGTCGTAGATGTCCTCGTGGACGATGTGGCGGTTGATGGAGATACACACCTGTCCCTGATGGACGAAGGAGCCGAACGTCGCGGCGTCGACGGCGCGGTCGAGGTCGGCGTCTGCCGCCACGACGTGAGCGTTGTTGCCGCCGAGTTCCATCGCCGGGACCGCGAGGTTCTCGCCCGCGATGCCCGCGACGCGCCGGCCGACCGACGTCGACCCGGTGAAGGCCACTACGTCGCTCTCGGGGTGACCCGCGACTCGGTCGCCGATGTCGGACCCGCGTCCCGTCACGACGTTGATGAGGCCGTCGGGGAGGCTGGTCTCCGCGAACAGCTTCGCGAAGAGCAGGCCGCCCGTAATCGGCGAGTTCGTCGACGGCTTGAGGACGACTGCGTTGCCGGCGGCGATGGCCGGTGCCACGGCCCGCATCGAGAGATTCAGCGGGAAGTTCCACGGCGAGATGACCGTCACGACGCCTTTCGGACTGCGCTCGACGAGGTTCTCCTTGCCCGGAATGTTCGAGGCGACGTGTTCGCCTTTCATCCGCCGGGGGAGCGTCGCGGCCTCCGTCGCGTGGTCGGTCGCAATCTGCATCGACGTCTCGCCCATGAGCGTCGACCCGCCCACCTCGTGTTCGAGGAGGTGGGTCACGTCGTCGTGGTGGGCCTCCAGCACGTCGAGGAACTCCTCGATGACTGCCTGTCGGCGGGCGAGGGGTTGCTCGGCCCACTCCGCCTGTGCGGCCGCGGCGGCCTCGTACGCGTCGTCGACGTCTGCCTCGGTGCCCGCGGCCACCGTCGTCACCGTCTCGCGGGTCGAGGGGTCCTCCACCGCGATGGTTTCACCGCTCGCTGCGTCGGTCCACTCTCCGTCGATGAAGAGTGCGTCCCAGTCCGCGTCGATGGAGAAGTCTGCCATCGTCAATACGAGGGCCCAGACACCGAAAAGGAGCGCGTACGCGGAAATCGTCGCTGGTTGTCACGTCTGCCGGCAGATTTTCGTAAACCAGAATTTACTAAGTGGTTTACGAGAGAGGGGTGGGTATGTCGGCTTCGACGGATTCGGTCGAGTTGGTCGGCGACGAGGCGACGGGCAACATCGCCCGGGCGGTGCTGTTCGCGGCCGCGACCAGTGCCACCGCCCCGGTCGATATGGTTCATCCGCTCGCCCCGAACGTACCCATCACGCTCCAGACGGTCTGGGTGTATCTCGCGGGCGTCGTCCTCGGCCCCCTGTGGGCGGGCGTCGCCTTCACGCTCTACCTGCTCGCAGGCCTCATCGGCCTCCCCGTGTTCGCCGGTGGGAACGCCGGGCTGGGCGTCATCCTCGGCCCGACTGGCGGCTTCCTGATTGGCTTCCCACTCGCCGCGATGACTATCGGCGCTGTCGTCCACGGGCGCGACGGGTTGACGCCGCCGAGCGAGGTCCCGATTCCGCGACTCGTCGTCGGGTTGCTCGCGGGGACAGCCGTCGTCTACGCCGCCGGTGCGGTGGGGTACTCGCTCGTCCAGGCCATCGGTCTCGTGGCCGCGGTCAGCGCCGTCGTCGTTCCCTTCCTGCCCGTGGCGGGCCTGAAGATTGCGGCGACGGTCGCCATCGTCCGCAGCGACGCCATCGTCGCCCGATGATCACCGTCGACGGCTACACGTATCGCTACGACGACGTGGCGGCCGTCGACGACGTGTCTCTCACCGTTGACGACGGCGAGTGTGTCGTCCTCGCCGGCCCCAATGGGTCTGGAAAGACCACGCTCGTCCGCGGGTTCAACGGCCTCCTGACCCCCGACGAGGGCGAGGTGCGCGTCAACGGCCGGCCCGTCGCCGACGACCTGGTCGCCGCCCGCACCAGCGTCGGGATGGTGTTTCAGGACCCCCGCGACGGCTTCGTCGCCGCGACGGTCGGTGCCGACGTGGCCTTCGGCCCCGAGAACCTCGGACTCGAACGCGACGAAATCGACCGCCGCGTCGCCGACGCACTCGACGCCGTGCGGATGGCCGGGCGCGAGGACGACCGGGTCGCCGACCTCTCGGGCGGCGAACGCGAACGCGTCGCCATCGCGGGCGCGTTGGCGATGGACCCCGACCACCTCGTTCTCGACGAACCCTTCACCGGCCTCGACCTTCGCGCCCGCGAGTCGGTGCTCGACCGCCTGCGCGCTCTGCGTGAGTCTGGCGTCAGCGTTGTCGTCGTCACGCACGACCTGCGGGACCTCTACTCGCTGGCCGACCGGGTCGTCGTCCTCTCGGACGGGTCGGTCGCGCTCGACGCGGCGTCGCCGTCGGCGTCGGAACTGGAAGCGCTCGGCGTCCGCCCGCCATGAGGTTCGACGCGACGGGCGACACCGTCGTCAACCGCCTCGACCCCCGCGCCAAACTGTTCGTGCAGGCCGCCGTCGCCGTCGCAGCCTTCGCCCACACGTCGCCGCGCGGCCTCCTCGTCCTCACCGCCTTCGCCCTCGGCGTCTGCTGGGTGGCGGCGACGCCGGTGGTCGACAGCCTGCGCTCCTACCGCGCCTTCCTCCCCTTTCTCGTCGCCGCGCCACTCGTGGAGGGGGCGACGCTCGGGGCGCCGTGGTTCGTCCCTGCCGATGCCGTCGGACCCGGACTGGCCAGCTACCGCGTCGTGGTGCTTCTGCTCGTCTCGACGGCGTACATCCGCACGACGCCCGTTCGGGAGTCTCGCGCCGCCATCCAGTCGCTTCTCCCGGGTCGGGTCGGCGTCGTCCTCGGCGCCGGCGTCGGGTTCGTCCTCCGATTTCTCCCCTTGCTCCGCGACGACCTCTCGACGATTCGCGCGGCGATGCACGCCCGACTGGGGACGGCCCGGTCGCTCCGCGAGCGCATTCGACTCGTCGGCGTGACGGGACTTCGCCGGGTGTTCGGCCGCGCCGACCGGTTCGCGCTCGCGCTTCAGGCCCGCTGTTTCGCGTGGAATCCGACGCTCCCACCGCTTGCGCCGACGTGGCGGGACGTTCCCGCCGTCGCCGTCGGCGTGGCGTTGCTGGCGTGGGCCGTCTGGTGAGCGGCGCTGCTGACCCCACTACTTCGCCGTCCCGCGCCAGGTGACGACGGCGAGCGACGCGGCGCCGACTGCGAGCACGGCGGCGAGGAGGCCGAAGCCGACGGCCCACCCGGCGTCGTCGGCGAGCGTTCCGACGACGGCGGGGCCGAGCGCCCCCACGAGGATGTAACTGGTGCGGACGGCGCCGAAGCCGACGCCTTGATCCGTCTCGGCGAGTGCCGTCACCGCCCGCGCTTGCACGGGCGGCCCCCACGCCATCGCGACGCCGACGAGCGCCACCGCGGGCACCGCGACCAGCGCGCCCTCCGTGAGCGCCAGACTCGCGTAGCCGAGGGCGCCGAGGGCGAACAACCCGCCCGTCACGGCGTCTCGTCCGAGGCGGTCGGCGGCCCACCCGCTCACCGGCTGGAGCGCCGCCACGATGCCGAAGTACGCGGCGAAGAGCGCGCCTGCGGCGGACAAGGAGAGGCCGTGGTGGACGACGAGAAACGTGGGGAGAAAGGAGAGCGTCGCCAGCGACGCGAACTCCCCGACGGTGGCGAGGCCGACGCTGAACGCCACCGGCGGGCGAGCGAGGACGCCGACGAGTGCTCGCGGCCGCACCGACGCGCCCCCGTCGGTCCGCGCCGGCCGCGGTGCTGGCGCGCCTCCCGACCCGCGCACGGCGACGACGCCGAGCACCAAGACGGCGACGAGCGCCCCGCTCCCGACGGCGACGCGCCACCCGAACCGCGCGCCGAGCAGCGTCGCCAGCGCCGGCGCGACCAGGCCCGCTGCCTGACTCCCCATCCGGTGGACGCCGATGACGCGGCCCACGTCCTCGAAGCGCCGGGCGAGGAGCGCCGTCGCCGGCGTGTAGTAGAGGCCGGCGCCGACGCCGAGCAAGAGCGCGAACGCGCCGAACGTGAGCAGCGAGGGCGCCGCCGCGAGCGCCACCGCCGCCACCGCCGTACAGCCGAGGGCGGCGAGGACGACCCGACGCGGCCCGTAGCGGTCGCCCGCCGCGCCGCTCGGTGCCTGCGCGACGGCGTACACCACCCACATTCCGGTGAGTATCGCGCCGATGGCGCCCTGCGAGACGCCGAACGAGTCGCGCAGCGACGGGACGACTGGGCTGACGAGCAACTGCGCCAGCCGAACCGCGAAGTACGCGCCGACGCAGACGGACAGCGCCGCGTGCCGCTCGTCCAACTGTGCTATACTATACCGTGACATTACTTGACACACATAGCAGTCTATAGTGATATATATTTCGCCGTTCGGCGTAGCGTCTTTCTCTCCCCCTGCCGAGCCGTCGGTATGCACGTCAACGAGGCCGAACTGGACTGGGAGACGGTCGACCACGACGAGACTGGCTTTCGGCGCAAGCGCCTCGCCGCCGCGGCGGGTGGCGAGCGGCTGGGCTGTTCGCTGTACGAACTCCCGCCCGGGGAGCGCTCGTGGCCCTTCCACTACCACACCGGCAACGAGGAGGCACTCTACGTCCTCGCGGGCACCGGACAGTTGCGTACCGCCGACGGCGTCGAGGAACTCGAAGCCGGCGCGTACGTCGCCATGCCCGCCGGCGAGGCGGGCGCTCACCGCGTGAGCAACGACGGCGACGAGACGCTCCGCTATCTCGCCGTCTCGACCATGGACGACCCGGACGTGACCGTCTACCCGGATTCGGGGAAAATCGGCGTCTTCGCCGGCTCACCGCCGGGGAGTACCGAGTCGCGAACCGTCGCGGGCTACTACCGCCGCGACGACGAGGTGGACTACTGGCTCGACGAGGCCTGAGCGCCCAGCGCGGTCCGAACAGCTGCTGCCGGCTCTCGGTCGCGCTCCGGCGCGTTCTCAAGATGCGCGTCTAGGGCCTCGCGGGCCACCTCGCGGTCGGTTTCGTCGAGCCGAGCGCCCGACTCGATGCGGTCGATGACCGCGACGACCCGGCCCACGTCGCCGTCCGCCGCGGCGGTTCGCTCTGCGTGCTCCACCACCGCCGCGTGCAGGACCCACGCCGCTTCTCGGGACAGGTCGATTCCGCGGGGTCCGTGTCGGTGTGTCGGGGACATAATGTCTCGCTTCGGGGGAGGTGTATGAGACTCTTGTGGCCCTCATACGGTTTATTGTAAATCATCACCGGTGGTTCGCCCGCCCGTCTCGGCGATCCACCGGAACACAGTTACAATAATCCGTATCAGATGAACTCACGCACGTCGGAGTACCACATGTCGTGGTGGTCGACGGCGTCGACGCGTTCGGCGATTTCGACGGCGAGGGCGTGCCAGCACAGGTCCGTCGGGTCGCTCTGGTCGAGGTTGTACTCCGCGTCCTTGCAGGTGCAGGAGCCCTCCTCGACGATGTACTCGTCGTCGTGGCCGACGACGACGGTGAAATCCCGGTACTGCTTGATTCGCTCCTCCGAGACGGCTTCGATGGCGCGTTGCCCGCGGTCACCGTGGGCCGAGAGAATAGCGTCGACGATTGGCCCAGACAGCGCTCCCGCCGCCGAGAGCGCCGCCCGCCAGTCCTCCTCCTCGCTCACGACCAAATCCGTCGTCCCTCGGCGTCTAAAGGAGTTCGGTCGGACGGACGCCGTGCGGTGGCGTCACCCGTCGCCCACCTTCTCTGTCACCCGAAACTCCTCGGGCGGGTCGACGATGCCGGCGGCCGTCCCCATCGAATGCACGAGGGCGATAACCGGCGTCAGCGGCACCGCGAGCGCCCACGTCAGCTTGCTCCGTCCGTAGTACACCACGCCGCGGAGATACCAGAACGCGGTGAGGACGCCCAAGCCCAGCGCCGTCAGCGCGAACAGTCCGGTGGTCACGACGCCGATGCCGAGCACCGATAGCGGGACGGCCACGAGCGTCACGACCGGCGAGAGCGCCCACGCGAAGTTCCGCACGCGCGTCAGCGCCTGATAGCCGCTGGGCAGGTCGGTCGACGCCCGGAGATTCCCCGCCGCCCACCGCCGGCGCTGCTGGGTAATCTCCGTCAGCGACGGCGGCGCTTGATTCCGACACACCGCCGTCGCGAGTTCGAAACTGAACGACTCACAGTGCTGGGCCGCGGTCCAGACGAAGGCGGTGTCCTCGACCAGCGTCTCGCGGTCCCACGTCACCTCGTCCTCGACGGACTGGCGGACGGCGATGCCGCCACCCCACGCGAACAGGGGAATGGAGAGCCGAGCGAACGCCCGCTGTTCGATTTGGACGCCCATCCGGTACACGTCGGCGAGATAGGAGAACACCGACCCGGTTCGCTGGGGTCGCTCGCGCAGCTGGACCACGTCCGCGTCGGGCAGGCCGTCGAACGCCTCCAGCAGGCTGTCCTCGTCCAGATACAGGACGTACTCGCGGTCACACGCGAACTGTCGGCGCGCCCACTCGATGGCTCGCCCCTTCCGCACCGCGTCACAGTCGAACTCCTCGGGGACGACGTGAACCGTCGCGCCGTCGACGTCCATGGCCGTCTCCGCGACGACGCGCACGTCGTCGAACGCTGCCGGGAGCGAGTCGACGGTCTGTTGGACGACCGACTCGGCGTCGACGGTGAGGATTCGGACCTGCACGTCGTCGGCGCCGTACGCCGGGTCCGGCGATTCGTAGCCCGCGCCGACGACGTAGGTGAGGACGGCCCACGTGAGCGCCGTCGCCGCGAACAGCGCCATCGACCCCGCGAGCACGAGTTCGAACGTCTCGCGCCAGTCGACGACGCCCGGCGTCAGCCACGGTGCCACCGTCGCGACGGCGGCCAGCACGATAATCGCGCCGGCGCCGACGAGCGTGATTCGTTCTGGTTTCATCGTCGTCTCCCCACCGCGCTGGCCACTTCAACCCGGACCACCGTCGCGGCCGGCTTCGCCCCAATTAATCCGAGCTAACCCGCGAAAACCGGATATTTCCCGGTCGTACCCCGTTCTGAGTCGTTCGCCCCGGCCGTTCGCGCCACTTCCGCTTCGCCCGCGAACCGCGCCGTTTTTCGGCGCACCCACCCCACATCGACCATGCGCGTCACCGAGGGTGGAGTCGAGTTCGAGGTGGCCGACGCTCGCGACGGCGCGAGCGAGGGCCGCGGCGACGACGTTTTCTACAACCCGACACAGGAACTGAACCGCGACCTGACCGTCGCCGTCCTCCGAGCCTACCGCGAGCGCGAACCCCGCGCCGACTCCTATCTCGACGCGATGACTGCGAGTGGCGTCCGCGCGCTCCGCGCCGCCAACGAGGGCTGGGACGTGACCGCCGCCGACACCGACGCCGAAGCCGTCGCCCTCGCCCGCGAGAACGCCGCTCGCAACGATTTGGATGTCGACGTGCGCGAACGCGACGCCAACGCCCTGATGCACGATTCGACCCACGACGTCATCGACCTCGACCCCTTCGGGACGCCCGTCCCCTTCGCCGACGCCGCGTTCTCGAACGCCCGCGACCTGGTCTGTGTCACCGCCACCGACACCGCGCCGCTCTGTGGCGCCCACTTCGAGAGCGGGGTCCGCTCCTACAGCGCCGTCCCCCGAAACACCGACTACCACCCCGAGATGGGGCTTCGAATCCTCCTCTCGGCGATGGTGCGGACCGCCGCCCGCTACGACACCGCCGCTCGCCCAATCTGCTCGCACGTCTCGCGGCACTACGCCCGTACCTACCTCGAACTCGACGGCCGCGCGACGAAAGCCGACGAGTGCATCGACGAACTCGGCCACGTCTACCACTGCGAGGACTGTCTCACCCGCGACCACGAGTACGGCCTCATCGCCGACCCGCCCGAGGCGTGTCCGGCCTGTGGCAGCAATCGCGTCGTCACCGCCGGCCCGCTCTGGTTGGGCGCTATCCGCGAGTCCGAGTTCGTGGCTCGCGTCGCCAGCCACGTCGACGACGAGATGGGTGAGGCGGCCCGCGCCCGCCGCACCCTCGACACGCTCGAAACGGAGCTCGACCGCCCCACCCACTACGACCAGCACCGCCTCTGCAAGGAGTGGACGCGCTCGGCGCCCGCGATGGACGACTTCCTCGCCGAACTCCGGGACGCCGGCTTCGAGGCCTCTCGCGCCCACTACCACGGCACGGCGTTCAAGACGGACGCCTCGGTGGCGGAGATTCGCGAGGCGACGACCGCAGGGGAGTGAGCGGGCCGTAGCCTTTTGGCGGCGCGTCCCCGAATGCCGTCGATGGACGTCCCCGCGGACGACGACCCCTTCGAAGCCCAGCGTGAACGAGCGAGCAACCCGATGCGGCGGCTGTTCGACGAGTACGGCCGCGAGCGGTCCGGCACCTTCGCCGTCGGCGTCGCGGCCAGCGTCTTCGCTCGCGTCCTCGACCTCCTGCCGCCCCTGATGCTCGGCATCGCCGTCGACGCCATCTTCCTGAACGAGAGCGAGTTCTCCCTCCCGCTCGTCCCGGACCGGTGGCTGCCGACCGACCCCGAAACGCAGTTCTGGCTGGTCGTCGGCATCGTCCTCTTCTCCTTTCTCGGCGGCGCCGTCCTCCACTGGTTCCGCAACTGGGGCTGGAACCGCTTCGCCCAGTACGTCCAACACGCCATCCGCACCGACACCTACGACGCGATGCAGCGGTTGAACATGACCTTCTTCGCCGACAAGCAGACCGGCGAGATGATGTCGGTGCTCTCGAACGACGTGAACCGGCTGGAGCGCTTCCTCAACGACGGCCTGAACTCCGCGTTCCGCCTCGGCGTGATGGTCGTCGGCATCGCCGCCCTCCTCTTCTGGATGAACTGGCAGTTGGCCATCGTCGCCCTCCTCCCCGTCCCGCTCATCGCCCTCTTCACCTACCAGTTCGTCAAGACCATCCAGCCCAAATACGCCGACGTTCGCTCCACCGTGGGGCAGGTCAACTCCCGTCTGGAGAACAACCTCGGCGGCATCCAGGTCATCAAGACGAGCAACACCGAATCCTACGAGGCCGACCGGGTCGAGGAAGTCTCCGGCGACTACTTCGACGCCAACTGGGGCGCCATCGAGACGCGCATCAAGTTCTTCCCCGGCCTCCGGGTGCTCGCGGGCCTCGGCTTCGCGCTCACCTTCACCATCGGCGGCCTGTGGGTGTTCCGCGGCGAGGGGCCGTGGCTCTTCACCGGGACGCTCCGCCCCGGCGAGTTCGTCACCTTCATCCTCTACAGCCAGCGGTTCATCTGGCCGATGGCCCAGTTCGGGCAGATAATCAACATGTACCAGCGGGCGTACGCCTCCGCCGCCCGAGTCTTCGGACTGATGGACGAAGACGCGGGTATCGAGGAGCGTCCCGACGCCGCGGAACTGGTCGTCGACGACGGGCGCGTCGACTACGACGACGTGACCTTCGGCTACGGCGACGAGACGATTCTCGACGGCGTCTCCTTCACCGCCGAGGGCGGCGACACGGTGGCGCTCGTCGGGCCCACTGGCGCCGGGAAGTCGACGGCGCTCAAGCTCCTCCTCCGGATGTACGACGTGGACGACGGCGCGATTCGCGTCGACGGACAGGACGTTCGCGACGTGACCCTCGCCAGCCTCCGGGACACCATCGGCTACGTCAGTCAGGAGACGTTCCTCTTCTACGGGACGGTGCGCGAGAACATCACCTACGGCGCGTTCGAGGCGAGCGACGAGGACGTCGTCGCCGCCGCGAAAGCCGCCGAGGCCCACGAGTTCGTCACGAACCTGCCCGACGGCTACGACACGATGGTCGGGGAGCGCGGCGTGAAGCTCTCTGGCGGCCAGCGTCAGCGTCTCGCCATCGCCCGCGCGATGCTCAGAGACCCCGACATCCTCATCCTCGACGAGGCGACGAGCGACGTCGACACCGAGACGGAGATGCTGATTCAGCGGTCGCTCGACCGCTTGACCGCCGACCGGACCACGTTCGTCATCGCCCACCGACTCTCGACGGTGAAAGACGCCGACCAAATCGTCGTCCTCGACGACGGCGAGGTGGTCGAGCGAGGCTCACACGAGGATCTGCTGGCGACCGATGGCCTCTACGCCAGCCTGTGGAGCGTGCAGGCGGGCGAAATCGACGACCTGCCCGCGGAGTTCGTCGAGCGCGCCACCGACCGGGGCGCACGGGCCGAGACGGACGGGGCGACGACCGACCAGTAATCAGCCGAACTCGACGCCGCGGATTTCGAAGCGCGCGCCGCCGGCCTCGCTCTCGGTCACGTCGACGTGCCAGCCGTGTGCCGCGGCCACCTGCTGGACGATGCGGAGGCCGAACCCCGTGCCGTCCTGCACCGTCGAGTAGCCGGCGTCGAACACCTCGTCGCGTTCGTCCGGGGGGATTCCCGGGCCGTCGTCGGCGACGTAGAAGCCGTCCTCGAGTTCGCCGACGGTGATGGTCACGTCCTCGCCACCGTGGTCGACGGCGTTCGTGAGGAGGTTCTCGACGAGTTGCTGGAGGCGTCCCCGGTCGGCTAGAATCTCGCAGTCGACTCGGACGTCGAGCGTCGCCGCGTCCGCGGGGAGCGTCTCCCAGCAGCGCCCGGCGAGCGCCGACAGGTCGACGACCGCCCAGTCGGTTATCTCCTCGCCCGTCCGGGCGAGGGTGAGGAGGTCGTCGATGAGCGCCTCCATCCGGTCGTGGGCGCGGATTGCGGCGTCGAGATGCGAGATGTCGCCCTCGTCGCGCGCCAGTTTCGTCCGACTCTTCGCGACGTTCAGCGGATTCCGGAGGTCGTGAGAGACGATGCTGGTGAACTCTTCGAGGCGCTCTTTCTCCCGTTCCAGTTCCTTTCGCTCGCTGATGTCGATGTAGAGTGCGAGCGTCCCGACCACCTCGTCGCATGCGTCGTACCGCGGCACCGCGCGCAACAGCGTCTCCACCACGTCGCCGTCCGCGGTCAGTAACTCGCGGTCCTCGCGGACGAACTCGCCCGCGAGCGCCCGGTCGTAGCCGCCACCGTCGAGTAGTTTCCGCGCTGAATCAGCCGTGTAGTACGTCGCCAGCGGCGTCCCCACGATATCCTCGTGCGACTCGCCGACCGTCTCCGCGAACCGCTGGTTACAGTCGTCGATGACCGGCTTGCCGTCCTCCTCTCGCGTGACCACCGCCATCACCGGTGCTTCCTCGAAGAGATAGCGATACTGTGCCTCGAGTGCCTCGGCCTGCTCTTCGAGTTCGCGCTCTCGCTCCTTGCGGTCGGTGATGTCGGTGATGAACCCCTCCAGCACCCGTTGCTCGCCGTCGGGTGCATCGACGAGCTGCCCTCGCTCCCACATCCACCGCGTGTCGCCGTCGGCGGTGACGATGCGGTAGGTCACTTCGAACGACTCGTTGGTCGCGAGGCTGTCTTGGACGTGCTCCCAGATGCGGTCGCGGTCGGCCTCGTGGAGGACGTCCTCGCCCCACGCCACGTCACCGTCCTCCAGTTGCTCGCTGGTATACCCCGTGAGACGAGTCACCTCGCCTTCGACCGTCGTCATCGGCCACCCCGGTTCGTTCCGACAGCGGTAGACGATGCCCGGGAGGTTGCTGATGAGCGTCTCCAGTCGTCGCGTTCGCTCCGCCAACAGCTGCCGGGAGCGATGGCCGTCGACGACGTTCTCGACGCGGTTCGCGAGCAGTTCGTATCGTTCGGTGCTGGCTCCCTTCTGGAGGTAATCCGTCACGCCCGCGGAGATGGCGTCGCTGGCAACGTCTTCCGACCCCCGCCCGGTGAAGAGGACGAACGGTTTGTCCGGCCAGCGCTCGCGGACCCGTTCGAGGAACTCGATGCCGTTCGTCTCCGGCATCTCGTAGTCGGCGACGACGCAGTCGACGGCCCCGTCTTCCAGTCGAGCCAGGCCCTCGCGTGCGCTCGTGGCCGTCTCGACGACGATGCGCTCGTTCGCCCGTTCGAGAAACGAGGCCGTCAAGTCCGCGAACTCCGTGTCGTCGTCGACGTGTAGGACCCGTATCGGCCCCCCCGGCTCCGGATCGCCCACTCCATCCATGGTAATTGTCTACGTGGACCAATGCCCCAGACCGACCTAATGGTAACGGGCCGCCCCGTCGGTATCTGGCCGGACGTTGAAGGCCCCCGACGCCGAGATGCGGATATGCACCTCAGTGACGCGACGTGGACCGACGTTCGCGACGCCGACACCGACCTCGCGCTCCTCCCCGTCGGAAGCACGGAACAACACGGCCCGCACGCCCCCCTCGGCACCGACGCGATGCACGCCGAGACGGTCGCCGAGGCGGGCGCCGACCGCTACGACGGGTCCGTCGTGGTGGCGCCGCCCGTCTCCGTCGGCGTCTCCGAAGAACACCGTCAGTTCGCGGGTTCGCTCTGGGTGTCGCCAGACACCTTCCGTCAGTACGTCCGCGACGTGGTCCGGAGCCTCGCCCACCACGGCTTCAACCGCGTCGTCGTCGTCAACGGCCACGGGGGGAACGTCCCCGCCCTCGGCGAAGTGACTGCGACCATCACCCGTCACGACGACGCCTACGCCGTCCCGTTCACGTGGTTCGAAGCGGTGGGGGAACACTCCTCGGACATGGGTCATGGGGGGCCACTGGAGACGGCGCTGTTGCGTGCGACCCACCCCGAACTCGTTCGCGAGGACCGCATGGAGGAGGCACAGGCGGGTGCGAGCGACGGCTGGGGGGATTGGGTGTCGCGGACGAACCTCGCCCACGACACCGCGGAGTTCACCGAGAACGGTGTCGTCGGCGACCCGGACGCGGGCGACGCGGAGTTGGGTGACGAACTGCTGGAGTCGGCGGCGGCGTCGCTGGACCACCTCCTGCAAGCGGTGGCCGACCGCGACGTGTCGCGGCCGCCGAACCGCTGACTCGCCGCGAACGCTTCCTCACTCCTCGTCGTCGGCTTCGAACTCTTGGAGCGCGCCCCGAAGCTCCGGCACCGCGTTCGTGAGGTCGCTCACGTCGTCGTGTGCGTCCTCGATGTCGTCGATGAGGGCTTCGAGGTCCTCGATGGCAGCGGCGAGGTCGTCGGCGTCCTCGAAGGCGTCGGCGCGTTCGCCCATCGTGTACCACTTCTTCGCCTGCCGGAGGTGCTCTTCCGCGTCGCCGACGTCGAGCGCGGAGCGAAGGCCGTTCAGCACGCCGAGGACGTTGTCGGCCTCCGTCTCCCACACGTCGGCGGCCGCCGGGAGTTCCTCGCGTGCCTTCGACAGGTGATTCTCCACGTCTGCGCGGACCTCCGCCGCCGCTTCGCCGAAGAGTTCGTCGTCACCGAGAGTCGTCTGGCTCATGGACGCCAGTTCACCGCCGTGTGAGTTAAACGCACGCCCGAAAGTGAAAGTGAAACGTCGGGATTCGAGGCGCGAGCGACCGCTATTCGACGGCCACCACCTGCATCAGCGGGTAGCCGTCCTCCATCACCATCTCCGTCCGGACAGTCACGCCCTCGTATACGATGCGCATCTGCACCTCCATGAACCGCCCCGTGAGCTCGACATAGCCGTGGTCGTCGGCCGCCTCGGCGAGGGCTTCCTCGTCGATATCGACGTCAACAGCCTCGCAGAACGGCTGATTCTCGATGGCCTCGGCCATCGCGCGTTCGAGACTCGGCGCGCTCTCGGGCGAGAGGGGCGTCCCCGCGAACTGGTGATAGAGCGAGCCGAACTTGATGCCGGCCTCGAAGCAGGCCTGCTGTGGGTCGGTGACCATGCCGGGTCGTCGGCCCCGTGGGGGTAAGGTCTGTCGTCGGGCGGCATAGCAGTCCACGCCACCATCGAATCGGTTGTTACTTGGGTTCGGTGGCCCCATTGACGCTCGAATGGACGACCCGGTATTACTGACTGGCGCGGGTGGGCGCGTCGGGCAGGCCATCCTCCGCGGGATTGGTGACGCCCACGACTGGCGACTGCTCGACCGGGAACCGCTGTCGAGCGACCACCTCCCGACGGGCGTCGGCGAGGACGACGTCGTCGTCGCGGACGTGACCGACGAGGACGCGATTGCCGACGCGATGGACGGCGTCGGCGCCGTGATTCACCTCGCGGGCGACCCTCGTCCCGAGGCGCCGTGGAACTCGGTGCTTGAGAACAACATCGACGGGACGCAGACGGTCTACCAAGCGGCCGTCGATGCGGGCGTCGAGAATGTCGCCTTCGCCTCCTCGAATCACGCCGTCTCGGCGTACGAAACCGACACGCGCACCCCCGAGATGTATCGGCCCGACGACGACTACCGCCTTGACGGGACCGAACTCCCCCGTCCCGGCAACCTCTACGGCGTCAGCAAGGCCGCGGGCGAGACGCTCGGCCGCTACTACCACGACACCGAGGACCTCTCCGTGGTCTGTGTCCGCATCGGCAACCTCACCGAGGGGCATCCGCCACGCAACTACGAACGCGGACAGGCGATGTGGCTCTCGCATCGCGACTGTGCACACCTCTTCGACCGCTGTATCCGCGCCGACTACGAGTACGAAATCGTCTACGGCATCTCCGACAACGAGCGCAAGTACTACTCCATCGACCGCGCGCGAGAGGTCTTGGGCTACGACCCGCAGGACGACTCCGCAGAGTACACGCTGGCGGGCGACCCCATCGACGACGAATAGCGCCGCGCAGGCGAAACCTATTCGCACCTGAGGCTCGATACGGGAGTATGGACCGGCAACAGGCCATCGCCCTCGTGTTCGTCTTCCTCATGCTGTTCTCGTCGCTCGCGTACACGGTGTCGATGTTCTGAGCGGGGGAGCAATTAAGCCAATTCCCGTGCACGACCCCGTGTGTATGCGAGCAACGTGTCCGTTCTGTGGCGACCGCGTCGACGTACTCCCCGACCACCTCGAAGACTGCCACGACGCGCCTCGGGACGACCCCCGAACGTCGTGATTCATACGGGTTATTGTAAGTCAGTACCGGCGGGTCGCCGACCCCTCTCGGCGACCTACCGGAACACAGTTACAAGAATCCGTATCAGGCGTCGAACAGCCCTGCAACGTCCGCATACTCCCGGTCACGACGCTCGACGTGTTCGGCGAGTCGCCGATAGACCAGCGACCGCGCCGACTGGGCGGCCACGAACTCCAGTAGCGTGGTCGTAAAGAGCGTCCGCTCGCCGCCCTCGATTTCCTCGCGCGCGAACGTGATCGCTCGCTCGATTGGGTCTGAGTCGTAGTCGTACTCGGTGGCCAGCACCCGCGCCGCCGTCGCCGCCGCCTCGAATCGCAGGTCGTCCGGCGTCAGCACCTCGCCGTCGTACCGGAGCGACGGCGGGGCGCGTCGCTCCACCCACACCGGGTCGGCGTCCAGACGTGCGAGCGCCGCGCGAACGGGGGCGAGGCCGACGCCGCGATACGGCGACGGGAGACCGTCGAGATACGCCGTCGCGCTCTCGGCGAGTCCCGTTGCCCCGCTCCAGTTGCCGGTGCGGGCGTGGTGGAGCGCCGCCGTGAACTGGATGAGGCCGTGGAGGAATCGCTCGTCGTCGGTCCCGGATTCGAGGTCGAGCCACGGTCCCTCCCACGCGTCGTGCGCGGCGTGATACTCGCCGGCGTTGTAGAGGGCAATCCCCGCGCGGAGCGACTCGTCCATACACGGTGTTGCGGGTCGAGGCTGAAAAGCGGCGTCGTCGGAGCGTATCTGCCGACGTAGACGACTCGCCTCGTCGTTGTGGTGTCGGCTGCGTCCTGACGGAGTCCCACGCGAGCGTCAGCGAGCGTGGGGCAAGTCAGGACGTGAACAGCGCGAGACCGGTGGTCTCGCGTGCAGCCGGCTGACATCGGTCAGCCGGCGACGAAAGGAGTGACCTGACGAAGTCAGGTCACGAATGAAATGAACGTCCTGACGGAGATTTGAACTCCGGTCCCTGGCTCCGCAAGCCAAGAGGATAGTCCACTACCCTATCAGGACTCATTCATCCATACCGGCGAGTCGCTTAAGACGGTTACGATACGCCGCCGGGAACGTCAAACGGTCTCTTGTGTCTCCCGAAAGAGTATGTCCCCGCCCCGTCTCCGGTCGGGTATGCATCGGAGAACGCTACTGCGGGCGGCGCCGTTGCTGGCGCTGGCTGGCTGTACTGGTCGCGGCGGGGGCGACACTCCCCGCGTGACCGACCGCTCTTTCACGGACACGGGTGAGTGTACCCACGGCGACGCCGACGCCGAGACGGCGACGGTCGACGCGTCGTCGACGGCCGTCCGAATCGGCGGGTGCATCACCGGGCCAAATGGGTGTGCGGTCGCGGCGCTCGACTCGGCGACTGTCGAGGGCGACGAACTCATCGTCGTCGTCACGACGGAACGGGACGCGCCGCCGGATACGTCCTGTACCGAGGCGCTGGTCTATCGCTCCTACGCGGCGACCATCACGCTCGACCACCGCGTCGGCTCGGTCCGCGTAGTCCACGACACGCCGGGCGGTCGGGAGACGGTCGCCGACACCGCGTCGGACGGCCACGAGAGCGAGGAGGAGTCCCACCGACTGGACACGTAGGTTCATCCCGGATGGCGACGCACCTCGTCACATGCCGGCGATAGATTCGGGCCCGAAATCAGCAGACGGAAACGGGGCGTTCGGGCAAGGACAACGCTTAACCGACGGGTTCGCCTGTTGCTGGATACGATGGGCGTAATCGAGGACGTGTACGAGGACCTCGACACCGACGTTGATTTCGAGGAGTTCGAGGCCGCCGTACACGACAAGGTCGAGCAGATGGGGGGGCTGGCCGACGAGGAGACGGCAGCGATGCTCATCGCTCACGAACTCGAAGACGAGGAGGTGAGCGGTGTCGCCGACATCGACCCCGAGATGAACGAGGTGAAGTTCCTCGCGAAGGTGATCGGCGTCGGCGACTTGCGGACGTTCGAACGCGACGACGCGGAGGACGAGGACGCCGAGGAGGGCCGCGTCATCAACGTCGACGTGGCCGACGAGACCGGGCAGGTCCGCGTCTCCTTCTGGGACCGGATGGCCCAGTCGGTCGACGACGGCGAAGTCGCTGTCGGCGACGTGCTTCGCATCAAGGGCCGTCCGCAGGAGGGGTACAGCGGCATCGAGGTCAGCGCCGACCAAGCCGAGGTCGACGAGGAGGCGGAAATCGACATCCAGATTCAGGACACCTACCAGATCGACGACCTCTCGCTCGGCCTCTCGGACGTGAACCTTCGTGGGCGCGTGCTCGCGACGGACTCGGTGCGGACCTTCGACCGCGACGACGGCTCCGAGGGTCGCGTCGCCAACCTGACCATCGGCGACGAGACCGGTCGCGTCCGGGTGACGCTGTGGGACGAGCGAGCGGACCGGGCCACGGAGCTCGACACCGGCACCTCCGTCGAGGTGGTCGACGGCTACGTCCGCGAACGCGACGGCGACCTCGAACTCCACGTCGGCTCTCGGGGCGCTGTCGAGGAAATCGAGGACGCGGTCCACTACGACCCCGAGACGACCGACATCGCGGACCTCGAACTCGAACAGACGGCCGACATCGCGGGCGGCGTCATCGAGACGGACCAGAAGCGGACGTTCGACCGCGACGACGGCTCGGAGGGGCAGGTTCGGAACGTCCGCATCAAAGACGAGACGGGCGACATTCGCGTCGCGCTCTGGGGCGAAAAGGCCGACTTTGACGTTGACCTCGCGGACTACCTCGTCGTCACCGACGCCGAGATTCAGGAGGGGTGGCAAGACGACCTGGAAGCCTCGGCTGGGTGGCGCGCGACGGTGACCGTCACCGACCCGCCGAGCGACGCGCCGGGGACGGACGACGCGGGCGGCGCCGACGCTGGCGGCCAGGACGGCAACGCGGGCCTCGGTGCCTTCGGCGACGACGGCGGCAGTGGAGCGGCCGGCGGCGAGGCAGCGACCGTCGCGGCAGAGACGGCCGACCCGGACGACGGCGAGACGGTCCAGTTCACGGGGACGGTCGTCCAGGCCGGGAATCCGGTCGTCCTCGACGACGGCACCGAGACGCGGAGCGTCGAGACGGAGGCCGACCTCCGACTGGGCGAGGAGGTCACGGTTCGCGGCCAGATTCACGACGGCCGCATCGACGCCGACGAAGTGCGGTAATATTCGCGGCGAGACGGCCACTCGGCCGACGGAAAGGATTATACGCGCCACGTACCCCTATCGGGGTATGAGCGTCGAGTTACCGTTCGCCCCGGTAGACACGATCATTCGTCGGAACGCGGGTGACCTGCGGGTGAGCGCGGACGCGGCGGAGGAACTCGCCCGGCGCATCCAGCGCCACGGGGCGGAACTCGCCGTCGACGCGGCGGAGGCGGCGACGGGGGACGGCCGGAAGACGCTGATGGCTGCCGACTTCGGCGTCGAGCAGGTGGTCGACCGTGACTCCCTCGAGCTCCCCGTCGCACCGGTCGACCGCATCGCCCGCCTCGACATCGGTGACAGCTATCGCGTCTCGATGGATGCCCGCATCGCACTCGCCGACATCTTGGAGGACTACGCGGACAACGTCGCCGCGGCGGCGGCGACGCTTGCCAACCACGCCGACCGGCGGACCATCCAGGCCGAAGACATCGAGACGTATTTCGCGCTCTTCGAATAGATGCAGTTCGGCTACAGCGACACCTGTCTCGACCACGATACGGGCGAACGCCACCCGGAGACTGCCGACCGGTTGCGCGCCATCCGCCGGCAGCTCTCTCGGCGCCACGGCGTCACCTACGTCGACGCCGACCCCGCGTCGGTCGAGGCGGTCACCGCTGTTCACGACGCCGCGTACGTCGAGGAGGTCCGCGAATTCTCCGCGGACGGCGGCGGCGACTGGGACACCGACACCGTCGCCTCCGAGGGTACGTGGGACGCCGCACTCAAGAGCGCCGGCCTCGCCCAGTGGGCCGCCGAACGCGCCCTCGCCGGCGACGACGGCCGCGATACACCCTTCTCCATCGGGCGCCCGCCCGGCCACCACGCGACCATCGACGACGCGATGGGCTTTTGCTTTGTCAACAACGTCGCCGTCGCCGCCCAGTCCGTCCTCGACGACGGGTCGGCGACGCGCGTCGCCGTCTTCGACTGGGACGTCCACCACGGCAACGGCACGCAGGACATCTTCTACGACCGCGACGACGTGTTCTACGCCTCGATTCACGAGGAGGGACTGTATCCGGGTACCGGCGCACTCGAGGAGACGGGAGAGGGCCAAGGAGAGGGCGCGACGCTCAACGTCCCCCTCGCGTCCGGCGCGGGCGACGCCGACTACCTCCTCGCCTTCGAGCAGGCGATTCGCCCCGCGTTCGCACGCTTCGACCCGGACCTCGTCCTCGTGAGTGCGGGCTTCGACGCCCACCGCCACGACCCGATTTCGCGGATGCGCGTCTCCACCGAGGGGTACGCCCGCCTCACCGACCGGATTCGGACGCTCGCCGACGACGTGGGCGCTGGCCTCGGGTTCGTCCTCGAAGGTGGCTACGGACTCGACACGCTCTCGGAGAGCGTCGCCACCATCCACGAGACGTTCGACGGCCGCGACCCGCTCGAAGACGACGGCGACGCGTCAGAAGACACGACCGACCTCCTCGCCACGGTGCGGGCGCGCCACGGCCTCGCTTAGGGCGTCGGCTCGAAGTAGCGCGCGAGTTCGACGCCGAATTCCGGAGCGAGCGTCGCCACCTCGTCGCCGACGTAGCACTCGTACCCTTCTTCCAACGCTGTCTCGATTTGGGCGCCGAGTCCAACGTCGAAGAGCGCGTCGCTCGTCAGATACGCCGCCGGCGTCGTGAACTCGCGTTCGCGTTCGACGACGTAGCGGTCACCGTCGATGAAGGGGCCGTACACGTCGTCGTCGGCGTAGGCGTCGTAGAAGCCAGACGCGTGTTCGCGAACGTCGACGGGCGGGCCGTCGTGCCGCGTCACCGCGGCGAGTTCTTCGACGGCGAGTTCGACCAGCAGGACGGCGCGCTCGTCGGCGAAGGTCGCCGTTCGGAGCGGGGCGAACCCGCGCCGGTCGAGTTCGCCCGCGATGCCGTTCAGCGACTTGCGCAGCTGGGGGTAGAGTTGGTCGTCCACGAGGTCGGGTGCCTCGAAGACGAGGGCGACGGGCGTCGTCCCGCGCCGGTCGAGGTGGTCGCGGACGGCGTCGGCGTCGAGTGGGTCGGGGTCGCTCGGGACGAACAGGGAGTCCCGCGGGTCCGCGAGGAGGTCGCGAGCGTAATGCTGGAGGCGGGCGACGTTCTCGGCGGCGCAGACGGCCGCGACGTTTCGCTCGGGGTCGGTCGGGTCGATGACCACGAGGGGGTCGTCGAAGGTCGCCGTCCCGTGGTCCTCGGGGTCGAGCCGAACCGGGGGATGCCAGTCGGCGGCCGCGCGGAGGAGGGCCTCGAAGCCGCCGTGTTCGAGGACGAGGAGTTCGGAGAGGTAGCCGGAGAACCCGCGGGTGCGGAGGTCGCTGCCGTAGGCGCCGATGCCGGTGAGGAAGGCCTTGAACAGGCGCACGTCGTGCGCGAGGTCGGCGTCCAGACGCTCCTGGAGGTAGGCGTCGTGGAAGGGCGTGCGGTCGACCGCCGACTGAATCTCCGTCGCGTCGGCCACGTCGTAGCAGGGGACGAGGTCGACGTCGAAGCCGTGGAATTCGCCGGTGACGTAGGGGTGTTCCGCGTACTCCTCACGGCCGTCGGGGAGGGCACTCCGGCCGACGTCGAGGCCGTAGCGCTCCAGTTCGGCGCGGTTGAGGTCGGGCGGGAAGCGGACGAACAGGTCGATGTCGCGGTCGTCGGCGAGCCACGTCCCGCGAGCGGTTGACCCGACTTGGACCACGTCCGCGTCGGCGGGCACGTCAGCGAGGGCGTCGTGGATTCGGTCGGTCAGGGCGTCGACCGCTTCCGCCAGACGCTCTCGCTCCTCGGCGTCCGGGGTCACGCGGTCGGCGACGCGCGTGACGACGGCCTCGAAGTCGCTCATGGCGTCGTGTCGGCGCGCCCGCGCGGAAAGCGTGTCGGTGTGGCACGACATCGTGTGACCGGCCGACGGGGCGCGGGTGAAAACGAAAGCCCTTTGGGTCGACTGCAACTACCAGAAACTGAGCCGTCGTAGCTCAGATGGTAGAGCACCTCGCTGTTAACGAGGTGGTCCCAGGTTCGAGCCCTGGCGACGGCGCTTCTCTGTCTTCAACGTTCGAGAGGCGACGCCTCGCGCAGTCTGTTCCCAATTAATAAGAATTCCTGTGAAATGTTTAAGTGAAACAAATCCTACCGCCATGCACGAGCATGTCTTGGGAACGCAGCACACGGCGAGACGCACTTCGGGCGGTCGGTGTGATGGCGGGCGCCGGACTCGCGGGGTGTGTCGGTGGGTCGGGCGGGAGCGCCAGCGCCGAGTCGGAGGACCCGACCTCCCTCTCAGTCATTCTGAACTGGAAACCGAACGCCACGCAGGCGGGTTACTTCGTCGCCGACCAGAACGGCTTCTACGAGGAGGAGGGCCTCGACGTGACACTCGTCTCGGGCCAAGGTGGTGGGTTCGCGGCCAAACAGGTCGGCCTCGGGAATCAGGACCTCGGCCTCGGGACCGGTGTCGCCCTGTTGCAGGCGCGGGACAAGGACCTCGACGTTCGGTCGTACGCGAACGCGCAGGCCTCGAACGCCGCCATCTACACCGTTGAGGAGCAGTTCGGTGGCGAGCTCACCGACCCCCAACAGCTCGCCGGTAAGCGCGTCGCCGCCGTCGCCGAGTCGGCGAAGACGATGACCTACCTCGAGATGCTCCTCGAACAGGAGGGGATTCGCGATGAGGTCGAACTCGTCAATGTCGGCGTCGAACAGCAGACCTCGAACCTCCTCTCGGGCAACGTCGACGCTGCGGTCGGCATCTTCTCCGACTCCGTCGGCCTCGCTCGACAGGGGTACAACGCCTCGATGCTTTGGCTGGCCGACTACACGCCGGCCATCGGGCGGACCGTCTTCACTCGCCCCGGCTACGCCGACGAGAACGGCGACGCCATCCGCGGGTTCCTCCGGGCGACGGCGCGCGGGTGGGCGTGGGCGTCCAACAACCCCGAGGGGGCGATGGACCGGATGGTCGACGCCCGCTCCAGCCTCTCACAGTCCCGCGAGATGGGCGTTCTCAAGCTGAAATACACGGCGAAGAACCTCGTGTTGTCCGACACGGTCCGCGAACACGGCTGGGGTCACCAGCGCGCCGACGCGTGGGAGCGCGTCGTCTCGAACCTCGCCGATAGCGGCGTCGTCGACACCGGGATTCCGGTTGCCGACGTCTGGACGAACGACTATCTCGACACCGAGGCATCGGTCGTCGGCGACTACGCCGCGCAGGTCACCACCGACTACGACCTCCCCGTCTGAATGCACGCCGGTCGCCGCCGCGTGCGCCAGTTCGTCGACGGCCTCGCCCGCCCCGTCGTCGCGGCCGTCACGCTCGCCGCCGCCCTCGTCTGCTGGCAGGTAGCGACGGTGCTCACCGGCGTCCCGACCATCCTGTTGCCCGCGCCGACGGCGATTGCGGGCGCGCTTCAGGGGCACCGCGCCGACATCGCCGGTCACCTCGTCTACACGACCTTCGAAATCGGTCTCGGGTGGCTCGTCGGCGTCGGCGCGGGCGTCGCGTTCGCGGGCGTCATGGCCGCGTCGCGGCGACTCCGCCTCGCCGTCTACCCGCTCTTGCTCTCCGTCCGCATCGTCCCCCTCGTCGCCATCGCACCGCTGTTGATCGTCGCCTTCGGGGCGACGCTCTACACCCGCGTGCTGATGGCCGCGATTCTCACCTTCTTTCCCGTGACCGTCGCGTCGCTCGACGGCCTGCTCTCCGTCCCGTCGAGCCAACTCGACCTCTTGCGGTCGGTGGAGGCGTCGACGTGGGCCCGGATTCGACACGTCCGACTGCCGAACGCACTCCCGAGCGTCTTCGCCGGCGTGAAAATCGCCACCCCGCTCGCGGTCGAAGGCGTGTTGCTCGCGGAGTTTCTCGCGGCGTCGCGCGGCCTCGGCTACGCCGTGTTGCGCGCCGCGGCCGACCTGGAGACGGCGCTCGTGTTCGCGCACGTCACGCTCATCGTCGGCGTCGGCCTGACGCTGTTCGGCTTCGTCTCGGTCGCGGAACGCCTGCTTCGCTGGAGCGACGCCGACGGCGTGAGCGCCTTCGGCACGCGGACCGGCGGGGGCGACGCCCCGCTCTCGGAACGGCTCCGCTTCGGCGCCGTCGCGCTCTGTCTCCTCGCCGGCCTCTGGGTCGTCGGCACGCTCACCGTCCCGAACGCCGACGCCTTCCTGCCCGCGCCGCCCGAGGTGGCGTCGCGGCTTCTCGCCGCGCCCGGACTGTTCGCCAGCGCGACGCTCGGCTCGCTCTCCAAACTCGCCGCCGGGTGGGCGCTCGGGGCGGCTGTCGGCGGCGCGGTGGGTGCGCTCGTCGCTTTCTTCCCCCGGACTCGTCCCGTAGCCGGCCCGTTCCTCGTCGGCACGCGCGTGACGCCGACCATCGTCGCCGCGCCGCTCTTGCTGGTCTGGTTCGGTATCTCCGTCAGCGCCGCCACGGTGCTGATAGCGCTCGCAACCTTCTTCCCCATCGCCGTCGCGACGGCGAGCGGGTTGACGACACTCCCCGAGACGCACCGCTCGCTGCTTGACTCCGTCGCTGCGCCACGCCGTGCGCGTATCGCCGTCAGGCTGCGCTACGGCGTTCCGACCGTCCTCGCGGGCGTGAAACTCTCGCTCGTCAGCGGGCTCTCCGGCGTCGTTATCGCGGAGTGGTTCGTCGCCAACGGCGGCCTCGGCGTCTTGGTCAATCAGGGGATGCGAAACTTCCAGCCCTCGCTGACGTACGCGGCCATCGTCTGCCTGTTCGCGCTCGGTCTGTCGCTGTTCGGGAGCGCGACGCTCCTGCAACGTCGGCTGGACTGGTAAGTGGCGTTGAGAGACCGCGCGTCAGTCCTTCCACGTCCACCGCGATTCGAGGACGTACCGATAGACGCCGCTTACGACGATACCGACCCCGTTGGCGACCAGATACGGGACCGTCGCGAGCGAGACGAGGCCGAACAGGATGCCCAACTGGATTGGGATGGCCGACCCGCGGACGAGGTTCGTCCGCAGGAGGCCACGTCCGTACTCGCGCCACCCCTGATGGCGGGCCGCGCTGAACGTCCAGCGATTGTTGACGCCGTACTGGAGGAGGATGGTCACCTCGATGGAACAGATGGCCGCCAGAAGATACTGGATGTTCCCCCACTCGACGAGCGCCCCGAGGAGGCCGGTCTGGAAGCCGGCGGCCAGCAGTCCGACGAGGAAAAACCGGCGGAGCTGCACCGCCTCCGGCCCGACCAGCATCGCTCGCAGGTATCGACGGAACATTCCGGACGCTATCGGTAGCCGAGTGCCTTTAATCTGGTTTCGATATCCCCGTCGACGCCGGCCGCCTCCTCCTCGGCGTCCACCGCGTCGAGCACAGCGACGTGGTCGTCGACGACGCCACGCAGTCGGTCGCGGGCCGTCTCCGTCTCCGGGTCGTCGGCCGCCGAGCGGTCCGTTCGTTGCTCCGGGTCGGCGTGGCGGTCGTACAGCTCTTCCTCGCCCGTCACCGTGTTCCGGATGTACGTCCAGTCATCGTCGCGGGCGCTCACCACCAGGTCGCCCTCGTCCAACGACCGCGGAATCGGCTGTTGGGTCACGTCGTCGCCACGGACGGTGACGGTCACGACCGGGCGGTCCGTCGGTGCGGTCCCGTCGCGGAGCGTCGGGCGCAGGCTCTCGCCCACCCACTCCTCAGCGGGGTCGACGCCGAGCAAGTCACAGACTGTCGGCGGGATGGCGTCGAGTCCGACGTGTTCCGAGACGCGTCGCGACGGCATCCCCGGTACGTCGATTATGAGGGGGACGCGAACCAGTTCGTCGTAGAGCTTCGGGTAGTGGGCGAGGTGGCCGTGGTCCATGAACTCCTCGCCGTGGTCGCCGGCGACGACGAGTGCGGTGTCGTCGGCGACGCCCGCGTCGTCAAGGGCGTTGAGCAGACGCCCGACGCTGGCGTCGACTTGGCGGACGGCACCCTGATACAGCGTCCGCAGGTCCGCGAGCGTTCGGTCGCCGACGGACCACCCCAGTCCCGTTCGGACGTGCGCGACCAGCATCCGCGTCTTGCCGACGCGGCGGTCGGTGTCGCGGAGATACCGCGGCGCCGGGACGTAGGGCGTGTGGACGTCCATGTAATGTATCCAGAGGAAGAACGGCTCGTCGGTGTCGGCGACGAAGGAGGTGGCCGCCTCTTCGGCGTCGAGCATCCGCGAGGCGTCGGTGAACGGCCGGTCGTCCGCGCCCCCTCGGAGGAAGTTACCGGCCCGGCGGAACGGCGACGTGAGCAGTTGAATCCACGCCCCCCACGTCGGGTGCGCGGCGACGAACTCGCCGGCGGGGCCGTCGCTGCCGCCGCCGACGAACGCGTCGAAGTCGCCGAAGCCGTCGTCGTACCCCCACTGCTCGGTGAGGAAGCCGTTCGCGGCGTTGTAGCCGGCGGTGGCGACGCCGGCATCCTGTAACTGCTCGGCAAGTGTCGTCGCCCCGTCGACGCCGATGCGGCCGGTGTCGGCGAACACGGGGCGCGAGGCGAGAATCGACGGGAACGACATCGGCGTCCAGTTCCCGTGTGCGAAGGCGTTCTCGAAGACGGTGCCGCGGTCGGCGATGGCCGAGAGCGTCGGTGTCTCGTACTCGTCGGTGTACGGGCCGATGGCGTCGGCCCGGAGCGAGTCGATAGTGACGAGAACGGCGTTGGATACGGAGGCGTCTGTCATGAGTGGTGGGCGTCGACGGCAGACGTCGCGAGAGTGCGATTCGTCCCGTCGACCATCCAGTTGTCGTGAACTACGTCGATGGACACCCTCAACCTTTTGATACCGACGAGCGAGTCCGGCACGTTCAAGGCGTCCGAGTGTCGATACGCGCAGGAGGGCCCTTAGCTTAGTCTGGTTAAAGCCCCCGGCTCATACTGCCTGCGGCACGTCCGCGGGCATGGGACACCGGGTGATCGCTGGTTCGAATCCGGCAGGGCCCATCCCACTTTTCCTCGGTCGCTTCGTCGCCGGCGCGAAGCACCGGCTGCCCGAGGAACCTCCGGTTCCTCGTGCTCCCTCGCAAAAACGTGGGGAAAAAGACCGCAGAGCAGGATTCGACTCAGGGAGTGGAGCGAACGAAGTGAGCGAAACGGCCGAGGTTCGAATCCGGTGGCACGAACGCCGGCAAAGTGCCTCAAGCACTTCCCTCACGACGCGCAATGAATGCCAAAAGCCAAACGTCGCTCGCCCGTACAGTCGGGTAATGAGTGAATCAGACGACGCGCCTTCGGGCCCAAAAATCTCGGTTGCAGTCGTGGACGAGTCCCACACGAACGAAATCCCGGACAACATCGACTCCGAACTGTACACGACGACGCGACCGGAGTCGTCGATGGTCGAGTTCGACGCGGCGCCGGACAGCGACCTGGCGGAGGCACTCCGGCGACACGGCTACGACCTGTAAGCCACCGCTCGTTCCGTGAGACGGTTCTGTTGACGATTCGGAGAGTCACGACAAAGCCGGGTTCCTGTCGGTTTCTCGTCTACACGCAGAGCGTACAGCCAGCGGACCGCCGAGGTTCGAATCAGCCGAGGCCACCCAGCGCTTCAAATACCATCCCGCGCCCACCGCCCCCGTGCTCACGTTCAGCGGCCTCGCTCGGGCGGCGTACTGCCTGCGACAGCACTACTACGCCCAGCGAGACGACGAGGGGGGTCCGCCACCGGACGCCCGGGACCGACAGCGCCTCGCCTTTCGCTACGCTTCGTTGCGCGAGGCGAGCGACGCCGACCTCGCTACTGAACCGATAGCGCCCTCGCCGTCGGCGTATCGGTCAGCGCTCGACTCACTCGCCGCCCGCGACGACTGGGACGGACTCGTCGACCCGGAAGCGACGCGCGTCACCTTGACGGGCCGGGAGTGTCGCGGCCGCGCGCACAAGATTTTGGCAGGCGACCCGCCGGTGCCGACGTTCGTCTCGCCCGGCCGGCCACCGGCACGAGGTGTCTGGCGCCCGCAACGCGTTCGCGCGGTGGCGATGGCGAAGGCGCTGGCGTGGGAACGCGAACGGGAGATTCCGGCCGCGCTCGTCGAGTATCCGACTCACGGAGTCGTTCGGCGGGTCGACCTGACGACGCGCACGCGGGCGGCGTATCGGCGGACGGTCCGGTCGGTCCGGGATATCGACGGGCCCCCGCCGCGAATCGACGACGAGGCCAAGTGCGACGCCTGCGAGTACCGCGAGGAGTGTGGCGTTCGGACCCGGTCGCTCAAGTCACTGCTCGGCCTGTAGCCACGCCTCGATGTCGTCGGCCATCGCGCCCCGCCGGTGAATCACGCCCTTGCCGGGGTCGACGACGGTGCTCTCGGTTCCGGGCGTCTCGCCGCCGTCGACGACGGCGCCGGCGCCCTCGCGGACGCGCGAATCGAGGTCCGACACGCGGGTGACACTCGGCGCTCCCGAGCGGTTGGCGCTCGTCGCCGTCAGCGGTGGCGTGCGTTCGAGGAGGGCGAGCGCCGTCTCGTGGTCGGGGATGCGCACGCCGACGCGCTCCCGACCCGCCGTGAGGTTGTCTGGGAGCGTCTCGCGGCGCTCGACCACGACGGTCACGGGACCGGGGAGGAAGCGGCGCATGAACGCCGCTTCGCGCTCCGTCGGCCGGGTGTATTCGAGTGCGGCGTCGACGCTCGGTACGCCGAGCGAGAGCGGCTTGTCCCGAGGCCGTCCCTTCAGGTCGAACACTCCCGCCACGGCGTCGGCGTCGGTGGCGTCGGCGCCGAGGCCGTACACCGTCTCGGTGGGGTAGACGGCGGCGTCACCGTCGCGGACGGCCGCCGCGGCTTCGTCGAGGCCCATTACTCTGCGAGCGCCCGAATCTCGGCTTCGAGGTCGTCGTACGGCGGGAAGTCCGGCCACTCCTCGGCCACCCACGCGTGCTGGACGGTCCGGTCCTCGTCGAGCAGGAAGACAGCCGGCCGTGGCTCCGAGACGCCAGCCATCCCGTCGAGGTCGTGGGCGACACCGTAGGCCTCGGCCACTTCGTTCGAGGGGTCGGCGAAGAGGTCGTAGGGCATCTCTCGCTCCTCGACGAGTTGCTTGTGGGCGTAGGGCGTCGAGATGGAGACGCCGACGACGGTGAGGTGGTCGTCCCACTCGCGGTCACGGAGTTCGTTCCAGATGTACGTCGCGGGGAAGGCGCCGTCCATGGGGTAGAACACGAGGCAGACGGGGCCCTCGTCCGTGAGGTCGGAGAGCGAGGCGTCCTCCCAGAACTCGTCGTTGACGAGTGGGCGCGTGAAGTCGGGGGCTTGCTCGCCTTCGGCGACGTGGTCGGCGTCGGGCAGGGGAACGACGTCGAAATCGACCATCAGGCCGACCCCCCGTCGACGAGTCCGTCACCGTACGTCTTCTCCAAGTACTCCACGACGTTCGCCGACTCCGACATCGTCACGCCGGTTCGCTCGTCGACGATGGCGGGGACGGGCCGCGACCCAGCAACTCGCTTGACCACGTCCCGCTCGGAGTGCATCGGCTCGACGAACCGCGAGGTGTAGTCGAGGCCGAGGTCCTGGAGCGTCCGAACGACGCGCTCGCAGTACGGACACGCCTGCAGTCGATACAGGGTGATCGGCGGGTCGCTGTCTGACATGCGCCACAGTTGGGTCGGCGTCCGCGTAAGCCCTTCGCTCGGGTGAGACGGTACCTATGAGGGCAACGCTTAATTCGGGGCCGCGACTACGGTCTGTACTTCCATGGGTTTGTCGCCGCTAGCGAGCGCCGCCGGAATCGTCGCCCCGGCACAGCTTGCCGATATCGTGACGCTGACGGATACGACAGTCACGATTGCCGGCTCGGTGGCTATCCTCTTTCTCATCGCGCTCTCGGCGTTTTTCTCCTCGTCGGAGATTGCGATGTTCTCGCTGGCTCGCCACCGCGTCGACTCCCTCGTCGAGGAGGGGATTCCCGGCGCTCGGTTGGTCCAAGAGCTCAAATCCGATCCGCATCGCCTGCTCATCACGATTCTCGTCGGCAACAACATCGTCAACATCGCGATGTCCTCCATCGCCACGGGGCTGTTCGCCATCTACCTCTCGCAGGGGCAGGCCGTCCTCGCCGCCACCTTCGGCGTCACGACGCTCGTCCTCCTGTTCGGCGAGAGTGCCCCCAAATCCTACGCCGTCGAGCACACCGAATCGTGGGCGCTCCGCATCGCTCGCCCGCTCAAGTACTCCGAACTCGCCTTGCTCCCGTTGGTCGTCGTCTTCGACTACCTCACGCGCGTCATCAACCGCGTGACGGGCGGGCGCTCCGCCATCGAGTCGACGTACGTCACCCGCGACGAGATTCAGAACATGATCCAGACCGGGGAGCGCGAGGGCGTCATCGAAGAGGAGGAACGCGAGATGCTCCAGCGCATCTTCCGGTTCAACCGCACCATCGCCAAGGAGATTATGACGCCGCGACTCGACATGACGGCGGTGCCGAAAGACGCCGCCCTCGACGAGGCCATCGAAACCTGCATCCAGAGCGACCACGAGCGCATCCCCGTCTACGAGGGGAATCTCGACAACATCATCGGCATCGTCACGCTCCGTGACCTCATCCGAGAGAAGGACTACGGCGAGGGGCGGAGCGACCTGACGGACGTGGTCCAGCCCACGCTCCACGTCCCCGAATCGAAGAACGTCGACGAACTGCTGGAGGAGATTCAGGACAACCGGATGCGGATGGTCATCGTCATCGACGAGTTCGGGACGACGGAGGGGCTGATTACGCTCGAAGACATGGTCGAGGAAATCGTCGGCGACATCCTCGAAGGTGACGAGGAAGAGCCGTTCGAGTTCCTCGACGACGACGTGGTCATCGTTCGCGGCGAGGTCAACATCGACGAGGTCAACGAGATGCTGGAGCTCGACTTGCCCGAGGGCGAGGAGTTCGAGACACTCGCTGGCTTCATCTTCAACCGTGCCGGGCGACTCGTCGAGGAGGGCGAGGAAATAGACTTCGACGGCATCACCATCCGCATCGAGCAGGTGGACAACACCCGCATCATGAAAGCCCGCCTCACCATCCACGACGACGAGGAAGACGAGTCAGAGACCGAGGCGGAAGCCGAGAGTTAGCGCAGCACCTCGATGGCGGTGAACGCACCGTAGCTGAGCACGAGCGCCAAGACGAGCGACCCAATCCACGCCAGCACGGTGTAGACCATCTTCCGTCGGCTGACGCCACCGCCACCGGCCGCGTAGCCCGACCCGATAATCGTCGAGACGACGATTTCGTTGAAGGAGACGGGGATGCCGAAGGCGACGGCGACTTGTGCGATGGCGAACGCCGGGATGAGCGCCGCAATCGACCGCCGCGGGCCGAGCGAGGAGTAGTCCTGTGCGAGCGCTTTAATCATCCGCGGCGCTCCGGTCCACGAACCCAGCAGGAGGCCGAACCCGCCCCCGGCGAGCACCGCCGGCAGCGGAACCGCCACCTCGTCGAGCAGGGGGACGAGCGGGCCGATAGCCAACCCCACCTGACTCCCGCCGGCGGAGAACGCGACGAGACCCCCCAGCGAGAGGAGAAACCGGCGCTGGGTGGCTTCGGGATGCGTGGTCAGTCCGCGGAAGAGAAGCGCCGTCACGACGAGGGCACAGGCGAACGCGACGGGGAGAGCTCCCACCGACAGCGCCGCGCCGATGGCGGCCGAAATCGACGCCGCCTCGCCGGCCGGCCCGAGCAACGCGAACTCGATAGTGGCGACGAGGGCGCCGACGAGTCCGCCGAGTAACGAGATGGCGTACCGTTCGGAGACGGCGGGCGACCGGAGGAGGCGCGCGGTGCCGTACGCGATGCCGCCGCCGACGAACGGCGCGAGCACCCACAGCGTCGTAATCTGTCGGTACTTCGCCCACGCGGGGTCGCCGCCGAGGGCGAGGCCCACGCCGACGACGGCGCCGGTGACGGTGAACGCCGTCGCGATGGGATAGCCGGTGAACACGCCGATGGCGACGAGGATGGCGGCGGTGAGAAGACCGACGATGGCCGCTGTCGCCGTCAGCGACACGCCGCCGATCAACTCCGTCCCGACCGCTTCGGTGACGTTCGCCCCCTGTAGGACGGCGCCGGTGAACCCGAGGAGACCGACGATAAACCCCGCGCGCATGACGGAGATTGCGTTCGCGCCCACGGCGGCGGCGAAGGGCGTCGACCCGGACGACCCGGCGCCGATGGCCCACGCCATGAAGAGACTCGCGAGTGCGGCGACGACGAACGTCAACAGAGTTCCGGTTGCAACCATCGAGTGTGCGTTCCTGTGTGAGGGGGGTACTAAGCCGTGTCGGGGGAGTCAGCGGTAGCCGTCGTCGAACCCCTCTCGGAGCGAGAGCAGGGTCCGTCGGATGAGCAGGTAGCCGCCGAAGACGAGCAACAGCATCAGCACCACCAGTCCGATGAAGACGGGGTCGTCGAAGAGCGAACCCTGGAGCAGCGGTGCCTGCATGAGAGAGACGTGTTCCGGCCCCCACAAAGCCGTTTCGCCACCGGACGGTCTCCGAAACTACAACGCCGTTTTGAGTTTACGCTGCCCCTATTATACCGACGGCCGTACGTCGAAGTGCGTGGTCCCCCCGACCTCGCTTCGGCCCTCTCCCCCTCCCTTCGGCCCTCTCCCCCTCGCTTCGGCCCTCCCTCCCCCCCTTCGGTCCTCCCCTTTTCGCTCAGTCCTCGCCCGGCACTCGAATCTCTCCGAGTCGCTCGCCCTCCGGCGAGCGGAGCGTCCCGACGAGGGCGGCGTCGTCCGCGCGCAGGTCCGCGGGGACGTCGTCGTGGCCCGGCGCCCACAGTTCGGCGTGGGCGGCGCGATGCCCCCGTGGCTCGGCGTGGCTCCCCGGATTGAGAAGCGTCGGGCCGTTCGCGGGCGTGTCGACCGTCGGCCGGTGCGTGTGACCGGTGACGACGAGTGACGCCCCTCGCTGGCGGCCGAACAGCGAGAGCGCCGTCGTCCCGCCGGGTTCGGTGTGGGTCATCGCTATCTGGACGCCGGCGTAGGTGGTCGTCGCCGCGGATGGGAGACGCTCCTGCACCGCGGCGGTGTCGGCGTTGCCGTGGACGGCGACCAGTCGCTCCGCTCGGTCGCGGAACTCGTCGAGCACCGCGCCCGTCGTGAAGTCGCCGGCGTGGAGAACGAGGTCAGCGGCTTCGACGGCCTCGCGCGTGCGTCCGGTGAGTTCCGCGCTGTCGCTGCCGTGCGTGTCGGCGCAGACGGTGAGCATGTGGGTCCGTGACCGGCCACGACCAACTCGGTTACGGTCAGCAGGCGGAAGCTTGAATCGGGGGCCGTTCGAGGGATGTCCCATGGCTGGCAGTAAGTCGGTCGTTCTGGCCGCACTCATCGCGAACGGCGCTATCGCCGTCCTGAAATTTGGCGCCTTCCTGCTCACCGGAAGCCCCTCCATGCTCTCGGAGACGTACCACTCTATCTCCGATACGGGCAATCAGGTGTTCTTGCTCGTCGGCATCCGATACAGCGGGAAGTCGCCGAATCGCGAACACCCCTTCGGCTACGGCAAGGCACAGTTCTTCTACAGCTTCCTCGTCTCCGTCCTCCTGTTCGGCATCGCGGGCTGGGAGAGTCTGAAACACGGCTACGACGCCATCCTCCACGGGCACTCCGCCGCCCCGGGGATGGTGACGTTTGCGGGCTACACCTTCGACGCCGTCTACGTCAGCGTGGCCGTCTTGCTCGGCGCCATCGCCTTCGAGAGCTACGCGTTCGTGAAGGCGCACGCCGAACTCCGGCGGCAGATGAACGAGTACGGCTGGTCGGGGCTGGTCGAAGCCTTCCGAACCACCAGCGACGTGACGACCCTCACCGCCTTCACCGAGGACGCCATCGCCCTCGGGGGTGCCGTCGTCGCCCTCGTCGGTATCGTCCTCACGCGCGTGACCGGGAACCACATCTACGACGCCGTCTCCGCGGCGGTCATCGGCGTCCTCCTCATGTTCTTCGCGCTCGCGCTGGCGTGGGAGAACAAGCGCCTCCTCCTCGGCGAGAGCGTACCCGCTGGCCGCGAAGCCGAGTTCGAGTCCATCATCGCCGACCACCCCGGCGTCGAACACGTCGACCGCTTCCGGACGATGTTCGTCGGCCCGACCGACATCCTCGTCACCGCCGACGTGAGCTTCGCCGCCGACCTCGACACCGGGGGCATCGACGACGACATCGCGCGCATCGACGAGAAACTCCGCGCCCACGACGAACGCGTGTCGTTCGTCTACATCGAACCGGAACTCTGAACGGCAAGTTCCACTCCGAAAGGCTTTGCCGCCCGCGCCGGAAGGCGGTCACATGGACCCGCGCATTCGCACGCACGCAGAGACCATCGTCGACCACTCGACGCGAATCGAGGCCGGCGACAACGTCGTCGTCACCATGCCGGCGGAGGCGGAGGACCTCGCCGTCGCGCTCCACGAAGCGCTCGGCGAGCGGGGCGCCAACCCCGTCTTCATGAACAACTCCGAGCGCGCCGCGCGGGCGTATCTCCGCGCGAGCGACGCGGACGATTTCGAGACGCCGAGTCACCAGCTTGCCCTCTTCGAGGAAGCGGACGCGTTCGTCATCGCCCGCGGCGGCGCGAACGTCTCCGAGCAGAGCGACGTGTCCCCGGACACCAACGCCGCCTACCGCCGGGCGATGCGGCCCGTCCTCGACGAGCGACTGGAGAAGCGGTGGTGTCTCACGCAGTACCCCTCGTCCGGCCACGCCCAACTCGCCGGGATGAGCACCGAGGCCTACGAGGAGTTCGTCTGGGACGCTGTCACCCTCGACTGGGACGCCCAGCGTGAGCATCAGGCCCAGATGGTCGACATCCTCGACGGCGCCGACGAGGTGCGCATCAAGAGTGGCGACGAGACGGACATCACCATGTCCGTCGCGGGCAACCCGACGCTCAACGACTACGGCGAACACAACCTGCCCGGCGGCGAGGTGTTCACCGCGCCGGTCAAGGAGTCCGTCGAGGGGTACGTCCACTTCGACCTGCCGCTCTACCGGAAGGGCAAGGAAATCGAGGACGCACGGCTCCGCTTCGAAGACGGCAAGGTCGTCGGTCACAGCGCCGAGCGCAACGAGGACGTGCTCACCGGAATTTTGGAGACTGACGAGGGCGCCCGCTACCTCGGCGAACTCGGCATCGGGATGAACCGCTCTATCGACCAGTTCACGTACAACATGCTGTTCGACGAGAAGATGGGCGACACCGTCCACATGGCGGTCGGGAACGCCTACGCCGACACCGTCGGTGAGGGGAACGAGCGCAACGAGAGCGCCGAACACGTCGACATGATCGTCGACATGTCCGAGGAGTCGGTCATCGAAGTCGACGGTGAAGTCGTCCAGCGCGACGGCACCTTCGTGTTCGAAGACGGGTTCTAGGGTTTTTGGTCCAGTTTTTTGCCGCGAGCGTAGCAATGCGGGAAAAAGTGGGACGTGGACCTTCGTGTTCGAGGACGGGTTCTAGCGTCGCCACTCGGCAGTCGTTGAATAGCTCGCCCCGGGTGCTCGCGGGGCGACGGTAGTTACTCCTCTTCGTCGACGTCGAGGTTGAACTGCTTGTTCTCGACGGCGGCGTTGAGGACGACGCTCGTGTTGGACTCGCGGATGTCGGCGTCGGTCAGCAGCGTCTTGATCTGCTGGTTCATGCCGTCGGTATCGAGGAACTTGCCGATGGCGATGACGTCGTAGTCGCCCGTGACCTCGTAGACACTAATCATCTGTTTCTGCTCGCGCAGGCTCTCGGTGACCGAGGGCAGGGCACTCCCCTCCACCTTCAACTGGAGGATGGCCGTCACGTCGTAGCCGAGGGCGTCGTAGTTGACACGCGGCGTGTACCCTTCGATGACGCCCTCGTCCTCCAGGTCACGGAGGTGATTCGAGACGGTGGTGACGGACACGTCGAGTTCTTCGGCCAGGCTTCGAAGGCTCGCTCGACCGTCGCCGAGGAGTGCGTTAATCAGCTTGGCGTCGAGATTTTCGTACGTCATGGTAGTCACACACGGTTCGGGGGGTATAGAAGTTTACGAATATCCAATTCCGTTGCGAGCGTCGAGTAAATTGCACTCAACAAAAAGGGCTTAATACTAGGAGTATAGATTAACCCTGTCCAGAACATGACGGACGAAAATATGGCGACTGACGGCGGTCTGACGGAGACAGAACAGGAAGTAATCGACGAAATCGAGGAAGAAAACGTCGACTTCCTCCGGATGCAGTTCACCGACATTCTCGGGACGGTCAAGAACGTCTCGGTGCCGGCGTCGCAGGCGGAGAAGGCGTTCACCGAGGGCATCTACTTCGACGGTTCCTCCATCGACGGCTTCGTCCGCATTCAGGAGTCCGACATGCGTCTCGACCCCGACCCCGAGACGTTCGCTGTTCTGCCGTGGCGCGACGACGACGAGGGCGCGACCGCTCGGCTCATCTGTGACGTGATCGACACGTCCACCGGCGAGCCGTTCTCGGGCGACCCGCGTGGTGTCCTCAAAAGCGCCATCGAGCGCGCCAACGATATGGGCTATCAGGTCAACATGGCCCCCGAACCGGAGTTCTTCCTGTTCGAGGAAGACGAGGACGGTCGCGCGACGACCGTCACGAACGACGTTGGCGGCTACTTCGACCTCGCACCGAAAGACCTCGCGTCCGACGTGCGCCGTGACATCATCTACGGCCTGGAGAGCATGGGCTTCGACATCGAGGCCAGCCACCACGAGGTCGCCGAGGGTCAGCACGAGATTAACTTCACGTACGACGACGCGCTGACGACGGCCGACAACGTCGCCACCTTCCGTGCGGTCGTTCGCGCCATCGCGGCGGAACACGACCTGCACGCGACGTTCATGCCCAAGCCCATCGCGCGAATCAACGGCTCGGGGATGCACACCCACATGTCGCTGTTCACCGAGGACGGCGAGAACGCGTTCCACGACGAGGACGACGAGTTCAACCTCAGCGACACGGCCAAGAGCTACCTCGCCGGTGTCCTCGAACACGCCCCGGCCATCACGGCCATCGCCAACCCGACCGTCAACAGCTACAAGCGCCTGGTGCCGGGCTACGAGGCTCCCGTCTACGTCGCCTGGTCCGACCGCAACCGCTCGGCGCTCGTCCGCAAGCCCGCGGCCCGCGTGCCCGCCGCGTCGCGCATCGAACTGCGTTCGCCGGACCCGTCGTGTAACCCTTACCTCGCCTTCGCGGCCATGATTCACGCCGGTCTCGACGGCATCGAGAACGACCTCGACTGCCCCGACCCGGTCCGCGAGAACATCTACGAGTTCGACGCCGAGAAGCGCGACGAGTACGGCATCACGACGCTCCCGTCCAACCTCGGCGAGGCCGTCGAGGCCTTCGAGGACGACGAGCGTATCAAAAGCGCCATGGGCGAACACGTCTCCGAGAAGTTCATCGAGGCCAAGTCCCAGGAGTTCGGCGAGTACATCGTCGAAGTCTCCGACTGGGAACTCGACCGCTACCTCGAGAAGTTCTAACGCCCCGTCTCCGACCTTTTTTCGCGACGCGACTCAGGCCGCCGAGCGTTCGCTCCAGAGCGGTAGCCCCGGCAACGCGAGAATCAGCGCGACGACGCCCCCTGCCAGCGCCGCCGCCACGGGGAGCGAGACGCCCCCCTCGACGACGGTCCCAGCCGTAATCGCGACGACGGGGAGGAAGGCCAGCGAGGCGACGAGTCGTCGTGTCGACCCGGTCGCTTCGAGGGCGCGGTCACCGGCGAGTCGCCAGCCGAGCCACCCACCCGCCGCGGCGGCGACGGCGATGACCGTATCCAGCACCACGTCGATGCTCAGCGCCACCAGTCCGACGCCGACTGCGAGCGCGAACGTCCGCTGGACCGCGACGGATGTCACGCGGTCCGGGGTCCAGCCGGGACCGACGCGGGTGGCGACGGCGAGGTACGCGACGCCGACGCCGACGCCGACGAATACGTCTACGAGGTAGTGGACGCCGATGACGACTCGCGACGCGGCGACGAGTGCGATGACCCCTGCAGCGCCCCAGTAGTGTCGCGACCTGATTCGACGCGGCGAGAGCAGGCCGACGAGGCCGCCGTAGACGACTGTCGCGCCGATGGCGTGGCCGCTCGGGAAGCCGTAGCCGTCGGTGCCTGCGCCCGGCGGCCGGGGGAGCGTGAAGGCGTGTTTGAGCGCGAGCGTCAGCGCGAAGCCGCCGAGTGCGATGGCGATGGCGGCGGCCATGCGCGGCGTCCCGATGTCGAGGTGGTCCGCCAGCAGGTAGCCGGCGGTGACGAGTACCAACAGTCCAACGGGGTCGCCGAGGTAGGTGAGCGCGCCGAACAGGTCGACGAGCGCGTCCGGCGCCGTCTCGACGACGCTCGTTTCGCCGATGCCGCGGTCGGCGGCCGCGGCGACGACGTGTCTCATGCGCGAGACATACGCGCCGAGGAGTAAATACTCCGCGTTCCGTTAGCGACGGAAGCGGCGGACGAGCCGGACGGGCGACCCGAGCGCCGAGAGCCCCAGTCCGAACAGGACGAAGAGGACGTACAGCCCGAGCGTCGAGAGGAAGATGATTATCATGGCGACGACGGCGAGCAGGTCGCTGTTGAGGAGGTAAAAGGCTCCCAGCGTCATGGCCGTCCCGTAGAGGAGCACGAGATAGGGGCCCCAACCCCGAGCGTGGCCGCGGCGCATCCGGTTGCGAACGTACGCCTTCAGCTCCGCTTCGAGGTCGGAGCGGTCGACCGTCCGCGCGTCGACGTCGCTCTCGAACTCGTCGAGGTCGGCGCGGACCTCGTCCAGCCGGTCTTCGAGGTCCTCGATGTCCGGGGCGGGGGAGGGCTCTGCGTCGTCTCGCGTGTCGTCGCCGGTCATTGCCGTCGTCTGCTGGTCTCGGTCTGGCGAGTGTTGTACCTGCCGATTCCGAGCCACCGTCGCCTCCGCGAGGACGGCGTTGAGCGTCGCGCCGACGAGCATGACCAGCCCCGCGAGATAGAACCACGTCACGAGCAGAAGGATGGCGCCGAGGACGCCGTAGAGCGCGAACCGCCCGCTCGTCGTCGCGACGGCCGCGTAGAGGGCGAACCCCGTCCCGAGGCCCGTCCACCCGACAGCACAGAAAATCGCGCCCGGAAGCGCCTTCCTGAGTGACAGCGCGGTCGACGGCGTCAGGTAGTACACCGGCAGCAGGGCGACGACGAGGACACAGAACAGGAGCAGGGGCACGAGCGCCGCGACTGGCGTCCGAAACAGGGTGAGGGCGCCGACGAGTGCGATGCCGCCGAGCGCGCCCGCGCCGACGGCGCCGAGGACGGTCACGCCGATTCGGAGGCTCCCGAGGAGCCCCCGGGACTCGGAGCCGTAGACGCGCGCGAACGCAGTATCGATGCCGCGGAAGAGCTTGAGCGAACTCCAGAGTAGGAGCGCGACGCCGACGACCGTCAGGCCACCCCGGCCGGTCGTGTTCGAGAGGGCCTCACCGACGACCCCCTGTCCCACCGGCAGGAGATACTGCCCGGCGAGGTCCAGCACCGCGGCCCGGAGTTCGGCGCCGCCGACCGCGGTGGCGACGACAGTCGTCAGGACGAGTAGCGGGAGCAGGGAGACGAACGCATAGTACGCGATACTGGCAGCCAATAGTGTGACGTCGCGTGCCTGCACCTCGCGGACGACGCGGCGGGCGAGCGCGAGTCGTGATCGAGCGGACACGTCGAGTCGGTTGGGTCGGCGCCGACAAAAGCCCCCGCTACGGAGCGACGCCGACCGTCAGGAGCGTCCCCCACGTCCGGTAGCGGTCGACCATCGCTTCGCGGGACTCCCAGTCCTCGGTCGGGAAGGCATCGGCGGGCGGAATGTCGATTTCGCGGTCCGGAATCGTGTCCTGTTCGGCCACGTGAAAGCCTGCCTCGCGGAAGGACTCGCGGTACTGCTGGCGGTCCCACAGTTGCATCTCGACGCCCACCGTGTCCTGCCACTCGTGGGTGTGGACGCTCTCCTCGAAGAAGTTTACCGCACAGAAGAAGGTCCCACCCGGGCGGAGCACGCGCCGGAGCTCCGACAACACCGCTGCGGGGTCCTGCGCGTAGTAGAACGCCTCCATCGACCACGCGTGGTCGATGCTGTCCGCCGCGAAGGGAAGGTGTTCGAAGTCGCCGGCGAGGAACTCCAGCGTCGGGTCGTCGGTGTAACTGCGGGCGTTGTCTACCATCGCCGTCGACGCGTCGAGGCCGACGCTCCGTCCTACGTCACGCGTCTCGCGGAGGGCGCGGAGCGCGTAGCCCGACCCGGTGCCCAAATCGAGCACCGTCTCGCCGGCTTCGACGGGCATCCGCGCGAGCGCTTCCTTGGCGGTGTGCCAGTGGCGCTCCTCCATTCCCTTGTCTTTCCCCGCCGCGGCCCACCTGTCGAACTCGGCTTGGACGCTCATGCCTGTCCACGACGGGCCCCGGTCACAAATCGCTACTTATCTGAGGCCGTTGACGACGTTGATTATCCCCCACGTCGCCTGCTTGACCGGATTTCCGTCTTCGCCGTTGATGACGATGCCGCGGACGATGCGCGGACCCTGCTTCTGGACGACGCGCCCGTCGTTGACGGCCTTGACGAACCGAGGCACCGGGTTGTCGGCGCTGACTAGACCCTCTGCCGTGTCACGCGTCATCTCCATCTTCAGGTCGGCGTCGTCACGGCCCGACTGCCGGAGGTCGGTGAGCGTGCCGTCGGGGCGCATGTAGAAGGAGAAGACCACGTCCGTCCCGACGAAGTAGACGTTGACGACGTTGCCGCTGATTTGGTTGAACACCTGTCGTTCGCCGAAGCTCATGTTGGCCTCGGTGACGTTCCCGTTGTATCGGGGCTGCATGTCCTGTAAGTCGGTGAAGAGCTCGTCCGACCACGCCGGCTGTTCGGATTGCGCGGTCACGGGTGCCGCGCCAGCCGCGAACGAGAGCGTCACGAGAAGCGCCACCGCGACGCGGCCGAGTGTCGATGTCATACCACTCCGTTGGCGCCCTGCGTATTTGGGGTTTTGGGCGGCTCGCGGCCTCTCGAACGGATTTACAGCGATCGCCCTTCGACGTCGGGGTCGATGCCCGCCGCGTCGAGGTCGATTCGCACTCGCTCGCGGAGTGGGTCGGGGACCGTGTCCCGCCCCACCGGCACCGCCGTCTCGCCGTCGCCTTTCACCTTCCAGTAGAGCACGCAGTCGCTCGGCTCGTAGTATTCGACGGCGTAGCGGTCGCCCTCGCCCTTGTAGTGGACGCGGGCCGCGAATCCCTCGACGTGCCAGCCCTCCTGGTCGGCCAACGCGTCGAGCCCCGTCATCGATCGATGTCGACCCGGTCGCCGACTTCGACGCCCGTCTCGTTGGTGTATCCGTACGGCACTTCGAGGACGTACTTCGAGCGCCCCGAATACTGGGTCAGGTCGTCGTCGTCGGATTCCAGCGGCGCGTGATGAATCGTCGTGATAGTGCCGTTCTCGGCGATAAAGACCATGTCGAGCGGGAAGTCCATGTTCCGCATCACGTAGGCGTGATTCCCCTCCTGCCCGTGGACGAACAGCATCCCCTGGCCCGGTTCGAGGGCTTCCGTCTCGCTCAGGCCGGTGTAGCGTTTGCCGAAGTCGTCCGCCACCCACGCCTCCACCGTCGCCACCTGCGTCCCGTTCTCGGCGCTGATGGTGACTGTCGCAGTGTCGTAGTCGCTGCCGGGCGTGGCGACCGGTTCGGGCGTCGCGGTGGGGGTCGCCGTCGTCGTCGCGTCGGCGGTCACGGGCGCCTGCGTGTCGGTCGCGGTGGGCGTCGACCCGACACCGGCACAGCCAGCGAGGCCGACGACGAGACAGCAGACGAGGGCGAGTCGAGTCGTGCGGCGCATACTGCACGAATCGGACGCGCGACGGTAAGGGTTTCGCGGCGAGAGACAGAAACCGTTATTCGGCCCCGGGACCGACGGTGCGACGAGGGCTCGTGGTCTAGTTGGTTATGACGCGGCCTTTACAAGGCCGAGACCGGTGGTTCGAATCCGCCCGAGCCCACTACAACCCGTGAGCGACAGCGAACGGGTTGTCGTCCCGAGGGCGGTTCGAATCAGGGAACGAAGCGAGCGTGAGCGAGCGGAGTGACCGTGGTTCGAATCCGCCCGAGCCCACTCGGATTTTGTGACGTGAGAGCGATTCGAAGTAGACGACGAGAGAGCATCGCGACCGAAGTCGGCGTGGTTCGAATCCGCCCGAGCCCCCTACGCCGCCGTCGCCGTCGCGTTCATCTCTTCGGCGTCTTCCGGCACGTCGACGGAGAAGGTCACGCGCTTTCGCTCGTCGGCGTCGAACTCGACGGTCTGTGTCTCGTCGAGGAGCACCGTCCCCTCGCTGTCGAGGAGCTCGAGCGTCACGTCCACGTCGCCGGCGCCGCCGTCGTTCTGGACGACGACGTAGATGTCGGTGTCACCGAACAGGGAGTCGATGCCGCCGTCGACTTCGGTGTCGACGACGGTCGGATCCGGGGAGTTGAGGGCGCTACAGCCGGCCAGTCCGGTCACGAAGGCGAGTCCGAGACCACCGATGACGTCACGTCTGGAGGACATACACTCTCTCTGGACGAGTACGACTAAGGGTTTTCCGGCTACACCAGCCGAACCAGCGAGCTCTCCACTTCGCCGCCGACGGCGACGATTCGACCCTCGCGTCGGAACTCCTCGATGGGCTGGCCGGCGTGTCGCGTCTCGATTTTGTCCTCGACGGCGGCCCGGTCGATAGTCGCGTCCGGCGGGAGGACGTACACCCGTTCGGTCCACGTCGTGTCGCCCTCGATATCGAGGCGCCGCCCCGTCGCGACGGCGTTACTGAGCGGATACGTGTCCTCTGCGGGTTCGAGTTCGTACCCCGTCGCGTAGTCCGCCGTCCCGAAGTAGTCGACCAGTGCGGCGAGCCCCGAATCATCGGCCGTGTGGACTTCGCCCGCCGCCTGCTGGTCGAGCGCCGTCGCGAGTGGGTCGGTCGTGGCGTCGGGGGCGCCGATAGTGAGGAAGACGTCTGGATGGAGGCCGACGACGCGCCGCACGCCGTCCTCGGTCCGCGTGAATCGCTGCACGTCGTCGACGAAGCCGGTGGCGGTAAAGCCCGCCTCGGCGAGCGCACTCCGAAGGGCGTCGGGGTCGAACGACCCGCCAGCGACGCGATAGGACTCGTCGGGGTCGCCGGCGTGGTTCACCGTGAGGACGGCGTCGAGGGCGTCGACGGGGATGGGGACCCCGAAGTACGCCTCGCTTCGCTGGCGCCAGTAGGTGTCCAGCGATTCGGCGAACGACGGCGTGGCGTCGCGCCGGACCGCGGCCAGCGAGAGGTGCGTGAACTCGTAGGTGTGCGGCGTCACGGGCGTCGGCGCGACGAGCCACGAGCGATAGGGGTCGAGAGTTCGCGACGTCGGTTGGGGCGTCGACGTGGTGGTGGCCGTCGCAGTCGCGGTGGCCGGCGGCGTCTCGCTCCGCTCGCCCGTCGATGTCGTCTCGGTCGCCGAATCCGCACAGCCGGCGAGGCCGCTCCCGGCCGTCAGCGCACCCAGCGTGCGGAGGTAGTGACGCCGCTGCATCGACTCGCGTTGGCCCCCGACCGACTTATAGGCGTCCCCGGCTCTCCCGGTGAACAAAGCCTTTACCGGCGCCAGCGCGTAGCGAATGGTAATGGTACTCGACAATCTGGGGAGTTCCCTGCGCGGCACTCTCTCCAAACTTCAGGGGAAGTCCCGTCTCGACGAGGACGACGTCGAGGAGGTCGTCAAGGAGATTCAGCGCTCCTTGCTCCAGGCGGACGTCGACGTCGACCTCGTGATGGAGCTCTCGGACGCCATCGAGACGCGAGCGCTCGAAGAGGAACCACCGGGTGGCACCAGCGCCCGCGACCACGTCCTCAAAATCGTCTACGAAGAACTGGTCGACCTCATCGGCGACTCGACGGAGATTCCGCTCGAACCGCAGACCATCCTCCTCGCCGGCCTCCAGGGGTCGGGGAAGACCACCTCCGCGGCGAAGATGGCGTGGTGGTTCTCGAAGAAGGGACTCCGTCCCGCGGTCATCCAGACCGACACCTTCCGCCCCGGCGCGTACGAACAGGCCGAGCAGATGTCCGACCGTGCCGAGGTGGAGTTCTACGGCGACCCCGACTCGGACGACCCGGTCGAGATTGCCCGTGAAGGGTTGGAAGCGACTTCAGACGCCGACGTTCACATCGTCGACACGGCGGGTCGACACGCCCTCGAAGACGACCTCATCGACGAAATCGAGGAGATAGATTCGACGGTCGACCCCGACCGCTCCTTGCTCGTCCTCGACGCCGCCATCGGACAGGGCGCCAAAGACCAAGCCCAGCAGTTCGACGACTCCATCGGCATCGACGGCGTCGTCATCACGAAACTCGACGGGACAGCGAAAGGTGGCGGTGCGCTGACCGCCGTCAACGAGACGAATTCCTCTATCGCCTTCCTCGGGACCGGTGAGACGGTACAGGACATCGAGCGCTTCGAGCCCAACGGCTTCATCTCCCGACTGCTCGGGATGGGCGACCTCAAACAGCTCTCCGAGCGCGTCGAGCGCGCGATGGCCGAGACGGGCGACGAGGAGGACGACTGGGAGCCCCAAGACATCATGGAGGGGTCGTTCACCCTGAAGGACATGCAAAAGCAGATGGAGGCGATGAACAACATGGGGCCGCTCGACCAGGTGATGGACATGATTCCCGGCATGGGCGGCGGGCTGATGGACCAGTTGCCCGACGACGCGATGGACGTGACTCAGGACCGGATGCGAACCTTCGACGTCGCCATGGACTCGATGACCGAGGACGAACTGGAGAACCCCCGAACCATCGGCCAAGAGCGCGTCGAGCGCATCGCCCGCGGCGCCGGCGTCGACGAGGAGTCCATCCGCGAACTCCTCGAACAGCACAAGATGATGGAGCGGACCATCAAACAGTTCCAGGGGATGGGCGACGGCGACATGCAGCGCATGATGAAGAAGATGCAGCAAGGCGACGGCGGCGGTGGCGGCGGCATGGGCGGCATGGGCGGGATGGGTCCGTTCGGATAACGCTCCCCACACCGGATAGCCCGATACTTTTCATGCAGGGCTACGTCCCTCCCAACGATGACCGTCCGCGAGGTTGCCGTCGAGGCCTATCGCGAGGCGCTCCCGGCACTCGGCGCCAGCCTCGTCGGCGGCCTTCTCGCCGGCGTCGTCCTCGGCGGGATGCGCGCCGACCTTCGCTCGGTCCCCGGACTCCTCGTTCTCGTCCCGGCCCTCCTCGCGACCCGCGGGAACGTCTACGGGTCGCTCGGGGCACGCTTGGCGACCGGGCTCCATCAGGGGTTGATAGAGCCACGCGTCGCCGCCGGTGACCGGCGCCTCCGGGCGGCGGTGGCGGCGGCCCTGGCCAACGGTATCGTCACGTCGCTGTTCGCCGCCGCCGCCGTCGTCGTCATCCTCACGACGCTCGGCAACCCCGTCGCGAGCCTCCCCCGAATGCTCGGCATCGCCCTCATTGCGGGTCTGCTCTCCGGCGTGACCCTCGTCGCCGTCGTCGTCACCGTCGTCTTCGCTGGCTACCGCCGCGGCCACAACCCCGACACGCTCGTCGGCCCCCTCGTCACGACGACGGGCGACGTCTTCGGTATCCTCTTTCTCCTAATCGCGGTCCGAACCGTCGCGCTCGTCGCGGGGGGTGGGTGAGTGAGCACCGCGTGGACCGTCCGCGCCATCTCGCGGGCCATGCTCCCCGTCCTCCTCGTGCTCACATTGGTCGAAATCGGGAGCGGGCTCGTCCTCGGCCGGTTCGAGACAACGCTGCTTCGCTACCCCTCCCTGCTCGTCCTCGTCCCCGTCACCATCGGCACGGCGGGCAACCTCGGGAGCGTCCTCGCCGCGCGCCTCTCGACGGCCTTCCACCTCGGGACGCTCTCGTTTTCCCCGGCCGACGAATCGCTCGCCGGCAACGCCGTCGCCACCGTTGCGCTCGCGGCCTCCATCTTCCCCGTCGTCGGACTGGGGGCGTGGGGCCTGACCGCGCTCACGGGGTCGACCGAACTCTCGCCGTGGACGGTCCTCGCCGTCTCGATATCGAGTGGGCTCTCGCTGGCCGTCCTCGCCGTCCTCGTCACCGTCGTCGCCACCTACGCCGCCTACCGGTTCGAACTCGACCCCGACGACGTGGTGATTCCCGTCGTCACCAACACCTGCGACGTTCTCGGCGTCGTCCTCCTCTATCTCGCCGTCCTCGTGTTCGTCTAGACGACTCGGACCGTCCGCTCCCGCGGCCCGTCGCACTCGACCAGCAGCATCGACTGCCACCGCCCGAGCGCCACCTCCCCGTCGTCGACCGGAACCGTCTCCGAGGCGCCGAGGACGAGTGTCCGGAGGTGGGAATCGGCGTTCCCGTCCAGCTCGTCGTGGCGCCACCCCTCGTCGGGGACCAACTCCGAGAGGAACGTTTCCACGTCGTCCAGCAGGCGCGGTTCGGCTTCGTTGACGACGACGCCCGCGGTGGTGTGTTCGACGAAGACCGTCGCTGTCGGTGCATTTCGCTCCCGCGCCGCTACTGCCGACTCGACGCGGTCGGTGATGTCGACGGCTTCGAGGCGCGTGTCGGTCGAGACGGTGAACTCCATAGCCGACCGTCACCGCCGAGCGAGAAAAGTTACTCGTCGGGCTGAATCGGCTTGCCCTCTTCCGTCGGCGGCGCGACGTGGTCGATGACTGTCTCCACGTCGGGGTCGTGGACGGTCACCTGCACCTCGATGTCGCCGAGTTCGTCCGGATTGCCCACCGCGAAGTTGACGACGCCCTCGAACGCCGCCTGCTTTTTGAGTGCGAACGAGAAGCCGTCCTCGTCGGCGCTGCCGAGGAACTGGCGGCGCGCGGTGTCGAGAATCTCCTGTTCGTGCAGTCGCTCGGCGAAGTCGTCCATCGAATGCGCCTCGGCGACGATTCGCCCCGGTTCCTGTTCCGTCTCCGCGTTCGGGAACAGGTTCCGAACTGCGTCTACCACTCGGTCCGTCACTTCCGTATCTCGGACGGGTGCGACCACCCGCACGTCGATCTGATAGATCATAAGTCGTCCTCCAGCAACTCGCGAATCCGCTCGCGGAACGATTCGAGCGACGCCGTGTTCTGTACCGTCACGTCCGCTCGGTCCATCACCTCGCCCATGCCGAACCCGAGTTCGCGCTCCTCGCGCGCCCGCAACGCCTCGCGGTTGAGGTCCGTGTCGTCGCGGCCGCGGTCGGCCAACCGCTCCGCGCGCGTCTCGAACGGCGCCTCGATGCTCACGAGGACGAACCCGTCCCCGAAGGCGTCCTCGAAGCGTTCGATTTCGGCGGGCGAGCGCAACCCGTCGACGAGCACTGTCTCCGCCTCCTCCAGCGACGACTCGATGAGCGGAAGCGACCGCTCGGCGATGGCCGTCTCGCCCTCCTCCTCGCGGAGCGCCGTCGCGACCGACCCGTGGTGTTCCGCTGGGTCGAGCCCCCGGTCGCGACACGCCTCGCGGATGACGTCGCCCATCGTGACGACCGGGACGCCGGCCTCGCGGGCGACTGCCGCGGCCTCCCCCTTCCCGCTTCCGGGGAGCCCGACGGTTCCGAGTACCTTCATCGAACACGACTACCCGCTTCGCAGGCTTATACTCTGCCTTCGCCGCCGCGCCAGCCTTTTGCCCGCTGTCACCCTCTGGAACGTATGGCACAACGCTCCCTCCTCACGCGCGCCCTCTGGTTCGTCGTCGTCGGCTGGTGGGCCACGCCCGCCGTCGTCAACGCCGCGTGGTTCCTCTGTGCGACCGTCGTCGGCGCCCCCATCGGCATCAAACTCATAAATCTCATCCCCACCGTCCTGACGCTGAAAGAACCCCGCTCGCTTGACGCCCACGAGGATTCGACGGGCCAGCGTTCGCTCGCGCTCCGGGCCCTCTACTTCGTCCTCGTCGGCTGGTGGCTCGGCTGGATATGGGCGAACGTCGCGAGCTTCCTCGCTATTACTATCGTCGGCTTGCCGCTCGCGGTTCCGATGTTCGACCGCCTGCCCTACGTCACGTCGCTGTACCGCTTCGATGGCTGATGGGCGTTCCGAACCGTTTTTTGACCGTCCCCCGTTCTCCCCGGTGAGGGCACGTAGCTCAGTCCGGATAGAGCGTCGGACTTCTAACTCCGCGCGGTCGCGTGTGGGGGAAGGCATCCGACGGTCGTGGGTTCAAATCCCATCGTGCCCGTAATGGCGTGGCCGAGCGTCAGCGAGGCCCGCCGAACTCCTCGCAGGACTCCCATGTGCCTATTCGGCCAACCACGATACCGTATCAGTCGAATCCGTAGCGCTTGTGCGCCTCGTCGATGTCCATGATTTCGATGACACGGACTTCCTCGTCCGCTTCGAGAACGTCGTAGAACGCGGTGTGGGTCCGACCGATATGCAGACGATAGAGCTCCGCCCCCTCGAGCACCAGCTTCTCTTTGTCACCGGCTCCCGAATCCGGTCTCGGATACGGATCGTCCGCTAAGTTCCGAAGGTTGTCCGTCACGATGCGGGTGCTCTTCTCATCTAGCGCGGCGACGTACTCACGGGCTTCCTCCGCGAGGAGGACCTCATAACTCATCGAGCGATGTCAGTTCGTCAGTGTCCGCTTCACGGACTTCCGTCGCTCGCTCGGCGAGTTGGCGGCGCTGGTGTTCTCGAATCAGTTCCCCCAGCAAGTCGTCGTACGTCTCGCCCGCCTCCTTGAGGTCGTTCAGTTCTTTCCACCGTTCTTCCGTGACCGGAATTCGCTTGCTGGCGTTGGACATACGTCTCGACTCCTCTGTCAATCCTTACAACGTTTACAGTCAAAAGGTTTCGGTGGAGGAACTGCATTCGTCACTATCGAGGTTGCACATCGCCGGAGAATCGGACTCTATCGTGTCCGTAATGGCGTGGCCGAACGATAGCGAGGCTCGCCGAACTCCTCGTACCTGCCACCGAACTCAGATTTCGTCCACCAGATACGACCCCAGATACCCGCCGAGCGCGCTCAGTCCGACGGTGTAGGCGAGCGTAACCCCGCCGCCGACGAGGAGGAGGAGGAGTATCCCGAGGGCGCCGAACGCCATCCCCGGGTCTGCGACGCCGAGGAAGACGCCGAAGACGACGAACGCGAGGAGGCCGATGAGCACGAGCGGCACGGAGGCAATCAACCCCGAAATCGCGCCGAGGCGCGCACCTTCGGCGTGGTCGGCCTCGTCGAGATACGCGGCGACGACACCGCCGAAGACGGGCGAGAACGGGATGAACGAGAGCACGACGGTCACGGCGGCACCGAGGAGGGCGTTGAGGGTGGAATCGGAGACCATAGCGGGCAGTCGACGGCCGTCGAAAAAACTCTTCGGCCCGTTACAGGCTGCGGTCGATGACGCGTTTGGCCGCCGTCGCCTTCTCCTTCCAGCCGTACCCCGCCTCGTAGACGTGGCGTTTCTTCTCGACCAGCGCCTCGGGCGATGCCTCCTCGAAGCCGCCGCGGTCCCACGTTCCGCTCTCGCGGAGCCACTCGGTCACGTTCTGTTTCGTCTCCGCCCACGACAGGCCGACCATCTCGTACCAGGCAATCATGGCGAAGACGGCGTTGTCGTGACAGCCGGGGACGCTCCCGCGCTCGTAGATGGTCTTGATGGGGTCGCGGGTGGGCACCGACACCGCCTCGCGGTACTCCTCAGCGGGCAGGAGACGCAGGCGGTCGTTGGTGTCGTCGATGCGGCCGTCGCGGCGGAGGCGTTCGACTGCGGCCTGCCGGAGCGGTCCCCACTCCGTGACGGCCTCGGGAAGCGCGTCGGCGTCGGTCACCCCGCCCGAGAGTACGGCCACCACGTCGACGTAGGCCGCCTCGATGTCGGCCCACGGCGTCCCCTCGAATCGGCAGTCGGCGTCGTGGAGGCTGTTGGTCGTCCGGCATTCCGGGCACGGGTACTCGAACGTCGGCACGACTACTCGCTGGGTGGACGCGAACTTAGGTCGTGTGGTTGTGACCGTCGCGCTTATCCACCCCGCTCTACAACCGTCGGTCGATGCGTCCCGACCCGCTCTACGCCCGGTATCCGTTCTTTCGCGCTGCGCGCGAGGCGGTCCAGCGGGCCGATATCTCGCCGCCGCGACTGGTCACGCAGGGTGACCCCGCGGTCGAACGCGCCCGCGAACGCGTCGAACGCGCGCTCATGTCGGGCACCGTCGAGTCGGAGACGCCCGAACGCTGGAGCGACCGCGACGAACTCCTCTCGTATCCCATCGCGCGCATCCTCGTCTCGCTGGTCGATATGCGCGCCGCCGTCGAGAAGTACGCGGAAGCGGAGGCAGACACCGCCCACGAACGCCTCCAGGCCGACCTCAACGCGAGCGACGACGACCTACAGAGCGTCTCGCGCCCGCGGGCCGACCTCGACACCGTCCTCGCGGAGTTCGACCTCGCAGACGCCGTGACCCGCGAGGGCGACGACGCCCACCACCCCTGGTTTCGGGTCGACGTGGCCGCGTATCTCCGCCTCGTCGACACCGACTGGGGCGACGAGTGGCGTCTCGTCAACCGCGAACTGGCCGCCGGCGAGGTGCCCGTTCGTGGCGAGGAACTCCACCGACTGCTCCGCGAAGCGGTCCGCCGCCGGGTCGTCGACGGCCTCCCCTTCGACGTTCGGGGGAGCGCCGCCGGCGACGAACTCGCCGCGGCGTTGGACGACGACGTGACGACGCTCCGGGAGCGACTCGCGGACCGCGACCGCCTCCCCTCCGTCGACGTCGTCGCCCCCGAGCAGTTCCCGCCCTGTATGCAGGCGGCGCTCGACGGTGACGACCTCTCGGCACACGCGGCCTTCGCCGCCACCGCCTTCCTCGTCTCACTCGGCCTCGACGCCGACACCATCGCTCAGCGGTGGCCCGTCCTCGACGACGATTCGCTCGACTACCGAGTGGCGGTGCTCGAAGACAAAGACGGCAGTCAGTATCCGGCGCCCTCGTGTACGACGATGCAGACGTTCGACGCCTGCGTGAACCCCGACGAGCGCTGTGAGACTATCGACCATCCGCTCCGATACTACGCGGCCGCCGTCGCCGAAGCCGACGACTGAGCCTCAGTCCGCGAGGAAGATACCGACGCCCGCCATCACGAGGATGAACACGACGATAGTGCCGACCAGCGCCAGTCCGCCCGTCGACCCAATCCCACCGTCGCTGAACGTTATGCCGATTCCGGCGACGAGTGCGACGAAGAGGCCGACGGCGCCGACGGAGATGGCGATTTTCCGAACCATCCCCTCTTCGAGTTCCATACTCGGGAATCCGCCGGCCCCGGCAAAAGCCCTTCGATGCCGACGGAATCCCTGACTGCCGCGTAGCCCACCCACAGCCCGTCGGAACGAGGGTTTAGGTGTGTCGAGCGCCTACTGTTGGTAACGGAGCGACGGTCGCTCCCCCCACCATGACGCACCCAGAACACACACCCGCGTCACTGCCGGCTACCCGCTCGAAGACCACCCGCCCGCCCGCGGACACCACGGGTCGCGCCCGCCGCGCCCGCACCGACCCCATGGCGGTCCGTCCGCTTCGCGACGGCCGCTACGCCGTTGAGACGGACGGCGGCACGTACGTCGTCGACCTCGACGCCCGGTCCTGCACCTGCCCCGACGCCCAGATTCGGGACGCCAGATGCAAACACCGCCGACGGGTCGCCCTCGACGTGACCGACGGACTCGTCCCGCCGCCCGGACAGCGGACCGCCGTCTGTGCGGTCTGTGGCGGGCGGACGTTCGTCCCGACGGGCGACGACGCGCCCGCACTCTGTGCGCGCCACGCCATCGACCCCGGGACCCTCGTCAGTGACCGCGAAACCGGCGACCGACTCGTCGTCGTCGCCGCGACCGGTGACCGAGCCGACAGCGTCGCCACCGACGAAGGTCGCCTCGTCGCCGACTACCCCTCGAACGCCGACTACGGGCGTCACGAACCCGTCTTCCGGGCGGTCTATCTCGACGCCCTCCGTCGCGGCGGCGACGTGACTCACTACGCGTTCCCGGCGTCGCGACTCCGTCCCGTGACGGACCGCGACGCTGGCCCCTCACCCACCGACGGCATCGATGCCGCCGGCCCGACGACCGCTTAGGTGTCGTCGAGGCGCGCCTGCGTCGAGTGGCCGACGAGGCCGTCGAGGTCCGTGCCGTCTTGGAGCGCCGTCTCCTTTTTCACGCGGTAGTTGCCACCGTCGGTGACGTGCAGGTCGCCGGGGTGGAAGAAGTACCAGTCCTCGCGGTCGAAGCGAACGGCGATGCGGGCGTTGGCGCCGAAGTTGCGCGCGAAGTAGATGAGTGACTCGACCTCTTCGCCCGTGAGATAGATGGGGTCGCCGGCGCTCGATTTCGCCTCGATGGCGTAGAACTGCTCACCGTCGCCGGCGAGGACGTCCGGCAGGTCACGCTCCGTCGCGCTTCCGCTCGCGGGCGCGCGCATGACGGCGAAGCCCGCCGCGTCGAGTTCGTTGACGAGTTCGCGCTCCCGGCGGTCGCCCTTGCGGTTCGCGGACATACGCCCGACTGGGCGGCGGTGCCTGATAAAGTGCCCGTCAGGTCCCGTGGTCCCAGGAGTCCATGTATTCGCGCTGTTCGTCGCTGAGGGTGTCGATGTCGATGTCCTCGGCGTCGAGTTTCACCTCCGCCACCTCGCGGTCGAGGCGGTCCGGCACCTCGTGGACGCCGGCGTCGTAGGCGTCGGGGTTGGCGGCGAGTTCGCGCACGCAGACCGCCTGCACGCCGAAGCTCTGGTCCATCACTTCGACGGGGTGACCCATCGACAGCGGGCCGGCGAGGTTCACCAGTCGCCCCTCAGCGAGGACGTTCACGCGCCGGCCGTCGGGCAGGGCGTACTCCTCGACGCCGTCGCGCACCTCTCGGCGCGTCTCGGCCAAGTCGTCGAGTTCGGCGAGATTGATTTCCACGTCGAAGTGCCCGGCGTTCGCGAGGACGACGCCGTCGGCCATCTGCTCGAAGTCCTCGCGCGTAATCACGTCGCGGTTGCCCGTCGTCGTCACGAAGATGTCGCCCTCGGCGGCCGCCTCGTTCATCGGTAGCACTTCGTGGCCCTCCATGTGGGCTTCGAGCGCGCGCCGGGGGTCGACTTCCGTGACGACGACGTCGGCGTTCATGCCGGACGCCTTCTTCGCGACGCCCCGGCCGCAGTAGCCGTAGCCGGCGACGACGACTGTCTTGCCGGCGACGGCGAGGTTCGTCGTCATCGCGATGTTGGCCATCGCGGACTCGCCGGTGCCGTGGACGTTGTCGAACAGCGTCTTCATCGGCGTGTCGTTGACGGCGAACATCGGGTAGTCGAGCGCGCCGTCGTCGGCCATCGACCGCAGGCGGTGGACGCCGGTCGTCGTCTCCTCGCATCCGCCCTTGAGCTGGGGAATCAGCTCCGGATGCTCGTCGTGGATGTGCGTCACCATGTCGGCGCCGTCGTCGACGGTGATGGTCGGGTCCACGTCGACGACGGCCTCGATAGCGTCGTAATACTCCTCGGTGTCGACGCCGTGGGCGGCGTAGGAGGTGACGCCGTCGACGGCGTGGAGCGCCGCGCTCACGTCGTCCTGCGTCGAGAGGGGGTTACAGCCGGTGATGGCTACCTCTGCGCCGCCGATGGCGAGGAGTTCGACGAGGACGGCCGTCTTCGCCTCGACGTGCATCGCCATCGCGATTCGCTCGCCGTCGAGTGGCTGTTCCGCCGCGAACGACTCGCGAAGTTCCGCCAGGATGGGCATGTGCGCCTCCGCCCAGTCCATCTTCCGGCGGCCCTCGGCCTGTGCGGCCTCGGGGTCGTCGAGTCGCTCGGCTATCGTGCGGGTCATACGCTCCGTAGCGCGAGGCGGGGCAAAACGCTACCGTCTTCGTCACTCCGCCCGCTCGACCAACGCTCGCGCCCGCTCGGCCGCGCGCTCCACCACGGCTTCCTCGTCCAGCGTCAGCACCTCGCGGTCCCGCATGAGAATGTCGCCGTCACACACCGTGTGGCGAACGTCGGAGCCCCGGACGGCGTACGCGAGGTGGCTCACCAGGTCATGGCCCGGCGTCAGGTGCGGCGCGTCGAAGTCGACCACCGCAATGTCCGCCGCCGCGCCGGGTTCGAGACGCCCGGTGTCCAGCCCCAACACGTCGGCGCCGCCGGCCGTCGCCATCCGCACCGCGTCGGGCGCTGCGACGGCGCTCGCGTCGTCGGCCGCGAGCTTGCCGAGCATCGCCGCGTCTCGCATCTCGTCGAAGAGGTCGAGGTCGTTGTTCGAGGCGGCGCCGTCGGTGCCCAAACCGACCGTCGCGCCCGCGTCGAGCAATCGCTGGACCGGGGCCATCCCCGACGCGAGTTTCATGTTCGAGGCCGGGCAGTGGACGACGCCCGTCCCCGTCTCGGCCAGCAGGTCGATTTCGCTGTCGTCCAGGTGGACGCCGTGGGCGAAGAAGTCGTCGTTGCCACACAGGCCGAGGTCACGCGCCCACGCCAGCGGTCGCTGGTCCCGTTCGTCCACGATGGGGTCGACCTCGTCCCGCGTCTCGTTGGCGTGGTAGTGGACGGGGACGCCCTTCTCGTGGGCTCGCTCGGCGGCGAATTCCAGCAACTCGGGCGTGACCGTCGTGAGGCTATGAGGCATCACCGCGCCCGACACCCGGCCGTCGGCGGCGCCGTCGACCTGTGCCGCCATCGCGACGCTCTCCTCGATGTCGGCGCGGGCCGCCTCGTCGTCTTTCCCCGCCGAGATGGCGCCGTGACCGAGGACGGCCCGGGTCCCCGCGCGGTCGACGGCCGCCGCCGTGCGGTCAATTTCGAAGTACATGTCCGCGAAGGCCGTCGTCCCCGACCGAATCATCTCCACCATGCCGAGCTCGGCGCCCGCCTCGATGTCTGCGGGTTCGAGCGCCGCCTCGACGGGCCAGATGTCCTCGCGGAGCCACGTCTCCAGCGGTTTGTCGTCGGCGTAGCCCCGGAGGAGCGTCATGGCGACGTGGGTGTGGGCGTTCACCAGACCGGGCATCACCAGACCGTCCGTGGCGTCCAGCGTCTCGTCGCCGTCGAGGTCCGGGCCAATCTCCACGATGTCGCCGCCCTCGCGGTCGACGAGTACGTCCGCCTCGGTGACGGTCATGTCCGGTCGGAGGACGCGACCGCCGCGAATCGCGAGCGTCTGCATACCGCCATCTCAGACGCCGCCGGGTTAAGGCCCCGGGGTTTGGACGGAAAGCATTTGGTCGTCGCGGCGGGAGACCGGACGATGCCCTCCACGACACGCCGAACCGCCCTGTCCGTAGCGGCGGCACTCCTCACGGGCGCCGCCGGCTGTTCCGGCGAGACTTCCTCGGAGTCGAGCTATCCCTCCGAATCGACCGGCAACATCGCCATGGACCCCGAATGGCGTCGCCTGCGACGCTCCGACCGCGGGCCCCTCCTCTGGACGGGCGAGCGACCGACGACGACCGACGGCGAGGTACGCATCCACACACGCGGCAACTTCTTCGTCACCAGCGCCGACGAGGTGGCAAACGTCGGCATCGCGGCCGTCGACGGCGCCGACACCGCCCGCGCCTTCCTCGAGGAGACGGACTACGACTCCGCGACGGTGTACGTCGAGCACTCGAGCATCCGCGAGTGTTTCACGACGGACCTCTGTCACGTCGAGTGGTCCGAGTCGGACATCAAGACGAGCTACGCCCGCGAGTACCGCGACGCCGACGTGGCCTGTGAAACCGACGCTCGCGACACCCTCGCGACGCTGATTCGCATTCCGGCCGCGTTCGATCCGACCGACATCAACGGCTACGGGTCGAGTCGTGGCTCGGCGTCCTGTGCGGTCCGCAACGACCACCTCCGCCAGCGCCGAAACGAGAGTGAGCGCCGATGACGGGACTCACACGCCGCCGGGCGCTCGCCCTCGCCGGCGCCGTCGCGACTGCCGGTTGTGGTGCCCTCTCGAACGGCGACGATACGACGACCCTCGACGGGGCGGCACTCCGCGAACTCGTCGCCGACGGCTCGCCGACGGTCCCCGAGCGCATCCCCGTCAACATCTCGATGACGCACTTCGAAGCGACCGAAACGCGGGCGCGGGACCTCCTCGACGAGGTGCCCGCGAACCTCGGCCCCGACGCGATTCCCAACGGCGCCATCCGAGAGCGAGTGAGCCACGCCCGCGAGCACGCCGTCGAGGCCGTCGAACGCGCCGCGAACGCGCCGAGCGACTACGAGCGACTCGACGGCTTCGCGGACGCACGGCCCGAGGCGCGCTTCGCCGCCGCGTCGTGGCGCGCCATCGACGACGGCCTGACCCGCGACGACCTCCACTCGGACGCGACTATCGTCCGCGAGGACCGGCAGGCGCTCCGCGAGCGCCACGAGTATCTCGGCGCCGACCCCGTGACCGCGCTCGTGGTTCACGCCGCCATCGAGCGACGACTCGACACGCATATCGACACGAACCGCCCGAGACGCTACCGCCCAGGCAACCCGCTCGGCGTTGGCGAACTCGCCGAGGACATCGAGCGCGCTCGCGTCGCCGTCGACGACGCCGAACACCTCTACGACCGACACGTCGCGTCGCTCGACGACTCGCCGACGCTCCGCTCGCGCTATCGCGCCGCCCGCGAGACGCTCCGGGATGATTTCGAGTCAGAGCGCGCGGACCTGCCGTCGGTGGACTCGGAGCGCCCGTGGCAGGTCGAGGGCGTCGACGTGAGCGAGACGCCGGCGGCCGAGGCGCTAGAAGAGCTCTACCGGCCTCTCGACCCCGAGTACGAACTCGACTGGGCCGAGGGGTCGCTGGCGCGGTCGCTGGTGCGGGCACACCGCGCAGTCGTCGACCTGCGGGCCTTCGAATCGCTCCGCGCCCGCGTCGCCGACGGGGAGCGATTCGCCATCGAGTCGGTCGACGACGTGTCGGCGATTCGGAGCGAGGCGCTGAGGGCCGTGCAGTCGGCGAACGCAGACCCGTCGGTGCCCGTACTGACTCGTTCGATACTGGCCGACGAGACGGACCGACTGGCCGGTGTCGACGCCGAACTCGCCGACGCGGACGACGAGGAGCGAGCGACCTCGCTTCGATACCCCGTCTCGACGTATCTCACGGTGATGGCGCGGGCGCGAGAGCTACCCTCAGCGAGCGAGCACGTCGCGTCGACGCTGCGGACCTGAACGTTCGACGGCACCGCAAGGCAATTGCCCCGTCGGCGCGAGAACTGAGCCAATGCGTCTCGCCGTCCCCAACAAGGGCCGCCTGCACGACCCGTCGATCGACCTGCTGGAACGCGCCGGCCTGCATCTCGAAGGCGGCGCCGACCGCAAGCTCTACGCCGATACCGTCGATCCCGACGTGACCGCGCTGTTCGCTCGCGCCGCCGACATCCCCGAGTACGTCGCTGACGGCGCCGCCGCCGTCGGCATCACCGGTCTCGACCAGGTCCGCGAGTCGGGCCACGACCTCGTCGACCTCCTCGATCTGGAGTTCGGGCGCTGTCGCCTCGTCGTCGCGGCCCCCGAGGACGGCGATATCGAAACCGTCGCGGACCTCGCCGGCGGCACCGTCGCCACCGAGTTCCCGCGCATCACGCGCGACTTTTTCGCCGAGCGCGGCGTCGACGCCGAGGTGGTCGAGGTGACGGGCGCCACCGAGCTCACCCCACACGTCGACATGGCCGACGCCATCGTCGACATCACGTCGACGGGGACGACCCTCCGCGTGAACCGCCTCGCCGAAATCGAGGAGGTGCTCGCCAGTTCCGTCCGCCTGTTCGCCCGGCCGGACGTCGTCGACGACCAGAAGGTCCAGCAGTTGGTCACCGCCTTCGAGTCCGTCCTCGCCGCCGAGGACCGCCGCTACGTGATGCTGAACGTCCCCGAGGAGCAACTCGACGACGTGCGCGACGTGTTGCCGGGGATGGGCGGCCCGACGGTGATGGACGTGGCCGGCTCCGACGACGTGGCCGTCCACGCCGTCGTCGAGGAGCGCGCGGTGTTCGGCGTCATCAACGACCTCAAGGAGATGGGCGCGAGCGACGTTCTCGTCACCGAAATCGAGCGGCTCGTCGAGTAATCACGGCTCGTCCGGCGTCGGTTCCCAGCGGTCGGCGTCTCGTTCTCTGTTTCGTACCTCCGGTAGCGTTATCGACGACGCGAGTCCGGCGTCGCCGGTCCGCCAGCGCACCCACCCGGCGATGGCGAGGGTGCCGACGGCCATCGCACCGAGGCCGACCAGTCCCGCCTCGGGGCCGAAGTCGCCCCCGGTGAGGAGGCGCGGGCCGCTCTGTTCGACGGCGACGACGCTCGCCCCGACGCCGATGCCGGAGACGTTGAAGCCGTAGACGCCGCCCTGAAACAGGTTCCACGTCGTGTGCAGGCCGACCGGAATCGCGAGCTCGCCGGTCAGGACGTACCCCGTCGCCAGCATCCCGCCCGCGAGGACGATGGCAACCGTGCTCACGAGCGTCGCGTTCGGGTTGCTGCCGTGGGCGACGCCGAACAGGAGCGAGGAGAAAGCAGTCGCCGAGGCGATGGCCCCGCGGTCACCGAGGCGGCCGGCCAGCCCTTCCGCGGCGTTCGTCAGGACGTACCCCCGCAGGAGGAGCTCCTCGTAGAGGCCGACGGCGACGAACGCGACGACGAGGCCGCCGAAGCGAACGAGGAAGCCGCCCCGCGGCTGGAGGGTTCCAGTAATGTGGACCCACCCCGCCGCGAGTTCGACGGCGAAGACCAGCGTCATCAACGTGGCGCCGAGCGCGAGGCCGAACCCGTAGTCCAGCCACCAGTCGCGGTCGATTCGGAAGCCGAAATCGCGCAGTCGTCGCCGGTCGACGTACCGGCCGGTGAGGACGACGGCGAGGGTGAGCGCCACGCCCGAGACGACGACGCTCGCGACGCTGCCGACGGTCTGGGCCGCGGCGTCGCCCACCGTCGCCGTCAGCCACGCCCCGACGCCGGAGGCGGCGACTCGCGCGACGAGGTCCGTTCCGACGACGAGTGCGACGGCGACGACGACCAGCACACAGAGTCGGACTGGTGCGCGCGGACGACGCTCCGCCGCGTTCCACACGACTGCTCGGAGTCCCATGCCCCACCCGTGCGTCGGTGGCGGTTTATCGTTGGCTGTCCCCGAATCGAGCGGTTCGGCTCGCCCCGTATCGGCGTCCAGATTCGTTCCATCGCCCGCAACGCTCGATATTTTAACTAAGGTATGTAATGAACGTATACGAAAATTATGTGGTAATAGGGACCAAAGAGTGTGGTATGAGTACCCGCACTCTCGGACTGGGGCTGACCCTCGATTCGCCGCTCGCAGCCGCCGATACCGTGCTCACCGCTGGGAGCGGACTCGGCCTCGTACTCTACGTCGTCGCGCTGTTTGCGGGCGACGCCGGCGCTGCGACGAGTGGTGTCGTCCTCGGCGTCGCCTGTGTCCTCGGGACGCTCACCGTCCGGAGCGTGCGCGACGCCCTCGATGTAGTTAGCCCGGTGCCGACAGCGCGAGAACGTAGAGACTGAAGAGGATGCTCCCGAGGATGACGCTGACGACGGCGTGGATGAGGGTGACGCCGGCCGTCAGGCGTCGGTCGAGGTCGTAGACGGTCCGGACGAGGAGCGCGTCGACGGCGAGAGCGAGGGCGACGGCGGGCAGCGACGGGAGTTCGAGGGCGGCGGCGACGACGGCGATAGCGGCGGGAAGCGGGCCCACGAGGAAGGCGTCGCGAACGGGGACGTCACCGAGAACGTTTCGCGCCGCGAGGTGTGCGGTCAGGGAGAGAAAGAGCGCGAACAGCGCCGCGGTGCCGGCGACGGCGAGGGGAGTCGCCGTGCCGACGGACGTCTGTAATGCGAGCGAGGGGACCATCCGCGTCGACTATCCCAAGAGGCCGAGCTCTTCGAGTCGAGAGACGATGACGTCGACCGCTTCCTTGGCGTCGTCGGGCTGTTTCCCGCCCGTGATGACGAGCTTGCCCGAGCCAAAGAGGAGTGCGACCACGTCGGGTTCGTCGAGTCGATAGACCAGTCCCGGGAACTGCTCGGGTTCGTACTCGATGTTCTCCAGACCGAGGCCGATGGCGATGGCGTTCAGATTGAGGTTGCGCCCCAAGTCGGCGCTCGTGACGATGTTCTGGACGACGATATCCGGGTCGTCGTCGACGGGGATGTGGAGTTCGCGGAGCTTGTCGAAGACGATGTGGAGGCTCTCGTGTACGTCGGCCGTCGACTTCGCGCCCGTGCAGACGATTTTCCCGGAGCGAAAGATCAGCGCGGCGGATTTCGGCTCCTGCGTTCGGTACACCAGCCCCGGAAACTGCTCGGGGTCGTAATCCGCGCCTTCGAGGTCCATCGCGACGCTCTGGAGGTCGAGTTCCTGTCCAATACCGGTAGAAGCAACCACGTTCTCGATGTTGATCGTCTCCTTGGGATCGGTCATGAGACGACTTAAGTGTCGTATTTAAGGTTTAAAAAGATTGGTGGCGGGGTTCGGCCCACGGCTATTTACCCGGTCGGGCACTCCACCCACCTAGTCATGTCAGCAAACGATACCGTCAGCGACTCACTGCCGCTCGCAGCGGGGGCCCTGTCCGGGGTCGCCGCGTGGGTGCTCGGCTACGTCTTCACCTATCTCCTCGTGGCGCCCGACATTCGCGAGTCTGCGCTGCAACGGGTCATCGAGGCGTTCGGGGACGGTTCGGCCACCTACGAGCTGGTGGGCTGGGTGTTTTTCAACGCTCACTTCGTCGACACCGTCTTCCAGAACATCCCCTTCCTCGGCAGTCGGACGACCAGCTTCGTCGGCGGCGAGCAGGGATTCACCGTCCTCCTCTACGTGATTCCGGTCGGCCTGCTTCTCGCCGCCGGCGTCGCACTCGCCCGGTATCGCGGCGCCACGACGCCGACCGACGGGGTGCGCGTCGGCCTGACCGCGCTCCCGACGTATCTCCTCTTGTCGATAGTCGGTACGTTCCTGTTCGAGGTGACCGTCGGCGACGTTAGCGGCGGGCCGGACCTGCTTCTGGCCGTCGTCCTCGCCGGCCTCGTCTATCCCGCACTGTTCGCCGGCGGTGGTGGCGCGCTCGTCGGGATGGTCGCCGAGTAGCGGTTCGGTAGCCTCATGCCGTCGGCGGGCCGACGGGTGAGCGTGTACGGTCTCGAACTCGCCGGCGAGGAGGACGCCTTCGCCGCCCGCGAAGCCGCCTGCGCCGCCTCGGCCGTCGAGGTGGTCGCGCCCGGCCTCGCGACGGCCCGCGGCGTCGACGCCGACCGCCTCCGGACGCTCGCCTACACGCACCGCGCCAGCCGCCTCCTCGGGCGCTGCGAGGCAAGCGTCGCCGCCGCCCGGACGCTCCTCGACGCCGCCACCCTCGACCGCTCGGGCACCGTCGCCGTCCGCGCACGCGACGTGCGTTCGACGGCCGGCGTCGACACCCGCCGCGCGGAACGCGAACTCGGGTCGGCGCTCGTCGACCGCGGCTTCGCCGTCGACCTCGACGACCCCGACCACGAACTCCGGGCGTGTTTCGCGGGCGACACCTGCCTCCTCGGGTGGCTGGTCGCCGAGAGCGCCCGCGACTACGGCGACCGTCGCCCCACCGACCGCCCCTTCTTCCAACCGGGGAGCATGGCCCCACTCGACGCCCGTGCCTTCGCCAACCTCGCGGGCGCCGCCCCGGGTGCGACCCTGCTCGACCCCATGTGTGGCACCGGCGGGACGCTCATCGAGGCGGGACTGGTCGGCGCCCGCGCCGTCGGCGTCGACGCCCAGCAGAAGATGGTCCGTGGCGCCCGCCAGAACTGCCGGGCGTATCTCGACGACACGCCGTTTCACTGCCTCCGCGGCGATGCGACTGCGCTCCCCCTCGCGGACGATGCCGTCGACGGCGTCGTCTTCGATGCTCCCTACGGTCGGCAGTCGAAGATAGCGCGCCACACGCTCGAAGACCTCGTTTCCGGTGCGCTCGCGGAGGCGGCGCGGGTCGCCCCGCGGGCCGTCGTCGTCGCCGACCGCTCGTGGGCCGAGACGGCCCACGACGCCGGCTGGACCGTCGAGACGACGTTCGAGCGGCGCGTCCACCGCTCGCTCACGCGCCACGTCCACCTCCTCGACCGGTAGTTACGCCGCCTCTGCCGCGGAGTCCGCGGTCGGCTCACTCGGCCCCGTCTCTCGCCGTCGGTTACCGAGGAGCAACGCGACGAAGAGCGCGAGCCCCACGCCGCGGAGCGCGAGTTCGACGCCGAGCGACACCGGGTCGCCGCCCCCGCTTCCGATGCCGACGACGCCGAGTACGTCGAGGACGCCCCGGACGCCGAGGCCGGGCGCCATCAGGAGCAGGGAACTCACCGCAAAGGCGACGCGTTCGGCGCGGGACACCGGCGCGTAGACGTAGCCGATGACCGTCGCCGCCAGCGCGACGACGCCGAGGAAGAGACCGACGACCGGGATGAGTACCTCGGGCACGACGTAGGCCACGTCGAACAGGTCCGCGGTGCCGAGGACGCGATACTTCTCGCCGATTTCGAGCTCCGCGGAGTTGGGGTTCTCGCGCAGGAGGACGAGGCCCGGCGTGAGGACGAACGCGAAGGGGACGATGGCCTTGTTCAGCGAGAGCGAGAAGGCCTCGATGCCCGTCTGGAAGGCGTCGGATTTGGCGACGCCAGCCGCAGCATAGGCTGCGACGGCCACCGGCGGCGTGATGTCGGCGATGACGCCGAAGTAGAGGATGAACAGGTGTGCGGCGAGTTCGGGCACGCCGAAGGCCGTCAGCGCCGGCGCCAACAGCGAGACGAGGATGATGTACGTCACCGTCGTCGGCATCCCCATCCCGAGGAGGATGGAGGAGACGGCGGTAACGAGGAGGAGGAGGACGAGCGACCCGCCCGCGACGGCTTCGATGAGGGCGACGAGGTTCGGCCCGAGTCCCGAGACGCTGATGACGCCGGGGATGATGCCCGCGGCGGCGACGGCGATGACGACGGGCACGGCCGTCCGCGCCCCGCTCTCCATCGACTTGCCCGCGAAGACGCCCAGCCGATGCAGGCCGTTCCCGGCGAGTTGCGGGTTCCCTATCGCCGTGGCCGTCGTCCGCGCTGCGTCGTCGACGGCGTCGTCGAACTCCAGCAACGGCGCGTCGACGAAGGGATGCGTCGCCAGCGTGAGGACGCCCGCGACGATGCTGATACCGCCGAGGCGGCCGAGCGCCGCCATGAACGCCGCGCCGATGGGTTGCCCACCGACGCCCGCGCCCGCGACGGCGGCGATGGGGCCGACGCCCGCGACGTAGTGCGAGAGCACGTTCGCGAGGAAGAGGCCGGCAACGAGCGCGCCGAGTCGCCCCCGCGTCTCGTCGCTGTACGCCGCCACGAGTGCGATGAGCGCGCCGACGGCGATGAGGGTGAACCACGCCGACCGGGCGACCGACAGGCGCTCGACGATGAGGTAGTAGAGCAACAGGCCGATGGGGACGAGGTAGAACCACCCGCTCTGGAGGTGCGAGCGAATGTCGACGAGGTCCTCCGCGTCGAGGCCGCCGATGCCCAGCCGTGACGCCTCGAAGTGGACCATCACCCACACGCCGAAGAAGAAGACGATGGCGGGGATGGTGGCAGCGACGATGACGTTGGCGAATGGTGTCGCCGTGTATTGGACGATGAGAAACGCCGCCGCGCCCATGACCGGCGGGAGAATCTGACCGCCGGAGGAGGCGGAGGCCTCGACGCCGCCCGCGAACTCGGGGCTGTACCCCGACTTCTTCATGAGGGGGATGGTGAACGCGCCCGTCGTCACCGTGTTCGCAATCGAGGACCCGGAGATGGTACCCATGAAGCCGGAGGCGAGAATCGACGCTTTGGCCGGGCCGCCACGGCGCGTCCCCGTCGCCGCGTACGCGAGGTCGATGAACCACTTGCCCGCGCCAGACATCTCGAGGAACGCGCCGAAGAGGATGAAGATGTAGATGAACTGCACGGAGACGGTCACGGGGATGCCGAACACCCCGTTTTCCGTGTTGTACCAGAGGTTCTGGATTATCGACGGCCACGACAGTTCGGGGATGGAGAGGACGCCCACGTAGGCGGCGTCCTGCGGGATGAGCACGCCGAAGCGCGCGTAGACGATGAACGCGGCGACGATGAGCATCAACCAGAGGCTGATCGCCCGCCGCGTCGCTTCGAGGACGAGGAGGACGCCCACCACGCCGAGCACCATCGCGTAGGACGTGTCGGCCAGCGGACCGAGCAGTCCGGAAATGGGGTCGAGGAACGTGAACACCTCGTGAATCGGCCGGCCGGCTTCGAGGCCGAGCGCCCGCATCCGCTGAATCTCCTCGAAGTCGGTGACGAAGTAGGCCGCCGACAGGACGGCGACGGGAATCAGTGCGAGGTCGAACGGCGTCACGCGGTCAAGGTCGGGGTCGACGAACGCCCACCGGAGCGCGCCGCCGACAGCGTGGACGGCCCTCGAAAGCGGGTGGTCACGCCCCAGTCGGTCGTCGACGGCGCCGCCGAGCGCGATACAGCGTGACGCGATGGGGCCGCCGCCGGTGCTCGACGGATAGAGCAGGAAGGCGAGGACGAGCCCGAACGCGACGTGGATGGCGTTGATTTGGAGGAGTTGGAGCGAGACGAACTCGATCCGGCCGAGGACGGGCACGTCGAGTGCGAGGACGAACCCCTTCGCAGCGAGCCACATCTGGAAGACGGAGAAGGCGATGCCGATCGCGGCGACGGCGACTGTCGCCCACCCGGTCAGCGAGCGTTTGCGCTCTATCTCTTGGATAATCGCGTCGGCGTCCTCGGCTGTCTGCTCGTCAGTCGGATCGTCGGGTTCGTCGGTAGTGGTCATTTATTTGCTCCAGAGGAGGGCCGTGAGCCCGGACCGGTGCTGTATCGAGAACGTCACCGACCGACCGTCCGAGACGGCGACGAGGTCGTAGGTCCGGTCGTCGACGTAGAGCGTGTGCCCAGCGACCCGTCCGGGCGCGACCGTCAGTCGCTCGTAACTCCCCGGTGGGTCGTAGATAAAGGTCCCGTTCTCACGCGTGACGTTCGCACGGCTCGGAAGCCCCCAGCCGTACGATTCGAACTCCATGCGGGTCATTTCGAGGCTGTCGCCCCGGACCGTGTACTCGTCGTAGACGCGGGTCTTCTCGACGCTGTGGTTGTACTCGATGGCGACGACGGTGCCGTTCTCGACGGGCACGTCGAGATACGTCTCACCTGTCTCTGCGTCCTCGACGACGAGCACTCGCTGCTCGGTTGCGGCGGCGCTCCCGAGAGCGACGGCGGCCAACACGACCAGCAACGCGACGACGTAGCGTCGGTTCATGCGCTCGACGAGTGGGGGGTAGCCGGATTAGGCCTCGAAGTACGCGGCGGCGCCGGGGTGGAGTTCGATGGACATGCCGTCCTGAGCCGAGTCTCGGCTGATGAAGTCCGTCTTGATGGAGAGGTCGCTCACGTTGTCGAAGATGGCGGCGGTCACTTCCTCGACCGTCGCCTCGGGGACGCCCGACCGCGTGGCGATCATCGCCTGCACGGCCACCGTGTTGACGGCTTCCTCGACGCCGGAGTAGGTGCCCGCGGGGATGGTGTCGTCCGCGAACCAGGAGGCGGCGTCTTTCACTGCCTGCCGGTTCTCGCCCGTGATGGGGACGATCTGCAGGTCGTTGGTCGTCGCGAGGTCCTCGATGGCGCCGACGGGCCAGCCACCGACGACGAACGCCGCGTCGATGTCGCCGTTTCGGAGCTGGTCTGCGGCCTGCGAGAAGGATGCGTTCTGCTCCTCGAAGTCGGTGATGCCCACCGCGTCGAGAATCTGGAGCGCGTTGACCTGCGTCCCGGAGCCGAGGTCACCGGTGTTGATGGTCGCGCCCGACAGGTCGGACAGCTGCGTGATGTCCGTGTCCGCCAGCGTGACGACGGTGATGGTCTCGGGGTAGAGCGTCGCGACGCCTTGCAAGTTCTCGACGGCGTTCCCCTGGAACGCCTCGATGCCCGTGCCGTTCTTGGCGAAGTACGCGATGTCGTTCTGAATCAGGGCAAAGTCCGCGTCGCCGCTCGACAGACTGCCGACGTTCTCCACGCTCGCGCCCGTCGACTGGACGTTCAGCGTGAAGTCCGAGTTCGCCTCGACGACCGACTTGAACTCGTTCGAGAGCGGGAAGTACGTCCCGCCGGTCCCGCCAGCGTGCCACGAGAGTCGGGTATCGGCGCTTCCGTCGTCACCGCCACCGCTACAGCCAGCGAGTGCCGCAACGCCGGTTACACCAGCCGCACGCAGGAATCGCCGTCGAGTCGAGTTGTCTGACATACTTTTGATACTGGGGGGCGGCGCATTTAACGTTATCCAATGCCCCGGTTGCGGCGGTCGTTCGTACGAACGCACCGCTTACGCCGATTCGAGCGCCACGACCGTCTCGCCCGCCCGGACTCGCTCCCCCGTCTCGACGAGCACGTCTTCCCGGTCGTACGACGGCGGCAAGAGCACGTCCGCACGGCTCCCGAAGGCGATGTGGCCGATTCGGTCGCCGCGCTCGACGTCGTCGCTTGCGGTCACGTAGGGGTAGATGCGCCGGGCGAACCACCCCGCTATCATCGACACGTCGTGGCTGTCGAGGGCCACGTCAACTCGCTCGTTGCGCTCTGAGTCCTTGGTGAACGCGGGGCGGTGCGCGCCGGGGCGGTGCGTGGCCGACTCGACGTGCCCCGCCAGCGGCGCCCGGAGGACGTGCACGTCGGTGACGTTCATGAACACGCCGACGCGGATGCGTCCCTCCTCCTCGCGGACGACGGAGACGCGGCCGTCGGCGGGCGAGACGACGCCGTTCGGTGGCGGTGACCGCTCGGGGTCGCGGAAGAAGTAGAGTACGAACCCGCCGAGCGCGAGCGCCAGCGCCCCCAGCGGCGGCGACACGACGGCGAGGGGGAGCGCCGCCACCAGCGGCGGGAGGGCGAACCGTCGCGTTCCGGGGGCGAGTGCGGGGAGCATCAGGCCTCCGCGCGCTGGGCCCACGTCGCCAGCAGATGCGTGAGGTGGAGGCGGTCGTCGGACCCCGTCACCAGGTCGTGGTCGATATCGCCCGCGAGGCGGTGGAGTCGAGCGAGTGTGTCACCGTCGTAGCGCTTCTGGGCCGTCTCGAGCAAGTCCACGAGCAGGGATTGGCCGTCGTACCCCTCGTCGTCAAGCAGCGTCTCGACCGTCTTGCGGGCGTCGGTTACCTCGCCGGCGGCCGTTGCGTCCCAGACCTCGGCGAGGGCGTCGTCGTGACCCACGTCCGCGAGCGTCTCGTGGACCGTCGTCATCGTGACTTCCGCCGTCTCCATCGCCGTCGTCTGCGCGCCCAGAATCGCCTTCCGGAGGTCGCCGTCGGCGTAGCCAGCCACGAACTCCACGCCGTCGTCGTCGTAGTCGACGCCCTCGGCGTCGAGAATCCGTTCGAGCACCGTCTCGATTTCGGCGGCGGTCGGCGCCCGAACGGGCACCGGGAAACACCGCGAACGGATGGGGGCGATGAGCGTCGAGGGCTGGCGGGTGACGAGGACGAACTGCGTCGTCCGGTGGTGTTGCTCCATCACGCGCCGGAGCGCCTGTTGGAAGTCCTCGCGAATCGCCTCCGCGTTGTCGAGGACGATGGTCTTGTAGTCGCCCGAGACGGGGGCGTAACTCGCCGACTCCTTCAGCACGCGGTTTATCATGTCGCGTTTCGCCATCCGCGAGCGCCCGGAGAGGAACTGGGCGAAGCGGGGGTCCTCGCGAATCTCCTTTTTGGTCCGGTCGAAGAAGTCCGCGACGTTGATTTCGACGAGGTCGTTCGCGTCGTCGTGGGCCGTGTCGGCGAGTGCCCGGACCGCGGCGGTTTTGCCCGACCCCGGCGGTCCCTGCACGACGAGGTTCATCGGTTCGTCGACCGCTCGCTCGAGGCGGTCACGGACCGAGTCCTGTGGCAGGTCCCCGAGCGACGGGGTGTGTGTCTCCGTCCACAACGGCGCGTCCATTACGCGCCCCTAGCCGACCGCCGGGTACAAAGCTTGCTGTCCCGGCCGCGCATCGACACGGGTTTACCGTCCCCGCCCCCACCTCGGCGTATGTCGATGCGCGTGACGTTTCTGGGTACCAGCGGGGCCATCCCGACGACCCAGCGAGCCCCGAGTGCCGTCCTCGTGAACCGCGAGGGCGAACGCCTCCTGTTCGACTGCGGCGAGGGAACCCAGCGCCAGATGATGCGCTACGGAACTGGGTTCGACATCTCGCACATTTTCGTCACGCACCTCCACGGCGACCACATCCTCGGCCTGCCGGGGCTGGTTCAGTCCCTCGATTTCAACGACCGCACCGACGCGCTGGCGATTCACGTCCCACCACGTTCGCGCGAGGATATCCGTGACCTCGTCCACGCGGGCGGCCACCAACCCGGCTTCCCCGTCCGGATTCACGAGGTGTCGCCGGGGTCGGTGGCCTACGCCGGCGACGACTTCGAAGTGCGGACCGTCCAGACGGACCACCGCACTCGCTCGATGGGATTCGCGCTGGTCGAGGACGACCGACCCGGCCGGTTCGACCGGGAACACGCCGAGGAACTCGGCGTCCCCGTCGGGCCGAAGTTCGGCCGCCTCCACGAGGGGGAGTCGGTCGAACTCGACGACGGCCGAGTCGTCCACCCCGAACAGGTGGTGGGTGACTCCCGCCCCGGCCGTCGACTGGTCTACACCGGCGACACCCGCCCCGTCGACGCGGTGGAAGACGCGGCCGCCGACGCGAACCTCCTGATTCACGACGCGACGTTCGCGGACGACGAGGACGCACGCGCCCGCCAGACGGGGCACTCGACCGCTCGTGAAGCGGGGCGACTCGCTGCCCGCGCTGGCGTCGACCGCCTCGCACTCACGCACGTCTCCTCGCGCTACGCCGCCGACTGGAAGCGCCTCGAACGCGAGGCCCGAGAGGTGTTCGACGGCGACTGTTTCGTCGCCAGCGACGGGCAGACCATCGATATCCCAGTGCCGGAATGAGAACACACAACTGATTCGGCGCCCTCGTATCGCTGTGAGCTACCAGCCCGCCCAGTGCAACATCGGTCGGCGCCAACGCTTCCAGCGGGCCGCCTACGCCGCCGTCGCCGTCCTCGTCGCCGTCGGGATGGTCGTCGCGTATCTCCTCGACGCTTTCCCGCGACTCCTGTTGGTCGGCGTCTTCGCCCCGCTCGCGCTGGCGTTCGAGTTCGCGTTGCAGGCCTACGAGTCGTTCTGCGTCTCGCTCGCGCTCCTCGGCAAGTACGACTTCTCGGGCGAGAGCGGGGGGACCAAAGGGACGGTGAGCGACCCCGCTGACCACCACGACGACCAGCTCTACGCCCTCCGCATCACCGTCGTGAGCGTCGCCCTCGCGGCAGTCGTGACCGTCGGCCTCGTCGCCGTCGTCTGAACCCCCGCGCCGTGGAGTATTTATTTCGCGGCCCCCAATTTCGCGTGTGAACCCCCGGACGAGTGCGCTCGACGCGCTAGTGTTCGGTGTCGACGTTCAGAGCGGCGACGTCCGCGGTGACGCCCCCTCCTACGCCGTCGTCGCCTACGACGGCGAGAACGTCGACCGAGACGTGGTGTCGTTCCGGAAACTCCGGCGACTCGTCGACCGGGAGGAACCGGCCATTCTCGCCACGGACAACGTCTACGAACTCGCCACCGACCACGACGACCTGGTGCGATTCCTGCGGTGGCTCCCCGACGGCACTCGGTTGGTGCAGGTGACGGGCGCGGAACGCCCGGAGCCGCTCTCTCGTGTCGCCTCCAGACACGGCGTCCCCTACGGCAAGAAGCCGATGAAGGAGGCGGAGGCGGCGGCCCGCCTCGCGGCGGCGAACGTCGGCCACGAGGTGACGGCCTTCGCCGACACGACGACGGTCAAGGTATCACGGGGGCGCTCGACGGGGAAGGGCGGCTGGAGTCAGGACCGCTACACGCGGCGCATCCACGGCAACGTCAAGAGCCGCGCCCGCGACGTGGAGGCCGCACTCGACGAGGCGAACTTGGCGTACGAACGCGACGTGACCGAGAAGTACGGCGGCTACGCCAACGCCGTCTTCACCGTCGAAGCGGCGCCGGAAGACCTCCCGGTGTCGCGGGAGCGCGCGGGCGACACGCGAATCGAAATCGAGCGCGAGCGCCGCGACGGCATCGAGTTCGAACCGCTGGTGAAGCGGCGTGACCGCGTCATCGTCGGCATCGACCCCGGGACGACGACGGCCGCCGCCGTCGTCTCCCTTGATGGCGAGGTGCTCGACGTGTATTCGACCCGCACCGCCGACACCGCGGGCGTCATCGAGTGGTTGGTCGAACGCGGGCGCCCCGTCGTCGTCGCCGCGGACGTGGAACCGATGCCCGAGACGGTCGAGAAGTTCCGGCGGAGCTTCGACGCCGACGGCTGGGAGCCGGATTCTGACCTCCCCGTCGACGAGAAACTCCACCGCACCCGCGAGCACACCTACGACAACGACCACCAGCGAGACGCTCTCGCGGCGGCGCTGTTCGCGTTCGATGCCTACGAGGACCGGTTCGAGCGCATCACGCAGAAGGTGCCCCCGCAGTTCGACCGCGGCGAAGTCATCGACCGCGTCGTCTCCGGCGACGCCTCTGTCGAAGCCGTCTTGGAGGAGCTGCGCGGCGACGACGAGAGCGAGGAGGAAGAGTCAACCCACGAACCGCGCGAACTCACGCCCGAGGAGCGCCGCATCAAGCGCCTCGAACGGCAGGTCGAGCGTCTGGAATCGCAGGTCGAGGACCTCGAAGCGACGGTTCAGCAGAAAGACGAGCGCATCGCGGAGTTCGAGGAGGAGCTCTCCGAGGCGCGGCGCGAGGAGCGCCGCGAGGCGCGCGAACGGCGCGAAGTCAACCGCCTCGAACGCGAGACGGAGCGTCTGGAGCGCGAACTCGACGACGAGCGCGAACGCGCCGACGAACTCGAATCGAAGTTGGAGCGCCTGAAGACGCTGTGGAAACTCGACCACTCCAACTTCACCGACGTGTCCGAGGGGCGTGACCTCGTGCCGGTGAAGGTCATCGAGCAGTTCACCCGGGACGCCATCGCGGCGGCCGACGAGGCCTACGGGCTGGCGGCGGGCGACGTGGTGTATCTCCGAGACGCGAGCGGCGCCGGGCGCTCCACCGCACAGCGACTCGCGGAGACGGCGCCGCGAATCGTCCTCCGCGACGGCAACCTCTCCGACGTTGCCGACCAGGTCCTTTTCGACCACGACATCCCCGTCGCGCCCGCGTCGGACGTGACGATTCAGGAGGTGGACGAGCTCGCTGTCGCCCGCGAGAGCGAGGTGGTGGCGGCCATCGACGACTGGGAGCGCCGGGCCGACGAGCGCTCTCGCGAGCAGAAATCGGAGATGGTCGACCAGATAATCAGCGAACACCGGGCCGAAAGCGGCGACTGAGCCCCCACGGCTTTGGGCCTCGGGTGTCACGGAACGGGTATGAGTGAGGTGGAGGCCGAATCAGACGTCGACGAGGACCCCGATATGGGCGACCTGTTCGACGAACTCGAGGAACTCGAAGACATCGTTCAGGACGACGCGTCGCGGCAACAGGTCCGGGAGACGATGCGGGTCGCGATGGCCGCGAGCACGGCGCTGAGCCCGTTCGGGCGCGTGATTCGGGGCTACGACCGCGCCGACCTCGCCGAGGCGCTCCTCGGGAGCCTGCTGTTCGGGATTCCGATGGCCGTCGAGGGCGGCACGCAGGAGGTGGGGGCCTTCCTCGCCCCCCGCCCGCTCTTGCTCGTCGGGTCGGTGGTGTTCGCCATCGGCCTCGTCATCGGCATCATCTACGTCGCCGACTTTCAGGACGTGCGCGTCCACCACCCAATTCTCGGTCTCATTCCCCGGCGCTTGGCGGGTGTCCTCGGCGTGTCGGCGGTGATGGCGACGCTCCTCCTGACGGGGTGGGGACGGATTGATTGGGCGGAGCCGTGGCTCGCACTCGCGAACGTCGTCGTCGCGTTCGTCCCGATGAGCATCGGGGCGGCGCTCGGTGACATCCTGCCCGGCTCGTAGGCGGGCGAGATGTCGCTCGTCGCCCGCCACGGGCGATAGCAGAAGCCATATTTCCCTGCTCCCGCGGTATAGGGTATGGACGTCTACGAGCAGATCACTCGGAACGCGACCGAGGTGGTCACCGAGGCGGAGGGACGCGAACTCGCCGACGACCCCGAGGGGAAACGCGCGTACGTCGGCTACGAGCCGTCGGGCGTGCTCCACATCGGTCACATGCTCACCGCGACGAAGCTGATGGACCTGCAGGACGCCGGCTTCGAGGTGACGGTCCTGCTCGCGGACGTCCACGCCTATCTCAACGGCAAGGGGACCTTCGAGGAGATTCGCGAGACGGCCGAGCGGATGAAAGAGCAGTTCCTCGCGTACGGCCTCGACGAGGAGCAGACGGAGTTCCTCTACGGCTCGGAGTTCGAGTTCGACCGCGAGTACGCCCTCGACCTGCACGCGCTGGAACTGGAAACGTCGATTTCGCGGGCCGAGCGCGCGATGTCCGAAATCAAGAGCGGCGACACGGTGACGGTGTCGCAGGCGGTCTACCCGCTGATGCAGGCGCTCGACATCGTCTACCTCGACGTCGACCTCGCGGTCGGCGGGATGGAACAGCGCAAGGTCCACATGCTCGCTCGCGACACCCTGCCGAAGATCGGCGAGGAGGCGCCTACCTGTCTGCACACGCCGCTCATCGCCGACCTCCAGAGCGGCGTCGGGAAGATGTCCTCCAGCGAGGGCGTCTCCATCTCCATGGAGGACTCGCCCGAGGACATCGAGGAGAAGGTGAACGCGGCGTTCTGTCCGCCGAGTCGCGACCCCGAACCGGACGAGGACGGAAACGAACGGGAGAATCCGGTCTTGCAGATTTTCGAGTACCACGTCTTCCCTCGCTTCGACACGGTGGTCGTCGAACGCCCGGACGAGTACGGCGGCGACCTGGAGTACGAGGACTACGAGTCGCTGGCGGCGGACCTGGACGGGGGCGAGCTGCATCCCGCGGACGCCAAGAGCGCGCTGGCGACGTACCTCGATGAACTCATCGCGCCCGGGCGTGAAAAGCTCCAAGCGTAGTCCGGCCGCGACGCGTCCTCGCAGAAGTTAAACCGCACGCTCTCGAAACACCGCCCATGAGCGAGAACGAGAACGGCGGGCGCACGGACCTGCGGATGCCCGACGACGACGAGGTGTTCGCCGTCGTGACAGACATGCTCGGTGCGAATCGAGTGAAGGTGCGCTGTGCAGACGGCACGGAGCGCACCGCTCGCATCCCCGGTCGGATGCAAAAGCGCATCTGGATCCGTGAGGACGACGTGGTGCTGGTCGAACCCTGGGACTGGCAAGACGAGAAGGCCGATATCGCGTGGCGCTACGAGAAATCGGAGGCAGACCAGCTGCGCCGTGAAGGCCACATCGAGTAACACCCCTTTTCCCGCTCGCTTGCGTACGTACGTGTAGATGACAGAGGAGTACGGCCTGCTCGACCCGGCGGAAGGCGAGGGCGAGGACTTCGGCGACGAGTGGGAAGAAATCGACGTCTCCGATACCGAAGCCGACCGCATCGCTCGGAAACGGGACCGCAAGTTTGCCGAATTTCGCAAGCGGCTGAAAGACGCCGACCAGTTCAAAGTCGAGCAGTCGGTGTTCGACGACGCCACCTTCGCGGCCATCTACAAACTCGTTCAGGACGGCTACATCGACGCCTTCGGCGGGCCGATTTCGACCGGGAAGGAGGCCAACGTCTACGAGGCGCTTGGCGCCGAGGACACCGACGTAGCGGTGAAAATCTACCGCATCAACGCCTCCAACTTCCAGCACATGCGCGAGTACCTCGAGGGCGACCCGCGCTTCGAGGGCATCGGCTCCAACAAGAAGGAAGTCGTCCTCGCGTGGACGAAAAAGGAGTTCGCCAACCTGCGCCGGGCCCGGAAGGCGGGCGTTCGCGTCCCCGAACCCATCGCTGTCGAGCGAAACGTCCTCGTGATGGAACTCGTCGGATTGGTGGAGGACCGCGCCCGCCGACTCGCCGAGGTGTCGGTTGAGAACCCCGAGACGGCCTTCGAGGTGGTCCGGGAGTACATGCGGCGCCTGTACGACGCCGGCCTCGTTCACGGCGACCTCTCGGAGTACAACCTGATAATCCACGACGGCGAGCTGGTCGTCATCGATATGGGGCAGGCGGCGACGGTCCACCACCCCAACGCCGACGACTTCCTCGACCGAGACTGTCGCAACGTGGCGAGTTTCTTCACGCGACAGGGACTCGATGTCGACCCCGACGACCTCCGCGCGTTCGTGACGGGCGAGGCGTCGGAATCCGCGAGCGAGAACGCTTAAATCGCTCCGCCCGATAGGTCACCTATGCAGCACGTAAAGGTCCCACAGGACCGTCTCGGCGTCCTCATCGGCGAGGGTGGCGAGACGATGCGCGAAATCGAGCGACGCGCCGAGGTCCGCCTCGACATCGACTCCGAGAGCGGGAGCGTCGCCATCGACGCCACGGGTGACCCCGTCACCGCGATGGTCGCGCCCGACATCGTACGCGCCATCGGCCGCGGGTTCCGCCCCGACGCAGCGCTCTCCCTGCTCGACGACGAGATGCGGATGTTCGACCTCATCGACATCGACGACGCGACGCGAAACAAAAACGACCTCCAGCGCAAGAAGGGTCGCCTCATCGGCGAGGACGGCCGGACGCGCGAACTGATGGAGGAACTGTCGGGCGCCGAAGTGGTCATCTACGGGACGACCCTCGGCGTCATCGGCCAACCGGAGGAGGTACAGGCCGTCCGCCGGGCCGCCGAGATGTTGCTCGACGGCGCGCCCCACGGCGCAGTCTACGGCTACCTCGAACGCAAGCACAACGAACTCACGCGCAACGCAGACCTCCAGCCCTCGAACTGACGCCGCCGATTTTTCCGCCCGTCGCGCGACCGTCGAGCCTTGGTACCACGTACCGCTTGGTACGGTATACCGCAACGATATCCCCCCGGTCTACGCATCACCCCCGAATTTGGATAATCGCATGACTGCGTGAGGGTGCTGCACACACTGTAGCGTAACATTTTTATAGAATCACAATCAATCAATGAGTGATTATGTCTCAGCGAATGCAGCAGGGTCAGCCGATGATCATTCTCGGCGAGGACTCGCAGCGAACACAGGGCAAGGACGCCCAGACGATGAACATCACGGCCGGCAAGGCCGTGGCCGAATCTGTACGGACCACGCTCGGTCCGAAAGGGATGGACAAGATGCTCGTCGACTCCGGCGGGAGCGTCGTCGTCACGAACGACGGCGTCACGATTCTGAAGGAGATGGACATCGACCACCCCGCCGCGAACATGATCGTCGAAGTCTCCGAGACTCAGGAGGACGAGGTCGGCGACGGCACCACGACGGCCGTCGTCGTTGCAGGCGAACTCCTCGACGAGGCCGAGGAGCTCATCGACCAGGACATTCACCCGACGACCCTGGCCCAAGGGTATCGCAGCGCCGCTGAGAAGGCAAAGGAAATTCTCGAAGCCAACGCCATCGACGTCTCGCCGGACGACCGCGAGACGCTCGTCAAAATCGCGTCGACCGCGATGACGGGCAAGGGCGCCGAGAACGCGAAGGACACGCTCGCCGACCTGCTCGTCGACGCCGTGCTCGCCGTGCGCGACGACGACAGTGTCGACACGGACAACATCTCCATCGAGAAGGTCGTCGGTGGCTCCATCGACAACTCCGAGCTCATCGAGGGCGTCATCGTCGACAAGACGCGCGTCAGCGACAGCATGCCCTACGCCGTCGAGGACGCCGACATCGCGCTGATCGACGGCGCGCTCGAAGTCAAGGAGACCGAAATCGACGCCGAGGTCAACGTCACCGACCCCGACCAGCTCCAGCAGTTCCTCGACCAGGAGGAGAAGCAGCTGCGAGAGATGGTCGACCACCTCAAGGACATCGGCACCGACGTCGTCTTCGTCGGTAGCGGCATCGACGACATGGCCCAGCACTACCTGGCCCAGGAGGGCATCCTCGCCGTCCGCCGCGCGAAGGACAGCGACCTCACCAGCCTCGCTCGCTCCACCGGCGGCACGGTCGTCGGCTCCGTCGACGACCTGACCGAGGACGACCTCGGCTTCGCCGGCTCCGTCGCCCAGAAGGACATCGGTGGCGACGAGCGCATCTTCGTCGAGGACACCCCCGACGCCAAGTCCGTCACGCTCGTCCTCCGCGGTGGGACCGAGCACGTCGTCGACGAAGTCGAGCGCGCAGTCGACGACTCGCTCGGCGTCGTTCGCACGACCCTCGAAGACGGCAAGGTCCTGCCCGGCGGCGGTGCCCCCGAGGCAGAACTCGCTCTCGGTCTGCGAGACTACGCCGACGACGTCGACGGCCGCGAGGCCCTCGCCGTCGAGGCGTTCGCCGAGGCCGTGGACGTCATCCCGCGCACGCTCGCTGAGAACGCCGGTCTCGACCCCATCGACTCGCTGGTCGAACTCCGCGCGAGCCACAGCGAGGGTAACCTCTCGGCCGGCCTCGACGCCTACACCGGCGACGTGGTCGACATGGAGGAAGACGGTGTCGTCGAACCCCTCCGCGTCAAGACCCAGGCCATCGAGAGCGCCACCGAGGCCGCTGTCATGATCCTTCGCATCGACGACGTCATCGCTGCTGGCGACCTCAAGGGCGGCGGCAGCGACGACGACGGCGACGAGGGCGGCCCCGCCGGCGGTATGGGCGGCGGCATGGGCGGCATGGGCGGTATGGGTGGCATGGGCGGCGCGATGTAAGTTCGGCGCGCGCCTCACCACCTCACCGACTTCCCCCACCGCATCGCCCCGATTCGACCGACTCGTTTTTTCGACCGCTACGCCGCCAGCGACAGCGCCGTCGCTCGCCGTCGCGGAGTGACTGAGAAAAATCGAATCGCGCCAGTTACGCGAACAGCTCGAGTGCGTCGTCGACGGCATCGACGAGTGCGTCGACTTCCTCGCGCGTGTTGTAGATATAGAAGGAGGCACGCGCGGAGGCGGGGATGCCGAGCTTGTCGTGGAGCGGTTGCGTACAGTGGTCGCCGGCGCGGATGGCGACGCCGTGTTCGTTGACGATGCTGGAGAGGTCGTGAGCGTGGACGCCGTCGACGTTGAACGCGACGAGGCCGCCCCGGTCGTCGCCCGGCGGGCCGTAGATGGTCACTTCGTCGAACTCGGTCAGGCGGTCGTAGGCGTACTCCGCGAGGAGCTCCTCGTGGGCCCGGACGTTCGCCATCCCGATGTCGTCGACGTACTCCACCGCGGCGGCGAAGGCGATGCCCTGCGCGATGGAGGGGGTGCCCGCCTCGAACTTCCACGGCAGGTCCTCCCACGTCGAGTCCTCGTAGGTGACGCGGCGAATCATGTCGCCGCCGTAGAGATACGGCTCCATCTCCTCCAGAATCGCTTCCTTGCCGTAGAGGGCGCCGATACCCGTCGGGCCGCACATCTTGTGCCCCGAGAACGCGAAGAAGTCGGCGTCGATGGCCTTCACGTCGACCGGGTGGGTGGGCGCGGACTGCGCGCCGTCGACGAAGATGTAGGCGTCGTGGTCGTGGGCCATGTCGGCAAGGTCGGCCACCGGGTTGACCGTCCCGAGCGTGTTCGAGATGTGGACGACCGACACCAGCTTCGTCGAGTCGTCGATGAGTTCGGCCGCGTGGTCCATGTCGAGGTAGCCCTCGTCGTCCACGCGGATGTAGCGCACCTCGGCGCCGGTTTTCTTGGCTATCTGTTGCCACGTCACCAGCGACGCGTGGTGTTCCATCTCGCTCAGGACGACAGAGTCGCCCGGACCGAGTTCGTTCAAGCCCCACGCGTAGGCGACGAGGTTCTCGGCTTCGGTCGTGTTCTTCGTGAAGACGATTTCCTCGCGCCCGTCGGCGCCGATGAAGTCGGCGACGGTGTCGTGGGCCTCCTCGTAGGCCACCGACGCCTCCTGGCTCAACTGGTGGATGCCGCGGTGGACGTTGGCGTTGTAGCCGCGGTAGTACTCGCTGATGGTGTCGACTACCTGGTCCGGCGTCTGACTCGTCGCGGCGTTGTCCAGATAGTACAGCGGCGTGTCGTCGTCGGCCCCTTCACCGGGCGTTTCGGGGTCGCCCCCCACCTGTCGATTCAGGATGGGAAAGTCGGCCCGGATGGCCTCCACGTCGATCGGATACGATTCCTGCACTCCCATTGGGCGCGGCTACGGCCCGAAGGGATAACACCCCTTCGGTGTTTCATCTTTCCACACCTCCGACATTTTATTTATAATGCTCGCTAGTGTCGGTGCATGGAACGTCGACGACTACTGACAGCGTGTGGAACCGCGTTCGCCGGCCTGCTGGCCGGGTGTGGTGGGGGCGGCGGCGACGCGACCGCGGAGCCGACTGCGAAGGCTACCGCCACCGAAACCGCGACGGCAACGGCGACAGCGACCGAGGCACCGACCGCGACGGACACCGCGACGGCGACGGCGACGCCCGGCCCCGACGGGCCGACCCACGAGGTGGGTGAGTCGTTCACCGTCGGGGCCGAGGGGTCACAGATTGGGTACCGCATCACCAACCTGTTCCGGACGCCTCGCATCGGTGGACAGGCAAACTACGCCACCGCCGACGGCAGCTTCCTCATCGTCGTCCTCGAACTTTCGAACCCGCAGGACGACTCTATCTCCTTCCCGAACAACCGGTTCATCGCGTGGAACGAGACACAGATTCGCTACCTCGACGACGAGGCGTCGCCGATGGTCGCCGACGACGACCGCATCGACGTGCAGTCCATCGCCACGACGACTGTCTTGTCCGACAGTTCGAAAAGTGGCTCCGTCGTCTTCGACCTCGACCTCGACCAGTCGTACTGGCTCCGCATCGAACCGACCGGCGACGGCGGTGAGACGCATTACGTCCGCGTCGGCCCGCTCTCGGACGTCGAAGAACTCGAAGGCTCGATTACGGGCTAGAGCCAGAGCAACTGGGCGTGGAGCGCCTCGCCCAGATCCAGCACACGCTCCTCGTCGACCAGTCCCGCCTCGATGGCGACGGTCACGCACTCCTCGCCGACGAGGTTGGCGACCGACGCGCGCGTGAGCGAGTCCACGACTTCGTCGGCGTCGCTCTCTTCGCCGCCGTAGAACTCCTCGGTGACCGTCAGCGACACGTCGCCGTCGTCGTAGGTTTCGCCGAGACACTCCTCGTCGCAGACGGCGACGAGCAGTCCCTCCGGTGTCTCACGCTCGCGGACCAGCATCCGCGTCTCCGTGCTCCTCGATCAGCTCGCGTTCGACTTCCTCGCGCAGTTCCTCGGCCCGCTCTTGGACGCGTTCAGCCTCTTCGGTCTGGCCGGCTTCCTCCAGTGCCCGGGCTTTCTCCTCCAAGACCGCCGCGTTCTGCATCCCGAGGCGCATGGCGTTGTCGAAGCAGTCGATGGATTCCTCGTGGAGGCCGCGCTCCGCGAGGAAGAACCCGCGATTGTACCACGCCTGCGCGAAGCGGGGGTCGACCTCGACGGCTCGCTCGGCGTGTTCGAGTGCGGCCTCGGTCCGTCCCCACTCCCAGAGTGCGTACGCGAGGTTCGTGTGCGCCGACGCGGCGTGTTCGGTGTCGTCGCCGATGGCGAGTGCCTCTTCGTAGGCGCCGACCGCCTCGTCGTACTCCTCCAACTCGGCGTGTGCGGCGCCCTTGTTGACCCACGCTTCCTGCTCGCTGGCGTCGTCGGTCGCGAACTGGGCCGCTCGCTCGAACGTCTCGGTCGCCTCCTCGAAGCGATTGATGCCCATATACGAGAGGCCGACGTCGATGAGTTCCTCGGTGTCGACCTGGTCCGCGCCGATGTTGCGCTCGTCGAGCATGTCGGTCAACACCCGCGAGTCGACGGGGTCGACCTGCGACGGGTCGACCGAGAGTTCGGGCGGGTCGAGCGAGAACTCTTCGTAGTCCTCGTCGAACCCTTGCCCCTCGGAGAACTGGTGAGGGCGTTCGTCGTCCATAGTCTGACTTCGGTGTCAGGTCGGTTAAGCCCTGCGTCACAGCAACTTAGGCCGCGCGCGGACTCAGTTCGCCCATGCGCCTGTTCGTCAGCGTCGACCTCGACGGCCTCGCGGACGGCGTGGCCGACGCCCAAGCCCGTCTGCCCGACGCCGAGAGTCTGCGCTTCGTCGCCCCCGAGAACGCCCACGTCACCCTCAAGTTCCTCGGCGACACCGACCCGGACCGCCTCGACGAGATACAGGCGGCGCTCATGACGGCGGTCACCGACGCCGACGTCGACCCGTTCACCGCGACGGTCGGTGGCTTCGGCGTCTTCCCCTCGCCCGACTACATCAGCGTGGTCTGGGCCGGCGTCCGCGAGGGCGGCCCCGAACTCGCTCGCCTCCACGAGGCGATCGAACGCGAACTGACGGCGCTCGGCTTCGACCCCGCGGACCACGACTTCACGCCCCACGTCACGCTGGCGCGGATGAGCGACGCCCGCGGGAAAGACGCCGTCACGCGCGTCGTCCGCGACGCCGACCCCACCGTCGGTCGCCTCGATGTTTCGGAACTCCGTCTCACCGAGAGTACGCTCACCGACGACGGACCGTCCTACCGCACCGTGGCGCGGATTCCGCTCGGCACGTAGTGTCGCCGTCGCTTCTCGTTCGTCCCGAGTATTCTCTCGACCGCCGAATTCGGTATAGCGACATGTGGTTTATAGAGGGTGGTCTGGCCGATTTTACGACTCACGGATACTTGCCGGGAGACGGAGTCTCGACCGTGAAACCCGGGGAGTCGCGTGTGCCGTCGCCGCGGACGCGTCGATTCGGCGGTCACCACCGGTGTCGCTGGCGTCGAGAGTCCGAGTGTGGCGTACCGCGAACGAGTCGATCCCGCAAGCGTCGTGTCCGCGTCGGCACCGGCTTCGACTGCGGGGGTCTGGCGGGCGTCGCGTTACGAACACTTCGGCTGGTGCCGTTCGCGCGTCGCCGCGCCGTAGACAACCTCGACCGCGTGAGCGTTTCTCGTGGGACGGTTTCGACTGAACGACCGAATTCGACCGTTGTAGCTCTGTTCGGACGCGAAATCTGTCGCCCAGTCGTTCGACCAATCTGCGGTGATAAATCTCATTTCGCTATATCGAATCGCCGTCCGGTCGTCGCTCCCCGATTTCGCGCCAATCGCCCCGGCACCGGCGAACAAACAAGATTTTATGCGCCGGTCGGGTAGAGATGGCCACTATGGGTAAGAAATCGAAGGCGAAGAAGAAGCGTCTCGCCAAGCTCGAGCGACAGAACAGCCGCGTTCCCGCCTGGGTCATGCTCAAGACGGACCGACAGGTGACGCGAAACCCCAAGCGGCGCAACTGGCGCCGTAACAACACGGACGAATAAATGAGCGCCAACGACTTCGAGGAGCGCGTCGTCACCGTCCCGCTCCGCGACGCCAAGGCGGCACCGTCGAACAAGCGTGCCGACCGCGCCATGACGCTCGTCCGCGAGCACCTCGCGAAGCACTTCAAGGTCGACGAGGACGACGTTCGCCTCGACACCGACATCAACGAGGCGGTCTGGGAGCAGGGCCGGAGCAACCCGCCGAGCAAGCTCCGCGTCCGCGCCGCGCGCTTCGCCGAGGACGGGGAACCGATCGTCGAAGCCGAGATCGCAGACTAACGTGTTACGCGCCTCCTTCGCCGGCTCGTCGTACGTCGGGGTGTTCGCCCGGGCGACCAACGACTGCCTGCTCGTTCGCTCCGACGCCGACGCCGACACCGTCGCCGACATCGCGGCGGAACTCGACGTCGAACCAGTGACGACGACGGTCGGCGGCTCCGGCACCATCGGCGCACTCGCCACCGGCAACGAGCACGGTATCCTCGTCTCCGGTCGCGCGACCGACCGCGAGATGGACGCCATTGAGGAGGCGACGGGACTGCCCGTGACGCCACTCCCCGGCCGCATCAACGCCGCCGGCAACGTGGTTCTCGCCAACGACTACGGCGCGTACGTCCACCCGGACCTCGGGCGCGAGGCCGTCCAGGCTGTCAAATCGGCACTCGACGTCCCCGTCGAGCGCGGCGACCTCGCCGACGTGCGTACCGTCGGCACCGCGGCCGTCGCGACCAACGAGGGCGTCCTCTGTCACCCCAAATCCCGCGAACCGGAACTGGAGGCTGTCGAGGACACCCTCGACGTGCCCGCCGACATCGGCACCGTCAACTACGGCGCGCCGCTCGTCGGCTCCGGCCTCGTCGCCAACGATTCGGGGTACGTCGTCGGGACGGATACCACCGGCCCGGAGCTCGGTCGCATCGAGCAGACGCTCGGCTACGTCGACCGCCAGTAGGAAGATACTTCCCGCTTCCTCACGACCTTCCATTACATGAGTCAATTCGCCGTCAGCGGGCGCTTTCAGGACCGCACCGGTCACCGTGACTTCGAGAAGACTATCGACGCCCCCAACGAGAACGTCGCACGCGAGCGAACGTTCACGCAGCTCGGGAGCGAGCACGGCCTCAAGCGCACCCAGATCGATATTAGCGAGGTGAGCGCCGCATGATGGGTGGTGGCGGTCAGCAGCAACTCCAGCAGCTCTCTCAGGAGCTCGAAGCCATCGAAGAGGAAATCGAAGAGCTGGAAGACGAAATCGAGGGCTACCGCGACGAGCAGGCCGAAATCGACGAAGCCGTCGAAGCCATCGAGACGCTCGATAGCGGCTCGACCGTGCAGGTGCCCCTCGGTGGCGGCGCCTACCTCCGCGCGGAGATTCAGGACATCGACGAGGTCATCGTCGACCTCGGCGGTGGCTACGCCGCAGAACAGGACGAGGACGACGCCGTCGACGCCCTCGAACGCAAACGCGACCTGCTCGACGACCGCGTCGACGATGTCCAGGACGAGATTTCCGAGCTCGAATCCGAGAGCGAGGAGATCGAACAGCAGGCCCAGCAGATGCAACAGCAGATGCAGCAACAGCAGATGCAGCAGATGCAGCAACAGCAGGACGACGAATAGCGGGCGATGTTCGACGGACTGAAGGACAAACTGGACAGCTTCCGAAGCGACGTCGAAGAGAGTGCAGACGCCGAGGAAGCCGACGTCGATGCCGAAGCCGAAGTCGACGAGACCGAGGCAGAAATCGACGCCGAACCAGCCGAACCGACGACCGAGGACGAGGCGGCGTCGGACTCCGAGCAGACCAGCGACGACGACTCGGAAGATAGCCCCAGCCGACTCCAGCGAGCCAAGGCATTCGCCACCGGCAAGGTCGTCCTCGAAGAGGAGGACCTCGAAGAGCCACTCTGGAACCTCGAGATGGCGTTGCTGGAAAGCGACGTGGAGATGGGTGTCGCCGAGGCTATCCTCGACAACGTCCGCTCGAATCTGGTCGGCGAGACCAAATCCCAGATGGCGAGCACGGGCAATCTCGTCCAGGACGCGCTTCGCGACGCGCTGGTCGAAGTCATCAGCGTCGGCCAGTTCGACTTCGAGGAGCGCATCGCCGAGGCGGACAAACCCGTCACCATCGTCTTCACCGGCGTCAACGGCGTCGGCAAGACGACGACCATCGCGAAGATGGCGCGCTACCTCGAAGAGCGGGGCTACTCGTCGGTGCTCGCGAACGGCGACACCTATCGCGCGGGTGCCAACGAACAGATTCGCGAACACGCCGAGGCGCTCGGCAAGCGCCTCATCGCTCACGAACAGGGCGGCGACCCCGCCGCCGTCATCTACGACGGCGTCGAGTACGCCGAGGCCAACGACATCGACGTCGTCCTCGGCGACACCGCCGGCCGACTCCACACGTCGAGCGACCTGATGGCCCAGTTGGAGAAAATCGACCGCGTGGTCGACCCCGACCTCACGCTCTTCGTCGACGAGGCCGTCGCCGGACAGGACGCGGTCGAACGCGCCCAGCAGTTCGACGACGCCGCCGAAATCGACGGCGCAGTGTTGACGAAGGCGGACGCCGACTCGCAGGGCGGCGCCGCCATCTCCGTCGCGCACGTGACCGGCAAGCCCGTTCTCTTCCTCGGCACCGGGCAGACCTACTCGGACCTCGAACGGTTCGACCCCGAGGCGCTCGTCGCCGACCTCGTCGACTAGGCGACACGCCTACTTCCCTTCGGCCGTGACCCTCTCGCATGAGCACCGTTCTCGGCCTCGCGTGTGTCGACGGCGTCGTTCTCGCGGGTGACCGACTGCACGCGACCGACGGCCACGTCCGCGGCACGCGCCGCCACGTCTTCGAGTTCGATAGCGTCGGCGTCGCCGCCGTCGGCGACGACGTGGACGGGTTCGTCGACCGCTTGGAGGCCGAATGTCGGTCGTATCGCACCGACCGCGGTGCGGTTCGAATCGTCCCATTCGCGCGGATGGCGAGCGACCTCGCCGCCGAGTTCGGCGTGTCTGCGCTCGTCGCCGCACCCGACGAGGCCGGGACGCCGCGCCTCCGCGCCGTCGCCTCCGACGGGAGCGTCACGGACGACGACGTGGCGGCGTTCGGTAGCGGGGCGTCGCTCGCGTTGGGCGCCCTCGAAGCGAGTCACGACCCCGAGTCGACGCTCGACGCCGCGGTGACGCTCGCCCGCGACGCTCTCGACAGCGCGGCGACACGAGACGCCGGCACCGGCGACGAGGTGGACCTCCTCCGCCTGCCCGCGGACAGCTCCGCTGTGCCGTAGTTCGAAACGAAATCCTTTTGGCTTCCATTCTCCTCGTCGCAAGTGCGCCGCCTTAGCTCAGACTGGGAGAGCACTCGACTGAAGATCGAGCTGTCCCCCGTTCAAATCGGGGAGGCGGCATACTTGTTGCGGGTCGAACCACAATCACTCCACAGCGTTGCGATTGACCCAACTTCGACGGGAAATTGCCGGGAGATTTGCCCCCGTCACAGCACGCGACCTCGCGCTTGCTTGCGTTTCGTGAGATTCGACGTAGGCCAGTATGGTATAATTCCGGAACCGAGTGAATGTGAAGCGTGCGTCTATTCGTCTGGTCAAACCATGTCAACCCAACCGTCAGGGTATCGGCAGATGTTGATTACGACTTTGCCACCCATGGAGAGGTTAATCTTGCGCCGCATACTCGTCGCTAAGATGCTGACGCATATGAACGATAGGACAAACTGAACCGGACGTCCTCAAACGGGTACGATGGTCGCCTACCGGACACGCATATAGACGACACTGCCGAAGGAAAGATATCCGTGTCTTATGACGACGAACACTATAGCGCCTCACAGTGATGGAGAACTACTGCTTAACTCTTATTGATGTACTCCTCGTACTAGAAGTCAATGAGTAATGAACCGGATTGGAAACAATGTCCTACGTGTAGTGGGAACGGTACCGTCGTTACTGATGAGAGAGGTGTTCAAAATTGTCCGACCTGTGGTGGGAGTGGACGTGTTGAGAAAGAGTTCCACGAGAAGTTATCGAAAGAAGAGAAACAGACAATGGGAGGGGCAGGTGGGGCGCTTTTCGGTGCAGCCGTTGGAGGTCCTGTAGGGGCAGTTATCGGTGGCGTACTTGGTGCAGCATTAGCGGGTGCTGATGATGAGGACGACGATGATGAGATAGAACACGTGTAACCTATGATTGACATATCTCTTCTTGTTGAAGTATTCGCTCTTCCCCTTACCACTCTCGGCGTGCTAATTGGGTTTCGGTATGAAATATACGATGGTATACAGAATTACGCCGACCGCCTCGTCAATTTTGTGACTGCACAAGTTGAAAGTGCAGATACGGCAACTCCAGCCGATGTTCACGACTGGTCAAGCACATTGAGAGCCGCCAAACTGTATCATCGTTCTTGCGATGCGGCGATGTACTTTGGGTATGGAAGTATTGTGAGTTGGGGTATGAGTATGTGGCTCTTCCGTGTTAATCTATTTCAACTTGGTAGCACAACTCTGCCAATAGTTAACGCTACAATCGCTACAATGGCGGCGATTTTTTCTTTCGGACTTTTCAGTCTTCTTCTCTTTACTGTCTGTTCTCTATTCTATATTGACCATACTCGAGCGTCTACCTCCACATCTGAGTCACAAAGCGGTGCTCAAACTGGAACGGATAGCAATCCCTGAGTCGAGCCTCGCCGGGAATGTGTATTGCTCGCATATACTACTTGAAATATGTGATGCGGCCGGTGTTCAACATTCCAAAGTCATCGGGATGCCTGCTTTCGCGTCTCTGCAAAGACACGACGGTCTCTCCCTGTTCGTCTCACCGGCACCCACGATGTATCCGATAAAACCTGCCTCCCGAGAACAACGAGTCTGCTGTCGTCTCTACGCTCGGAATTATCCCTGCTTCAAGAATCCGAGCACGTTATCAGAGACGTGCAGTAGCACCCACAGTGGGAACCCGAAGAAGATGATACCGAACCAGAACAGGAACAACGCGATAGGTAGAGGTTCGGGAAGTACGGTGATTGGATACCCGAGCGCATTACCTACCACTGCGAAGAGGAAGGTCACAACACCGAGTAGATTGACCGTCCCGAGAGCGCGACGAGGCGACTGAAACGGTCCGTAGGGGTCAGACCAGTCCCACGAATCGTTCTCTATCGAGGTCGCGTTATCGGTCGTCTCGTAGTCGTCCCCGACTGCGGTCCCACATTCAGGACAGTACGAGGTATCGTCGTCAAGCTCTGCACCACATTGTTGGCAATATCTGACTGACACGTCACGACGCTCGGAGGAGTCGCTGGTAGGTTTGGTGGAGAATTTTCTATTCCGAAATCCGATGAATTGTCGATATAGATATTCTCTTTCTTTCTTCGTGACCTGTCTCTGCACTAGTCCAAGTTGTTGACTCTGTGTTCACTTCGGCGAGACCAAAGAGCGAGGGGTATGCTCGCGTTCATTACAATTGTCCCTGTCTTCCTGCCGTTGTGGTCCTTCGGGCGCAGAGACGTGAATCTACGACACGAGACAGTCCTATAAGATATTTACCTACGGTTGTGCTGACTCAGGCTTGCTATCTTGTACCACGACACATGTGTATCCAGAGAACACCCCTATTTTAGAACCGGTGCTACAGGCGGGTCTAATTCGTATAATGCTATGCAATGGAACGAACCACCATTGCGCTCGAATCGAAGACGCGCGACAACCTTCGAGCGTTGAAGACAGGCGGACAGACCTACGACGACGTGCTCCGCGACCTGATGGAGCAGTACCGACAGGAGCACCTGGAGGAGTAAACAATGGAGAGAACCGGGTATGCACACGACGTTTCGAGTTCAATTCACCTAGGCCTTGTCGTCAACGGAGGTGAATCGCTATGACGTGGGGACTGTCGGACGAAGAGACCACGACGAGTACCGGTCCTGAAGTGGACATAGACGAGTACGGTGTTCGTAGTACCGTACTTGACAACTTCGACGAACGGATGTGGCACGTAATCGAGGCCGTGATGTCCGTTCATGCGACCCTGTTCATAGACGGTATCGAGAGTTGTTTCGGGTTGATTATCGAAGGCCCGTCAGGAGCAGGAAAGAGTACGGCATTACGCCCATTTGAAGGTGTAAACTCGCAATTCTATCGGTCGGACGACGTTACCCCTGCTTCGTTCGTGAGTCACGACGCCTCGAGAGACGAAGATGAGTTATCGCAAGACGACCTTCTGCCTCGAATCAAGCACAAAACGCTACTGAACCCCGAAATGGCGAACTGGTTCGGGGGCGACTGGGGCGTCAGGAAGGAGAAGATGGCACGGCTGGTTCGTGTAATGGACGGACAGGGATTCACGAGCGATTCAGGAACGCATGGTCGCCGTGGATATGAAGGTGATTACCGATTCAATTTCATCGGGGCAACTACTCCTCTCAAGCAGAAGGACTGGGAAATGATGGGCCACACCGGAAATCGGTTCATGTTTATTGAAATGCCGAGCAGCGACAACCGTGAAGAGGTCTATCGTGATATTATCTTCAGTGAACGTGAGTACGGACAAAAAGTGAATGAGATTACACAATCGGTTCAAAATTTCCTCACCGACCTATGGAACGATAACAGGGGTGCGAATGGCGTCAAGTGGGCTGCGACTCCGCGAGAGGAAGTCGGTGAGGGGTTAATATATCTATCGAGGCTCATTCTTCACGCTCGCGCTCCCCTAGGGGAGACTTCTGAACCGGAGGCTCCCGGGCGTGTAACGGATATGGTGAAGAATATTGCGAGAGGGCACGCACTTCTGCACGGTCGAGACCATGTCACTACTGACGACTTAGATATTTGCGCGCGGATTGCGTTGAGTACCGTTCCGAAAAAGCGTCGTTGCCTCTTACGCGAACTTCTACAATTAGGGCCGAGCGGGCGTATGCGAACACGAGAGGTGCAGAATCGACTTAATGTCGCACACGAGACGGCGACAGACCGAATGAAGACGTTAGATTCGCTCGGTGTTGCACGTCAATACAACGAAACCGTACAGGGAGGACAAGCAGAATTTATCGAACTTGACTCCGAGTTCGCTTGGCCGGAGAACCTCGCCTTTCCTGACCAGTGATATGAAGTGTAGTATTTTTAAAGTTTAGACCGGCAGCGGGTACGTGCGTTCACAAAACAGTCAAACGTGTAGCATAGGACACTACTCTGGATATATAACTAACAGATAGAGACGGGTTCAACGGTTGCTGACCTTGTTCCAACGATACTGACTGACGTGTACCTGCGACCAGTCTAAACTTTCCATTATTGATATTTCGACCATCCCTCTCATTCGACCTCTTCGGCATCAACTTCGCCGTCAAGAAACCGTCGTCCGAGGTCAGTAAGTCGGTAGTTTGAGGGGTCAATCCGTTGTAGAAGGCCCGAATTAGCGAGTTTTCGGCATCGACGCGAAATGTATTCAGCGGTGTAATCGATATTCGCGGCAATCACGGTCGGCGAGGCGACAATATCCTTCTCGTGTAAAAACTCAAGAACACGCTCGTCTGCCTGTGTCATCCAGTCAACCCGTGGTCGCATTTAATAGCGATAGTACGGGTTTAGGATGCATGAGGGAGTGTCAAAATGTGGTTATAGACACGAGAAATAATTTTGATAGATACGAATTTTTGTGGTTAACACTAAGTGAATAGAGAGATTCAGTAGGAGGTAATGGATTTAGGTCGGCGCATACTCGAACAGAAGGAGGTGTTGTACGCAGAGACCGAGGATTTGTACGAAGATGAAGTTGCTCAACTCGAATCGTTGCCTACTGCGTTCAAGGAAGGAACGTGGTCGCAAGAAGACATAGAGTGGATAATTGAGTGGAAAGTCGGTAAAGCGTTCGAGAAACCCGTTCTCCGTTACTTCCGCAACAACGACGACGCAGTCATTCGAGACAATATCGAACGAGCAGTTCACGAGTCGAACATCCGAACCAAGGTCGAGTCACTCACGTCGTTGAGCGGGGTCGGTGTCCCCGTCGCGTCAGCGATTCTCTTGTTCATCAATCCGGACCGGTTTACCGTGATTGACGAGCGGGCATGGCGCGTACTGTACGAGACGGGGTATCTCACGCAGGAACTCTCAGATGACCCGACCGTCGAGGAGTACTTGATATACCTCGGAGCGTGTTGGGCACTCTCAAACGAGTACGACGTAAGTCTCCGTGCGCTCGACATGGCGCTGTGGGCGTTTGATACAGAGGATACCATCACCAGCGACTAAATCCAGTCAGGAGAAATACTACAACGCATGGACGACTCAGAACGGCCCGAACGTCCCGGTCCCGATGCTGACGCCGCTGAGATAGCGGAGTGGATGGAGAAGGATTTCGGGCGGGCCGTGGCTGAGGGAATGGCAAACGCTGGCAACGAGGATGACTCCGATGACGAGCAGGAGGTCGTTGAGGTCGAGATACTCAATCACGAGCGCGGTGAAGTCGTCGGGACGATAGACACGAACGGAAACTTGGACACGGAGAGCGAGGTGCTGAGAAACGTCTCGCAGGAATATCTTGAGGAGGGCATCCCCGTGCTCGTCCCTACGATTTACGAGAACGAGGACGGCGAGACAGTTCACGCCGACGCCGAGGTAATGGTCGAACCGGGAACTACGGGATTCGTGCGAGCCTTCGTTGACGAACTCCCGAGTCCGTTCGACTATGATACGGAGGTTCTCGGTGAACTGCCGGTATACGCGAACGATGTCTCCTGACTGCAAAAAATCGAAACGGAGGCCCGTGTGGGCCTACTCCTCGTCGTCCGACGCCTTGTTCTTCTCAGCCACGAGCGAGTACGTTTCCTTCGTGAAACGGTACTTGCTCGGGTCGGCGTACGGCTGGAGGACTGTCCGTCCCACAGCCTCGTTCACCTTGTGCTTGACCTCGTTGAAGTCGTAGGGATTCCCGACTTCATCGAGTAGGTCACGTGTGATTCCTTCGCGGTCACACACTTGGGCCACCAGCGTGTGAAGGGCGCTGGTGTTACCCCACGGAGCGGCGTTCCGCGTGTCGCGCTCCGAGTCGTACTCGATGTCCAGAATGATGGGGTTCGTCCCACCCTGGAACTCCTTCACGAGGTATCCGTCCTCGACGAGGTCGTTTAGGAGACGAGTGTACTTCAACGAAGTGAGAACCCGCTCCTTATCGTCGATGACGTCCTCGATGGTATCGGAACCCTCCACGTCTTCGCGGAGGTCGGGACGGTTGAACGTCTGGGGCCCGTGAACGTGGGCGATTGTCTGTGCTACTCGCTGTCGTGCCGTGGTGAGTTCGTCCCACGGTGTGTGTTCGTCGTCGGAACGTGAGTCGGTAACCGAGCTCATGTGATGGGGCGCTCGGCCGTCTGCGACAAGAGAAAACTATTTCGTCAGGGCGGCCAAAGACTGGCATAAGCCCCGATAGCCTCCCTTGTCGCGGGGGCCCCGAATCCTTGCGGCCGAACGGGGGCGTTGGTGGGGCTGTCCTCCTCTCGGCCCGCGGAACCTGCCAGGGAACCGCGCGGGCCGAATCGTACTTCGTTTGACCTATCGTCGACCGGGAAGTCCGGCGTTCGGTCACAAAGTGGGACCCCCGGCATATAAGCATTTCCCCGCACGCTCCGCAAAATTGAGAAGTTCTAGGTTAACCCAAACCTTTCTGCTCACGTTTGAAATGCAAATATCGTGAATCTGGATATCCGACTGATGTTCTTTGAAACGGGAGAATGTGCCTGAAACGCCCGATAGACAGCATTTCAGCCTATATTTCCACAATCGACGGGTTCTATGACCACATTTGACGTTTCAAATTTCCCGAGGAAGCAGGAATATAGAATATCTCTGCAAAGAATTTATGCTCGGAGCGTTCCACAGGATGAATCAGACTATGGAAACAACTGTCACATTCGAGTATGGTCCGCTAACCGTCGAAATACACGCTCGAGACGACGAGAATTACCAGGATGAGATACTAGACCTTCTTCGATTTCTTGAAAACCATCAAGAGCAATTTGAGGAGATAGGTGTCGAATCAGAGGTTGCGGAGATGAAATCAGACAAAACTGGAACCGTTTCTTTGGACCAATTCGAGGATGGAGAGAGAAACGAAGAGGATGAAGAGGAACCCGACTCAACTGCGCTCGGTTCAATTGCTTCGGAATTACAGCTCTCGGTTACTAATCTGAAGGACTTCTTATATGTCGATTCTGACGGCGATGATTTCCCGGTTATATATGTTGATGAGTTTGAGGATATCGGCGAAAGGCAGACCGACCGACAACGAGTCGCTTCGTTAATTCTTCTCTATTTGTGGCACGAATGCTATGATAAAGACCGCGTGAAATCTGGGGTTTTGAAGGATGCTCTTGAACTCTCGAATGTTTCTTCGTCTGGGATGGCAAATATGTATCAGGGTGAGGGGGACCGTTATTTCGACCGTCGAGGTCGAGGACCAACTGCTACGGTTGCATTGACACCCCCCGGGAAACGACAAGCACGCAAGGTTCTTCGACGGCTCGCCAACGAAAAGAAGGAGTCCTGAGGAATTACGAATCTTCAAGATATCCCCGACGCTGTTCCATTTTCACCTGCTCTGAACGCTTATCGTAGTGTTTGTCCAGCACGTCCATGCCCACGTTCATTCGGTCACTCACGACCTTTTCAGGGACATCCTCAGACAAGTGGTGTGTGATAGACCCGCGACGTATATCATGAGGACTCACGTTCGGAGGGCACTTACTATAGTGTCCGTAGTCAGTTGCTTCGCACTCGTTGGGGTCACGACCGACAGGACAATCAGCATCGTAGAAGCACGGACGAGTGACGAAGTACACTGCATCGCGAATTGATGACGCCTGCATCCGACCATTCTCCGTCGTCAGTATCGGTTCACGCCCGTAGTCGTCGGTCACGTCGTGACGATGGTGGTCAATCCAGTCATCGATTACGCGGCACGTCTCCGCGGTCAACGCGACGAGACGTTCCCCTTCCTCGCCGTTCTTCAGGGGCGTACCCATATCGGGACGGTGTTCGAGGAGGAGTGATTTGTTTTCGCCGTCGTAGTCGTCAACGTCAATGGATTTCAGTGCCCCGAGACGCATCCCCGTCTGCCAGAGAATTTCGAGAATAACGTGCGGACGAGAGGCGTACTTGAAGCGTCGCAGGTATGGGAGGAGTTCGTCAGCATCGTCACCGTCGAGAATGCCGTTCGCCTGTTCGTCGTGTTTCTTTAACGCCGGCATCACGATTTTATCGTGTAATCCCTCGGTGACGGCATCGATGGATTCGCACCATCGAATGAAGACACGAAGGGCGTCGAGGTTGCCTTCGAGCGTGATGGGTTTGAGGTCGCCGTCGTCACGACGCCACGTTTTGAACTGTTGCAGTTTCCGTCCCGTGAGGTCGTTCATGTTGTCGAGGCCTTCGACGTTCTCACACCATCGGATGAAGTGTTTGAGTCGGTAGTGATACCCGTCGAGAGTCGATTGCGATACTTCGTGCTTCCGCGCGTTGAGGTACATCTCCTTTGCCTCAGCGGGTGAGATGGGTTCGAGCGTTTCGTACGTCATGTGTTGACTCCGAAACGCAAACGAAGCACGAAATCGGCCGACTGTGGTCGATTCTCCCCCGTTCAAATCGGGGAGGCGGCATGCTTCCACTTTTTACTTCGTCGGGTTTCCTCGCTCACTTCGTTCGCTGCGGGAACCACTCCTCGCAAAAAGGTGGGGAAAAACACCTGCTGGCTCACTTCGTTCGCCAGCAGTGAAACTGCGCTGGGCTACGCGTCCAGTCGCTGCCCGGATTCGAACCGCTCGTCGGTGAGAATCACGTCGCCGTCGCGGACGGTCACGTCGATGGGGGTGAGCGACCGGCCGCGGCAGGGGCCGCGCGTGCAGAACCCGTCGTCACAGTTGAACCGCGCACCGTGCTCGTGACAGACGAGCTGGTCGCCGTCAACGAGGGCGCCCAAGCCGCGGTCGAGCTGGACCTCCGGCTTGTGTGGGCAGGAGTTCTCCCACGCCATCACGCCTTCGTCGGTCCGCTGGAGGATGCCGTCAACTCCCCGGCGCCCGGCGCGTGCCTCGAACCGGAGCGTCCCGTCGCTGGGCACGTCGTCGACGGGGGCGACGTGTCGCCGTGTCGCCTCGTCGGCCGTCGCCTCGGCGGTCGAATCCTCGGGATCCGGCGCCGTCCCGCCCACGTCGAAGCGGAACGTCGCGTCGCCGGCCTCGACGGCGCCCTCGGTGTCGTCGATGCGCACCACTTCGTCTTCGTCCCCGTCCGTGACCGTGACCCGCACCGGCTCGTCCATACCGGCGAATTAGGTGAGCCTAAGAATAAGCCTCTCGCTTCCTCAGCGCTTCTCGATTTCCGCTTCGACTTCGATGCTGAGGCCTTCGGCGTCCAGTTCGGCTTCGACTTCGCGGCGGTCGTCCGCTTCGAACTCGAGTTCCTCGCTGTCGATTTCCACGTCCACTTCGATTTCGACGCTCACGTCGTCGGACATACTCGCTCTCGGTGCTCCGTACGCATAGGTCTCACTCCTCGCGAATCTCCTCTACGTCGCGGCGCGACCCGACGACGGCGTCGCCGACGACGGTGCGCTTGAGCGCCGCGGTGGCCGCGCCGTCGCGCAACGCCTCGCGGACGTTCGCGCCGCGGTGGCGGCCGGCGAGAAAGCCGCCGACGAACGCGTCGTGGACGCCAGCCGGGTCGCGCGTCTGGCTCTCGAACGGCGGCACCTCGTATATCGACTCGCCCGCGACGCCGACGGTGGGGTGGTCCGTGCCGTCGCGGGTGATTACCACCGTCTCACAGTCGTAGCGCGTCCGCAGGCTGTGTGCCGCCGGTACCACGTCGCCGTCGAGGCCGAACACCGCGTCGGCGTCCGACTCGTCGACGACCAAGACCTCCACGTCCTCGAGCAGTCGGTCGTACACGTCTCGGGCCGCGTCGGGTTTGAGGTCGGTCGCCCCGAATCGGGTGTCGAACGCCCGCGTCGTGTCTGCGTCGCCCGCCACGTCGAGGAGTCGCGCCGTCGTCTCGAAGAGGGCTTCGGAGCGCGTGGGGGTGGCACCGCTGACGAACAGCGTCTCGGCCTCGCGGGCCACGCCCAGCGGGACGTCCGCGGGCGTCATGCTCGTGACGGCGGCGTCCTCGCGGTCCGCGACGGTCGTCCCCCCGGCCGTCGCCCCGCGTTCGACGAAGGCCGTCGAGGTCCGCCCTTCCTCGGTCCACGCGACGCCCGTCCGGACGCCGTGGCGGCGCAGGTCACCGACGACGCGTTGACCGAGCGCGGTGTCGGGCAGTTTCGAGAGCCACGCGGCGTCGAGGCCAAGCGTCGCTGCCGCCGCCGCGACGTTGCTCTCCGGCCCGTCGACGTGGGCTGCGAACTCCCGTGCGGTCTGGATGCGCTCGCCCCGCGGCGGCGAGAACCGAAGCGTCGCTTCGCCGACGGTCACCAAATCGGTCACGGTCGCCGTTCGTCCGACCGGCGCAAAAAGGTGCGCCTCCGGGTCACTCGGCCCGTCGCCCGGCGTGCCCGGGGTAGTCGCGCTCGAACCGGTCGGCGATTTCGTCGCGGTCGAAAGCGACGACGACCGGGCGCCCGTGCGGGCAGGCGAAGGGATTCTCGCAGTCGTCGAGGGCGTCCAGCAGGTCGACGACCGACCCCTCAGTGAGCGACGTGTTGCCCGTAATCGACGGGTAACAGGCGAGGTCCGCGAGGAGTTCGTCGGCGACGGCGTCGACCGTCTCGCCGGCCGCACCCTCCGCGAACTCCGTCAGCGCGTCGCGAAGCAGCGACGGGTCGAGCGTCGCGTCGAACACCGTCGGCACCGTCCGCACCTCGACGGTCCGGTCGTCGATTCGGTCGGCGTGAAAGCCCAGTTCGGCCAGCGCGTCGCGGAAGCGGTCGAACAGCGCCCCCTCCCGCGCGGTGAGTTCGATTTCGACCGGCTCCGCCAGCGCTTGGGTCGGCGTATCGCCGCTCATCGCCTCGCGCAATCGCTCGTAGTTGATTCGCTCGTCCGCCGCGTGCTGGTCGACCAACACGAGGCCCTCGGGCGTCTCCGCGACGACGTAGGTGTCGTCGAACTGGCCGAGCACCCGCATCGAGGGCAGGCGGTCGAAGCCGCGGTCCGGCGTCGCCGTCTCGCCGTCGAGCGTCCGCTGGTCCGTCGGGCCGGTGACGCTGCCGGCGTGCCAGTCCTCGGCAGTCGCGTCCGCGTCGCGTTCGATTGCGCTTATCTCGCTTCCGTCCCCGCTCGTATCGCTCTCACTCGCCGACCGAACTCGCTCGGCCGTCGTCGACACCTCTGGCCCGGTATCGACCGTCGGCGACGCGTCCGACTCGCCGACTGCCTCGTCCAGCGTCTGTGTCGTCGATTCGCTCGCCGACGCGTCGGCGCTCGTCGCCGTCGGTCGGGTCGTCGAATCGTCATCCTCGCTGTCTTCGCTGGTTCCGTTTTCGTCAGTTGCGTCCCTGCTGGTTTCGCTCTCGTCGTCCACATCCCTCTCCTCGTCGACGCTCACGCCCTCGCCGCCCACCGCTTCCCGTGCCGGCGTCTCGGGGTCGATTTCCGTCTCCGCGGGTGCGGACCGCCCGCGCGGGGCCGAGGAGCGAACCAGTCCGTCGTCGAGGAGCGCCGACCGCACCGCGTCGGTGAGGGCCGATTTGACTCCCGATTCGTCGTCGAAGCGCACCTCCATCTTCCGGGGGTGGACGTTCACGTCGACGGCGTCTGGCGGCACCTCGACGAAGAGGACGGCGAAGGGGTAGCGGTCCGGCGCGAGTTGGCCGCCGTAGGCGTCGAGCACCGCCTCGCGGAGCGTCCCCGCCGTGACGTAGCGCCCGTTGACGAACGTCGAGAGGTACTCCCGGCCCGCGCGCGTCGTCTCGGGGTGGCTCACCAGCCCCGAAATCGACGTGACTGGTCCGGCCGCATCGTCGGCGTCCACTTCGACCATCGAGGACGCCACTTCGCGGCCGTAGACGGCGAGCACGGTCGATTGGAGGTCGCCGGTCCCCTCCGTGGCGAACACCTCGCGGCCGTCGTGTTCGAGCGTCGTCGCCACGTCGGGGTTGGCGAGGGCGTACTGCGTGACCACGCGGTTGACGTGGTCGAACTCCGTCGCCGGCGTCTTGAGAAACTTTTCGCGGGCCGGCGTGTTGTAGAACAGGTCCGTCACCTCGACGACGGTCCCGGGCGGACACCCCGAGGGCGTCACTTCGCCCGCGTCGCCGCCCTCGACGGTGAGTTCGTGGCCCCGTCCACCGTCGCGGGGGCGCGACCGGATGGTCATGTGGGACACCGCGCTGATGGTGTGGAGCGCCTCGCCTCGGAAGCCGAGGGTGCCAACCGCCGCCAAGTCGTCGCCAGAACTGATCTTGCTCGTGGTGTGTTCCTCGACGGCGCGTTCGAGGTCGTCGGCCGTCATGCCCACCCCGTCGTCGCGGACGCGAATCCCCTCGATGCCGCCGCCCTCGACGGCGACGGTGACGCGGGAGGCGTCGGCGTCGAGACTGTTCTCGAGGAGTTCCTTCACGACGCTGGCGGGGCGTTCGACCACCTCACCGGCGGCGATTCGGCGGACCGTCGCGTCGTCTAAGGCGTGGATGGTCGGCGTCTCGCTCACGACTCACACGATGACGGGACCCACCATCAACGCCACGGTCGGGTCGCTACTCGATGTCGTGGACTTCGATGTCGAACGTCAGCGTCTCGCCAGCCAGCGGGTGTTCGAAGTCGACTTCGACCGTGTCGTCGCTCACGCTCACGACGGTGCCCGACGCGCCGCCCTGCGCTCGAACCTGCATCCCTTCGGCGGGCTCCTGCCCGACCATCTCCTCGAAGTCGCTACGCGGGAACTCGCGGACTCGGTCGCCTTCCGCCTCGCCATAGGCCTCCTCCGGCGGGATGGTGACCGTCTTCTCCTCGTCTACGTCCATCCCGATGAGCGCCGCCTCGAACCCTTCGATGAGGTTGCCCGCGCCCACCTCGATCTGCATGGGCTCGAACTCGCGCTCGGGCTGCTCCTCCAGCATCCCCGCTTCTTCGGCGACGGACTCCTCCGTGGTGTCGAAGACGGTTCCGTCGTCGAGTCGACCGGTGTACGTGATGGTGACGGTGTCACCTTCAGTAATAGCCATGTCTGTTTGTCGGCTGTTAAAGGGAAAAGGGCTGGGATGGCGCGGTCAGTCCTCGGGTTCGTACGCCTCGTAGATGCGGTCCATCCGGGCCGCCATCACGAAGTCCGTCTTGTGGAGGCCGTCGATTTTGTGGGTCCACATCCGTATCTCCACCGCGCCCCACGAGAGCTCGATATCGGGGTGGTGCCACTCCTCTTCGGCGAGTTCGCCCACTTCGTAGGTGAACTCCAACGCATCCCGGAAGTCGTCGAACTCGTAGTTGCCGGTCAGGTGGTGGGCATCGACGACCTGCCACACGTCCGAGCGCACGTCGGCCAGATACGGTTCGTACTCCTCGGGCGTGAGCGGGTCGTCGTCGCTCGAACACGCTTCACACGGCTCGTCGGCGAGAGTCATACCCGTCCGTACGGGCGCGGAGGGTTTGTAGGTTCGGTCCGCGACGGAGACGTGGTCGGCTTATGCTTCGTCGTCGGCCATCGCACCGAACGTCTCCGACGCGTCCGCCGGCACGTCGAAGTCGTGGTAGTGCTCGCCTTTCTCCTTGGTCAGGATGTTGAGCGCGGCGGCGGCGCCGTCGCCCGCGGCGATGACGGCCTGCCACTCCTCACTCCGGCCCATCGCGCCCGTCGCGTAGGCGTCGTCGACGCTCGTCTCCATCTCGACGCTCACGTCCACCACGCCGTCGTCGGTCATCTCACAGCCGAGGTCCCCGGCGAGACTCCGGTCGGCGCCCGTCGCCAACACGAGGTAGTCGGCGTCGTGGTCGCCGTCTTCGGTGGCGACGGTGAAGCCGTCGCCGTCGGTCGAGACACTCGTGACCTCCGTCCCTTGTTCGCGCTCGACGCCGAAGTCGTCGACTTGCTGGCGCAGGACGCCCATGAACTCGCTGCCGCCGATGGAGCCGACGCCGGGGTAGTTGAACAGGTGGGCCTTGTGCATCCACGTCTCGTCCGTGTCGAAGACGGTCGCATCGAGGCCGTTTTTCGCCGCGAAGAGCGCAGCGCTCAGTCCCGCAGGGCCGCCACCGACTACTGCAACTGATGCCATAGGCGACATGTCGGCCGCCTCCGGAATATGTCTGTGGCCTTCCGGACTACTTTTCCCCTTCCTCCAGACGCTCCTGCCACTCCCGAACCCGCGCCATGAGGTCGACCGGCGATGTCTCGGCGACCGACGTGCCCTCGAGTTCGTCGAGCACCGACTCCGTGGCCGGGTCGAGTTCGCCGCCGTCGGATTCCGTGGGTTCTGCCTCCGACCCCTCGCGGAATCCCCCCGAACTCAGGTCGAAGACGGCCTGTTTCGTCTCGCCGCCCGACTCCGCGCCGCGCGCTTCGATAGCGCGGTCCTCGCGGAGGCGGTCTAACACGTCGCGCGAGCGGTCGACAACCGGTGACGGCACGCCCGCGAGGTCCGCGACGTGGACGCCGTAACTCCGGTCGGTCGGCCCGTCCTCGATGGTGCGGAGGAACGTGATGTCCTCGTCGTCCCCGTCGCCCGCCACGGCGACGTGGACGTTCTCCACCCGCGGCAGGTGGTCCGCCAGCGCCGTCAGTTCGTGGTAGTGAGTGGCAAAGAGACACTTGCAGCCGATTTCGTTGTGGATGTACTCGGTCGTCGCCCACGCGATGGAGATGCCGTCGTAGGTGGCGGTGCCCCGCCCCACCTCGTCCAAGACGACCAGCGAGTCCTCGGTCGCCGAGTGGAGGATGTTGCTCAACTCGCTCATCTCGACCATGAACGTTGACCGGCCGCCGGCGAGCTCGTCGAGCGCACCTACCCGGGTGTAGATGCCGTCGACGACGCCCACCGTCGCCGACCGCGCGGGGACGAAACTCCCCGCCTGCGCGAGGAGGACGATGAGCGCCGCCTGTCGCATGTACGTCGATTTCCCGCTCATGTTCGGGCCGGTGACGAGCAAGAATCCGCGGTCCTCGCGCAGGTCCACGTCGTTGGGCACGAAGTCAGTCGTCGTCTCGACGACCGGATGGCGCCCCGCCTCGACGACCAGTGGTCCGGGTTCGACCACCGCTGGTCGACACCAGTCCTGACTCGCCGCGTGCGTCGCCAGCGACGCCAGCGCGTCCACCGTCGCCAGCGTCCGCCCCACCGCCTGCAACAGGTCGGCGTGGGCCGCGACGCGTTCGCGCAACTCTGTGAAGAGGTCGTACTCCAACTCGCCGCGGGCCTCCTCCAGTCGCAACACCTCGCGTTCCCGGTCGTCGAGTTCCTCGGTCGTGTACCGCCGCGAGTTCTTCAGCGTCTTGATTTCGCGGTAGTCGTCGGGGACGGCGCCGGTTTCCGACTTCCCCACCTGGATGTAGTAGCCGTCGGTCTTGTTGCGGTCGACCTGCAGGTGGGTGATGCCCGTCCGCTCCTTTTCTCTCCCCGCGAGATTGTCCAGCCACTCCTGGGCCGATTCGTAGCGGTCGAGCAAGTCGTCGAGCTCCGCGTCGTAGCCGCGCCGAATGAGGCCGCCCTCGGTCACCGTCCCCGGCGGGTCCTCAGCGAGGGCCTCGTCCAGTTCCGCCCGCAGGCTCGCGGCCGCCTCCCGGTCCGGGTCGGCGACGATGTCCGCAAGCGGCGAGTCGGCGAGGCGGGAGTCCTCGATTGCCTCGGCGAGCGCCGGAAGTAGCGCCAGCGTCTCCCGGACCGCGAGCAGGTCCGAGGCGTCCGCGCTCCCACTCGTCGCCCGCGCCGCGAGTCGCTCTAGGTCGTAGGCGTCGTCCAGAATCTCACGCACGCGGTCACGGGCGAGTGCCGCCTCGGTGAACGCCGCCACGCTGTCGAGGCGGCGGTCGATGACGGCCCGGTTTCGACTCGGGCGCGTCAGCCACTCGCGGAGGCGACGCCGCCCGGCGCTGGTGACGGTGTGGTCTATCGTGCCGAGCAGGGACCCGTCGCTGCCGCCGTGCATCGTCTCCGTGAGTTCGAGATTTCGCTGGGTCGTCGCGTCGAGATTGAGGTGGTCGTCGGTGTCGTAAGCACGCAGGCGCGTCATCGCGTCGAGGACGCCCACGCCCGTCTCCTCGACGTAGGTGAGGAGCGCACCCGCGGCGGCGACGCCCGCCCGGTCGTCGAGGCCGACGCTGTCGAGGGCGGCCTCGCCGAACTGCTCGCGCAGGGTTCGCTCGGCGCGCCCGGGGGCGAACGCCGAGTCGTCGTGGTCGGTCACCGTCGCGTCGGTGCCCTCGCGAATCTGGTCCAGGAGGTCCGCGTCGACTGTCGGGCCCGGCACCACCTCGACCGGGTCGAAGCGGTGACACTCGGCCACCACGTCGCTCTCGGCCGTCGCGGTCGTCACGAGGAACTCCCCGGTCGTCACGTCGGCGAGGGCGAGACCGTAGCGCCCGTCGACGCGGGTTATCGTCGCCAGGAACTGCGCCGCCGGGTCGGTCGTCTCGAGTAGGGTGCCGGGCGTGACGACGCGCGTGATTTCGCGGGCGTGGCCGTCCTCGGTCTCGTACTGGTCGGCCACTGCGACGCGGTAGCCGCGTTCGACCAGTGCCTTGAGGTAGGGCGTCAGGTCGTCGACGGGCACGCCAGCCATCGGATACGTCGACCCGTGGGAGGACTTCTCCGACACCTTCAGGTCGAGTTCGTCACCCACGAACTCGGCGTCCTCCGCGAAGAACTCGTAGAAATCGCCACACTGCATCGCCAGCAGGTCCGCGTCCGTCTCGGATTTCAGGGCGAGAAACTCCCCCACGATGCCATCGGCGCTCATATCCACACCCGGGCTGTCGGCGAGTAAAACGCTGTGGGTCCGCCGTTACGCGTCTTCGACCGCGTCGAGGAGCGTGAATACGCGCTCACCCAACTCCTCGGGCGTCTCGGCGACGAGTTTCACGATGGCTTCCTTGCCCACGTCGCCCCGGTCGAGCACCGCGACGGACGTGGGGTCGTCGTCGGCCACCTCGCCGAACGCCTGCCGGGCGCCCCAGCCCATGGTTCCACTCGCGTCCTCCGGTTCGTCCGCGCGGTCGTACTCAGTCACCGGGCCGTCGAGCGCGGCCGTCGCCGCCTCCGTCTCGTCGTCGAACCGGCAGTTGATGGCGAAACGGAGGTCGGGGTCGAACTCCCGGGCCGCGAGGAGGAAGCGAGCGACGTGCGAGGAGGCGCCGAGGCGGACGCCGCCGTTGGGAGCGACCCCCGAGAGGGTGCGCGTGATTCGCCCCTCGACGGCGGCGGTTTCGCCGACTGCCTCCGCGTACGCCGTCGCGCCGACGACGTTCATCCCCACCTCGGGGACGAGCCGAGACACGTCGCGGTCGACGAGTGCCTCGACGACTTCCGCTACGTCCGTCATCGTCCGGTGGCGGTCGGCCGCCTCCCGGAGCGCCGCGAGGTGCTGTACCGCGCCCGGGCCGTCGCCCACGTCGTAGCTGTACCGAATCGCTCGCTGCATGAACGACGTGCCGGCGTCGACGGCGTAGTTCAGCGTCTCGCCGTGCGCGAGGTGCGCGGCGATGGCGCTGGAGAGCGTACACCCCGAGCCGTGGGTGGCGTCCGTGTCGACCCGCGGGTGTTCGAAGGTGCGAACGAGGGGTTCGTCGCTTCCCTCCGACAGCACTAGCGTGTCGACGACCCAGTCGTCGTCGTTCTCGACGTGGCCGCCCTTGATGAGCGCTGCGTCGGCGCCCATCTCGACCAGTTCCTCGCCGGCCTCGCGGGCGGGATTAGCGTCAGTCTCCGCCGAGATATCGACGCCCGTCAGCACCGCGGCCTCGTCGGCGTTCGGCGTGACGAGCGTCGCCTCGGAAATCAGGTCCGCATAGGCGTCCTCGGCGGCGGGGTCGAGTAGTCGGTCGCCGCTCGCGGCCACCATCACCGGGTCGACGATTACCGGCGCCTCGACCGACGACACGCGGTCCGTCACGAGTTCGATGACGGGCGCCGTCGCGAGCATCCCGGTCTTGACCGCGCCGATGTCGAAGTCGGCCTGCACGGCGCCGAACTGCGCCGCAATCTCGTCGACCGGGAGGGTGTGCGAGCGTTCGACGCCGACGGTGTTCTGGGCGGTAATGGCGGTGACGACGGACGTGCCGAAGACGCCGTGGGCCTCCATCGTCTTCAGGTCGGCCTGGATGCCGGCCCCGCCACCCGAGTCGCTCCCGGCGACCGTCAGTCCGACCGGCGGCGAGACGGGCGCGCGTTTGCGGCTCACGCGTCGCTCACCTCCACAGGGTGCGGCGCGTGGGCGGTACGGTTCGGCGACGGAGTCGAAGCGTGTGTCACGTTCGTGCGTACAAGCAGCTGATATTTATCGGTGGTGGGACTCGGGACTGTTCCGAGCGGCAAGACCTATCTACGACGGGGGAAAATGCACGCCCACTCAGATGTCGACGCCTTCGCCAGGTCGGCTCGTGACTGCCACGGCCGTCGCGGTGCTTCTGTTGGTCGCGACGTCGGCGGTCGGGTCGCTCGCGTCGTCGCCGTCGTCGCCGGCGCAGTTCGGCGGTGGGGGCGTCCACCAGCAAGACGTCGAGACGGACTCCGTCCGCCTCATCGTCTCCGTCGAGGAGAACGGGTCCGCGACGTGGACCGTCCAGTACTGGACCCGCCTCGACGACGAGAACACGACCGACGCGTTCGAGTCGCTCCAGTCGGACATCCAGTCGAGCCCGTCGAACTTCTCCGACCGCTTCGCCGCGCGGATGCAGTCGACGGTCACCGCGGCGGAGAACGCCACCGAGCGCGAGATGTCCGCCACCGACTTCGAGGTGCGCGCGGAGACCCGAACGCCGCCGGAGTACGGCGTCGTCGTCTACTCGTTCCAGTGGCAGCAGTTCGCCGCCGTCGACGGCGACACCCTCCGCGTCGGCGACGCCATCGAGGGGCTCTTCCTCGACCAGCGGACCCGGCTCGTCGTCGAGTGGCAGAGTTCGTACGCGCTGGCCGACGCGACACCAGAGCCAGACGAGCGCCGGGACGGCGCCGTCGTCTGGCGCGGCGCCGAGACGAGTTTCGTCTCCGGTGAGCCGAGCGTCGTCCTCCGCCCCGCCTCGGCGGCGAGTCCCGAGGGCCCGTCCAGCCCCGGGTCGCTCCTTCCCCTCGTCGGCGTCGGCCTCCTCCTCCTCGTCGGCAGCGCCGTCGCGTGGCGCTACCGCGGCCGGTTCGGATCCAACGGCGAGAGCGCCGACGATGCGGCCGCGCCGACCGCCGACACCGAACCGGAGTCGAGCTCCCCCGACCCAGACGAGGCGCCGCCCGAGGCTCGCGAGGACCTCCTGAGCAACGAGGAGCGCGTCCTCCGGTTCGTCCGCGAGCAGGGCGGGCGGGTCAAGCAACAGGAAATCGTCGAGGCGTTCGACTGGACGGAGGCGCGCACGAGTCAAATCCTCCGTGACCTGCGCGACCAGGGTGACCTCGAAGGCTTCCGACTGGGCCGCGAGAACGTGCTGAAACTCCCCGACGACGAGGACGAGTAGCGACCGACCGCCATCGGGCCTTCAGGCACGCCTTGTACCGGCTTAATCCGGATTAAACCAGCTTGAGATTCGTCGTAGTTTATTGGGTCGTCACACCTAGAGCGTTCATGATGAGACGAGACCCTCCGGACGCTCTCGTGTTCGCCCTCGTCGTCGCCGTCGTCGTCGGCGCGGTGGCGGTTCCCGCGTCGGCACTCGGTGCGCCAGCGGCGACGACTGGCGAGGACGGAGCGTACGTCGGGCAGCAGACGAGTGATGGCGCGACGGTGAACGATTCGGCGTCGAACGACTCGGAAGCGAACGAGTCGCTCGCCCCCGGACAGCGACTCGCTGGCGTCGTCGGCGTCCAAGGCGCCGAACTCGACGGTGAAATGGACCAGCGGACGTTCCAGTCCCGTGTCGCTCGCGCCGACTCCAACGCGTCGAAGGCGGCCGTCGTGGCGACGGACCTCAACGCCGCCCGGGAGCGCCTCCAGACGCTCCGCGAGACGCGCGCCGAGCTCCGCGAGGCCCGCGAGGCCGGCAACATCTCTCGCGGCGAGTACCGAGCGCGGATGGCCGTCACCGCCACGCAGGTGCAGTCCCTCCAGCGCCAGCTCGACTCGAACGAACGACTCGCGCGGGACTTGCCAGACGAAGCGCTCGAATCCCAGGGCGTGAACCGAACGGAGATAGACCGCCTCCGACAGAACGCGAGCGAACTCGACGGCCCGGAGGTCGCCGAAATCGCCCGCGAGATAGCGGGTAACGGGAGCGCACGCGGCCCGGCGAACCGCTCCGAGGCACCCGGGCGCGGTGACGCCCAGCGTGACGCCGGCAACGGCAGTCGAGCATCGCCCGCAGCGAACGAGTCCACACGCGGCCCGCCCGAGGACGCCGGATCAAGACCCGAGAACGCCAGCAACGCCACTCGCTCTGCGCCCGAGGACCGAGGCCCCGCCAACCGCTCGTCGAACGGGTCGGCGTCGGGCAACGCGGACGAGCGCCCGACAGACCGGTCGAACGGCCCCGACGGCAATTCGAGTGACGAGGCGAACGGCAATACGACGGAACGTGGGTCTGGGAACGGTGACGGCGCCGACAACGCCGGCGGCGGAGACGGCGCTAGCGACGGAAACGACGCTGATGGCGCTGAAAACGGCGCTGACAGTAACGACGCCAGCGGGTCCGGAAACGGCGCGGACGACGCCCCGGGGCAGTCGGACGACGCCGACGAGTCGAACGGCGCCGACGGCAGCCAATCCGACGGCTCCGGGAACGCGGGCGGGTCGAGTGACTCGGCCGGGCCGCCCGACGATTCGGGCGCCGGCGGCGGCGACGACTGACCCCACCGGCGCGTCGACGAGTCGAGTATTGCACCTTTTTGTGTGCGTCCTGTGACGCCTCGGGCATGTCGTACGACATCGCGCTCATCCCTGGCGACGGGATTGGACCGACAGTCGTGGACGCGGCGCTGCCGCTCCTCGACGACGTCGCCACCGAACACGGATTCGATATCGAGACCACCCGCTACGACTGGGGGACCGAACGCTACCTCGACGCGGGTGCGATGATGCCCGACGACGGCCTCGAGACGCTCGAATCCCACGACGCCATCCTCCTCGGCGCGGTCGGCCACCCCGAGGTGCCGGACCACGTCACGCTCAACGGCCTCTTGCTCCCCATCCGCAAGGGCTTCGACCAGTCCATCTGCAAGCGTCCCGCCGTCCTCTTCGACGGCGTCGATAGCCCGCTGAAGGGGTATTCGGGCGGCGACATCGACATCCTCGTCTTCCGGGAGAACACCGAGGGCGAGTACGCCGACATCGGCGGCCGCGAACACGCCGGCTTCGAGAACGAGGTGGCGGTCCAGAGTGCGGTCTACACCCGTCGGAGCACCGAGCGCATCGTCCGCGCCGCCTTCGAGGCCGCCACGGAGCGTTCCGGGCATCTGACGAACGTCACGAAGTCGAATGCCCAAGCGCACGGGATGGTCTTCTGGGACGACATCGTCGACGAGGTGAGCGAGGAATACCCCGACGTAGAGGTCGAACGCCTCCTCGTCGACGCCGCGAGCATGGACATGGTGCGCCGCCCGGACGACTTCGATGTGGTCGTCTGCTCGAACCTCTTCGGCGACATCCTCACCGACATCGGCGCCATCGTCACGGGGAGTATGGGCCTCGCCCCCTCCGCGAACATCGACCCCGGCCGCGACCACCCGTCGATGTTCGAACCCGTCCACGGCAGCGCGTTCGACATCATGGGCGAGGGCGTCGCCAACCCGCTCGCGACCGTCCTCTCCGGGTCGCTTATGATTGACCACCTCGGCGAGGACGCCGCCGCCGCGGACCTGTGGGACGCCGTGACAGAGCAGTTGGCCGACGACGACGCGCCGCGGACGCCCGACCTGGGCGGCGACTCCACGACGAAAACCGTCGCGTCGGACCTCGCTGACCGACTCTAGCGGTCCGGAATCGCGCCGTCCGCTCGGAGGCGGTCGATGTCACCCTCGTCGTAGCCGAGTTCGCCCAGAATCGCCTCGGTGTCCTCGCCGAGAAGCGGCGGTGCGCCGTCGAAGCCAGCGGACGCGTTCTCGTAGTTGAGCGGGTGTTCGATGACCGGCACGGTGCCGAGCGCCGGGTGTTCGATTTCGCGCACGACGCCCCGGGCGTCGGTCTGTTCGTTGTCGAGGGCCGTCGGCACGTCGTAGACGGGCGCGACGGGGAGGCCGTGGTCCTCGGCCAGCAGTTCGACCCACTCGTCGGTGGTGCGCTCGCGGAACACCTCCGAGAGTTCGTCTTCGAGTTCGTCCATGTGTTCGACGCGGTCGGGGTTCGACGCGAAGCGGTCGTCGTCGGCGAGGTCCGGGCGCCCGACCGCCTCGCAGAGTTCGCCCCACAGCTTCTGGTTCGCACAGCCGACGTTGAGGTAGCCGTCGGCGGTCGGGTAGGTCTGGTACGGCGCGAGGACGGGGTCTTTGGTCCCCATCCGCGTCGGTTCCTCGCCGACGAACGCCTTGCCCGCCTGTTTGGTCAGCCACGGGAGCGCGGCGTCGTGCATCCCGAGTTCGATTCGGTCGCCCTCGCCGGTGCGCTCGCGGCGGAAGAGCGCGCCGACGACGCCAAAGGCCGCCCACATGGCGGTGATGAGGTCGGTCTGTGGCAGGCCAACCTTCACCGGGTCGCCGTCCTCCGGGCCGGTGACGCTCATGATGCCGCTGGTCCCCTGCACCAGCAGGTCGTAGCCCGGGCGACTGCTCCACGGCCCCGTCTCGCCGAACGCGGAGATGGAGCAGTAGATGAGGTCGTCGTTCACGTCCCGCAGGTCGTCGTAGCCGACGCCGAGTCGCTCGGCGGTTCCGGGCCGGAAGTTCTCGATGACCACGTCCGCCTCGGCGACGAGGTCGTACAGGGCCTCCAGCCCCGACTCGGTCTTGAGGTTGAACTCGACGCTCAACTTGTCGTAGTTTATCGTCCAGAAGTAGGGGGATTCGCCGTTTTCGTCGGCTGTCTTCCCCGGCCCGTCGTAGTCGGCGTCGGGTTCGACGAAGGGCGGGCCGGAGTGTCGGTTGTCGTCGCCCGCCTCGGGGCGTTCCACCTTGATGACTTCCGCACCCTGGTTGGCGAGCATCAGCGTCGCGAATCCGCCGGTGACGAACGTCGTCAGGTCGACGACGGTGATGTCGTCGAGAACGCGCGTGTCCATACGCCCACCCTCGACCGAATCGGGTAAAATCCTTCCGAGAACGGGGGTCGGTCAGTCGTCGTCACGCGGGTCGTCTGCGCCGCCGTCCGTCGCCGCACCTTCCGGGCACGCATACGTGTGCCGGAGGTGGTCGATGATGGCGTCGACCGTCTCGGGGTCGTACGTCCAGAAGCCGTAGAACGACCCCTCGGCACGTTCCTCCGCGAGGAGCGCACACTTCGCGGTGTCGACGCCGCCGCCGTCGTACGCGACGAACCACGTGTCTCGTATCTCCGTCGCGGTCGATTTGTGGAGCGTCGGCCTCGTCGGGAGGTCGACGCCCTCGCTCCCCTCCGGGTGGGCGTAGACGTGGACCGAGAGCGTGCCGTGCCGAGCGATGTCGTCGTACGCCTCGGCCTGCGAGGCGAACCGGCCGCAGGTCTGGAAGCCGGCGTGGAGTTCACCCGCGGCCCCGCGCCACGCCCGGTCCTCGATTTCCTTCGACGCCGCCACCATCCGCTGGGTGTCGTAGGAGGTGAACATCGTCTCGTCGAGCTCGTCGAGGACCACGTCGTACGTCTCGCGGGTGAACCCCGGTTCGACGCCTGGTCGCTCGGCGAGCACGTCGCTCACGTCGAGCGCGGCCAGAAACTCGTCGCCGCGGCTCAACACTGCGTAGTTCCGCGGCCCGGCCTCGGACGCGGCGCGCTCGATGGTGATGTTGCGGTCGGCGAAGTGTTCGCGAAGCGCCGCTGGCACGCCCGCGTCGGGGTTGAAGACCGTCAGCGTCTTCTCCTCGTCGTCGACGTCCGCGATGAGTTCGAACAGCCCCATTCGACGGATACACGGGTGGCGACTATTTGTGCTTTTATGCCGTGACGGTCGTTTCCGCGACGCGCCCCTTTTGTGCACCGACGGCGTAGGGGCGGGCAATCGATGTCGGTCACGACGCTTCACCGGCCCGCCCATCGGGACGCGCTCACCCACCTCGACGACGCCTTCCAGCGCGGTGACCTCGTCACCGTCTTCGGTCGGTGCACCGTCGAGTACGACGGGCGCGCGTCGAGCAGCCTCGGCCCCGGTGACCGGCTCCTCCTCCTCAAACCCGACGGCTCGGCGCTCGTCCACACCGACGAGGGGCGGACCCCCGTCAACTGGCAACCGCCCGGCTGTGACCACTTCGCCAGCGTCCGCGACGGCCGCCTGCGCGTCCGGAGCGTCCGTCGGTCGCCGGAGGAACTCCTCGACGTGCGCTTCGAACGCGTCCACCACCTCGCCGCCTACGACGTGACCGACCCCGACGAACTCGATTTGCAGGGGAGCGAGGCCGACCTGAAAGAGCACATCCTCGCCACTCCGAGTCGCATCGAACCCGGATTCGAACCGCTCGCCACCGAACGCGAGACGGACGCCGGGCCGATGGACATCTTCGGCGAGGACGACGCCGGCCGGCCGGTCGTCGTCGAGTTGAAGCGGCGGCGCGTCGGGCCGGACGCCGTCGGCCAGCTCCGGCGGTACGTCGACGCTCTCGAACGCGAGTTCGGATCGGGACGCGAGATTCGGGGCGTCCTCGTCGCGCCCTCCGTCACCGACCGCGCCAAGTCGTTGCTCGACGAGGAGGGTCTGGAGTTCGTCGCGCTTGACCCCACGACGGGCCGGCCGCCGGCCGACGCGACGGACGCTGGCTAGTCCCCCCGTCCTGCGCTATCCGTTCGTTTAATGTACGTGGTACGGGCACACATGACTACATGACTCTCCATCACCGGACCGTCCGTCAGGACGTCCGCGAACTCGGCACCCTTCTCGGTGACGTACTGGAGGCGCAATCCTCCACGGAGGCCTTCGAGGCCGTCGAGGACCTCCGCACGGCAGCCATCGACTACCGCGACGGCTCGCTCCCGTCGCGCGAACCACTTCGCGAGACGCTCGACTCGCTCGACCCCGAACTCGAAGGCGCGACGGCGCGTGCGTTCACGGCCTACTTCGAACTCATCAACCTCGCGGAGGAGCGCGAACGCGTCCGCGCCATCCGCCGTGACGAACAGGAGGGCCGCATCGAGGACAGTCAGACCGAGACGGTCGCCTCGCTGGTCGAACGCGACGCGGACGCCGAGACGGTCCAGCGCGTCCTCGACGACGTGCTCATCCAGCCGACGTTCACCGCGCACCCGACGGAGGCCAACCGCAAGACCATCAAGGCCAAACTCCGGACCATCACCACGCTCCTCGAATCGCTCGACGAACGGCGGTTGACCGACTCCGAGCGCCGGAAGTCGTGGGACCAGTTGGAGGCCGAGGTGACGAGTCTCTGGCAGACGCCCCACGTCCGTGACCGCGCTCCCGAACCCCAGGACGAGGCGCGCAACGTCCAGTGGTATCTGGAGAACACCCTCTTCGACGTGGTGGGTGAGGTGTACGCCGACTTGGAGGAGACGCTCTCGGAGGCCTACCCCGAGGTGGACGTGCCCAAACTCTTCGAGTTCCGCTCGTGGGCGGGCAGCGACCGCGACGGCAACCCGGCGGTCACCGTCGACGTGACGACCGAGACGCTCGACCGCCAGCGGTCGGTCGTCCTCGACCGCTACCGCGCCGAACTGAAGCGGCTCTCGGGCATCCTGAGCCAGGACGCAGCGTGGATTACGCCCGGCGAGCGGTTCGAGTCGTCCCTGCTCGCCGACCGCGAGCGCTTCCCGGAAGTCTCCAGCGAGGCCCAGGAGCGTTACCCCCACGAGTTCTACCGACAGAAGCTGAAACTGATGCGCGAGCGACTGGAACGGGTCGACGACGTTCGCCCCGGCGGCTACGACGACCCCGACGAACTGGTCGACGACCTCGAAGCCATCGACGAGAGCCTCCGCCTCAACGACGCCGAATCCATCGCCGACGCCTACGTCCACCCCCTCGTGCGGAAGGTGGAGACGTTCGGCTTCTCGCTCGCCAGCCTCGACCTGCGCGACCACCAGAAAAACCACACCGAAGCAGTCGACGAGTTGCTGTCGGCACAGGGCATCGACTACCGCGACCGAGACGAGGACGAACGCGTCGAGGTACTCACGGAGGCCATCATGCAAGATGCCGACGTGGTCGACATCGCCAGCCCGGGCGACGTGAGCGACACGACGGCGCGGGTCTGTGAGCGCTTCGAGGCGCTCCGGCGCTGGCAGCGCGAATACGGCACCGACGCCATCGACACCTACTGCATCAGCATGACCGAGGAGCCGAGCCACGTGCTCGAAGTCCTCTTCCTCGCCGATCAGGCGGGCGTCGTTTCTCTCCCCGAGCACAGCGGGCTCGACGTGGTGCCATTGCTGGAGACCGAACGCGCCCTCGACGGTGCTCGACGCATCATGGGGACGCTGTTCGAGAACGACGCGTACGCGGCGGCGCTCGACTGCCGCGACAACACCCAGGAGATCATGCTGGGCTACTCCGACTCCAACAAGGAGAACGGCTTCCTCGCCGCGAACTGGAGTCTCTACCGGAACCAGCGTCGTCTCGCCCGTATCACCGACGAGTTCGACGTGCAGATGCGCCTGTTCCACGGCCGCGGTGGCTCCATCTCGCGGGGCGGCGGCCCGATGCACGAGGCGATGCTCGCGCTCCCCATCGAGACGGTCAACGGACAGATCAAGTTCACCGAACAGGGCGAGGCCATCGCGGAGAAGTACGGCAACCCACGCATCGCCGAACGCAACCTCGAACGGATGCTGGACGCGCAGACTCGCGCGCGCTACCAGTCGATGGAGGGGCCGATCAAGGAGACGCCCGACGCGTGGACCGAGGCCATGGAGACGATGTCGGCGGCGGCACGGACGGCGTATCAGGACCTCCTCGAAACGGAGGGATTCATCCCCTACTTCGAGACGGCGACGCCGATTACGGTCATCGAGGACCTCAACCTCGGCTCGCGTCCCGCCTCGCGGTCCGGCGAGCGCACCGTCGAGGACCTCCGCGCCATCCCGTGGGTGTTCTCGTGGACGCAGTCCCGGTGTATCATCCCCGGGTGGTACGGCGTGGCGACGGGCATCGACGCCTACCTCGACGACGGTGGGTCGATGGACACCCTCCAGCGGATGTACGAGCGGTGGCCCTTCTTCCGGACGACCCTCGACAACGCCGCGCAGGCGATGACGCGGACGGACATGGAAATCGCCGCGGAGTACGCGTCGCTCGCGCCGGAGGACCTCCGCGAGCGGTTCTTCCCACGTATCCGCGATGAACACGCTCGCGCCGTCGACCTCGTCCTCGACATCACGGAGCGTGAGGACCCCCTCCAGCGTCAGTGGCTCCGCGAGAGCCTTGAGCGGCGGAATCCGTACGTCGACCCGCTGAACCTCCTCCAGATACGGCTGCTGGACCGCGACGGGCGGTCGCCCTCCGAGGAGCGGACGCTCCGCCTGACGGTCAAGGGCATCGCAGCGGGGATGAAGAGCACCGGGTGATTCGCCGACGCGAACGCAACGGCGTCGGTGGGCGTACGGGCGCTACAGCCGCCGTACGGCATCGAAGGCTTTATTCACCGCCTCGGCTTCGATTCTGACAAGTAACCATGTCCGACAAGCCTGCCTCCATGTACCGGGAGATCGACAAGCCCTCGTACACGCGACGAGAGTACATCACGGGCGTTCCCGGTTCCAAGATTGCACAGCACAACATGGGCGACCTCCAGGCCGACCCCGAGGACTACGAGGTTCACATCAGCCTCGAAGTCGAGGAGGAGTGTCAGCTTCGCCACGGCGCGCTCGAGGCCTCGCGCCTCTCCGCCAACCGTCGGCTCCTGAAGGAGCTGGGCGAAGGGAACTACAAGATGGTGCTCCGGAAGTTCCCCCACCAGGTCATCCGAGAGAACAAGCAGGCGACGGGCGCGGGTGCGGACCGTGTCTCCGACGGGATGCGACAGGCGTTCGGCAAGCCGGTCGGCACCGCCGCCCGCATTCAGACCAACGAGACGGTCTTCACCTGCTACTGCGACCCCGAGGACGCCCCGGTCGTCAAGGACGCCTTCCGTCGCGCCTACAACAAGATCTCGCCGCCGTGCCGCATCGTCGTCGAGAAAGGCGAGCAGCTGCTCGTCGCCTGAGCGCGACCCCCGACCTTTTCTTTCCGCCTTCCACAGGGAGCGTATGCTCCGGCTCGCCCTGACCACACGGGCGGAGACGTTCGACCGCCTCCAGGACCCACTCGCCGACCGCGGCATCGAGGTCGGCCATCTCCCCGCCACCGGGCGGACCATCCGTCTCGACGAGGCGCCCGCCGACGACTTCGACGTGGGCTTCGTCTACCCCTCGCAGACGCCCGCCGGCGACGCCCTGTCCGCGCTGTACGACCTCCCGTGGGTGAACGGGCGCGACGCCGTGCTTCGCTCGCGAAACAAGGGTGGGGTCGTGGCGACCCTCGGCGCCGCCGGTCTGCCTGTCCCGAAGACGACGATGGTGTCGAGCCCCGTCGACGAAGCGACGCTCGTCGACGCCGTCGCGGACTTCGACTGGCCGGTCGTCGTCAAGCCGAACTCTACGACTCGCGGGACGGGCGTGGCGAAAGCGACCGACATCGACTCGCTGCTGGGTATCGCCGACTACCTCGACCTGATTCACGACTACCGCGCCACGGGCGACAAGACCTACCTCCTACAGGAGTATCTACCCGACGCGCACGACTACCGCGTCATGGTCGTCGACGGCGAGTACGCGGGGGCCGTCGAGCGCGAACTGCCGGCAGACGCCCGCGCGGACGGGCGCTGGAAACACAACGTCCACCGCGGCGCCGAGGCGACGGGCGTCGACCTGCCCAACGAGTATCGCCGTCTCGCCGAACGGGCGGCGGCGGCGCTCGACGTATCGTATCTGGGCGTCGACCTGCTCGCGACGGAGAATCGGGTCGTCGTCGTTGAGACGAACGCGCGGCCGACCGTCGACGTCGCGACGAAGTACGTCCCGGACTTCTACGACCGACTGGCGGCGCTGATAAAAGCGACGGCGTAGTTACTCGACGTCGATGGCGGCGGAGTCGCCCACCTTGTCCACGGTGACTTCGAGGATGCCGTTGTTGAACGTGGCCGACGCGGAGTGCTCGTCGACGCGGGCGGGCAGGCGGACCCGCTCGTCGTACTCGCGGTGCGGGGAGGTGGCGCTGATGGTGAGGGTCTTCCCGTCACACTTCAGCTCGATGGCGTCTTTCTCGACGCCGGGGAGGTCGGCGACGAGCCGCACTTCCTCGTCGTCCTCGTAGATGTCGACGTGCGTCTCGGAAGCAAAGCCCGAGCCGTCGCTCATCGCGTTGGAGTTGGCGCCCGTCATTTCGTTCATCATCCGTTCGATTTCGTCGAAAATGTCGCCGAACGGGTCGTCACGGTCGTCGCCTCTCATGGCCGAACGTAAGCCGGTCCCGCTCAAAAGCTTTCTGTCCCCGGTAGGTAGTAGCACGACCCCCGTGACCGACGGTATACTATGACACGATTGTTCACTCGGAATCGGCCGTTTGAAATACTCGACCCCCCATCAGAGAGACGAGGCACATGTTCAAGACGCTCGACGAACTCGGGTCCGGGAATCGCGTCCTCGTTCGGCTCGACCTCAATTCGCCGGTCGAGGACGGCATCGTCAAGGACAACCGCCGATTCGCACGCCACGCCCGGACCGTTCGGGAACTCGTCGAGGACGGCCACCGCGTCGTCGTCATGGCCCATCAGGGCCGTCCGGGGCGGGACTCTTTCGTCTCGCTCGACCAGCACGCCGACCTCCTCGCCGAGTACGTCGAGACGCCCGTCGGGTTCGTCGACGACGTTCACGGCGACGAGGCTGTCGACGCCATCCGAGGGCTCGACGCCGGCGAGATACTGCTCCTCGAGAACGTCCGGATGAGCGACGACGAACTCCCCGAGAAACCGGCGGAGGAACACGCCGACAGCGAGTTCGTCCAGACGCTCGCCCCCGAGTTCGACTGCTACATCAACGACGCGTACTCGGCGGCCCACCGCTCGCACGCTTCCCTCGTCGGCTTTCCGCTCGTCCTCCCCGCCTACGCCGGGCGCGTCATGGAGGCCGAATACGAGGCCAACACGAGCATCGCCAGCCGGGAGTTCGACGGGCAGGTGACGATGGTGCTCGGCGGCGCGAAAGCCACCGACGTCATCGACGTGATGAGCGCGCTCGACGAGGCCATCGACCACTACCTCCTCGGCGGCATCGTGGGCGAACTCTTCCTGCGGGCCGCGGGCTACGACGTGGGCTACGACGTGGGCGGCACGGAACTCTACGACCACCAGTGGGAGCAAAACGAAGAGCGCATCCGCGAACTGCTCGCCGAACGCAGCGACCGCATCACGCTCCCCTTCGACCTAGCCTACGAGGACGCTGCCGACGAACGCGCTGAATTCCCCGTCACCGATGACGTGGAGAAGGACTTCCCGCTGCTCGACGTGGGCTCGACGACTGTCGAGCGCTACGGCGAGGTCATCGAGGACTCGGCGGCGGTGTTCGTCAAGGGCGCCCTCGGCGTCTTCGAGGACGAACGCTTCTCGACGGGGACGGTCGGCGTCCTCGAAACCATCGCGACGACGGACTGCTTCTCGGTCATCGGCGGCGGCGACACCTCGCGGGCCATCGAACTCTACGGCCTCGACGAGGAGTACTTCTCGCACGTCTCCATCGCCGGCGGCGCCTACGTCCGGGCGCTCACCGGCCAGTCGCTTCCCGGCGTCGACGCCTTGACTCGCTCCTGTGAGCGCGTCGAGTCGAGCGTCGACCAGTAGCGGCTGGGGCCGTTCTTTCTGAATCGCGCCGTCGACTCAGTAGTCGATGCCGACGCCCATCGCTTCCTCGGTCGTCGCGCGACTCTCGGCGGCGTCCTCGTCGCCGCGGAGGGCGCGGACGGCGTCGACGTTTTCGGGCACCACGTCGCTCTCCTGGTGAATCGCTTGGAACAGGTAGAGGTCGCGGCCCTCGACGGTGATGGACTCGGACCAGATGCAGTTCTCCCAGAGGTCACCGCGCGGCCGGCCAGCGTCGTGGGCGAACTCCTTGAGCTTGCCCGAGCCGTCGATGTCGGCGCCCGCCGGAATCTGGAACAGGCGCTCCTCGTCGGCGAACAGGTCGCGGACCGCCTCGGCGTCAGCGTCCGATTCCAGCGTCACGTTGACGCTGTGGGTGTGCATCAGCGTCGCCGGCACCTTCATCCCGAGCGTGTCGATGTCGAGGTCCGGGAAGATGGTGTTCACGTCCGGGCCGTGGTGCGAGGGGATGGTCACCGGGTCGGGGAGGATGTCGTCGATGGGGCCGCGCCCGGTCTGGCCGGGGTCGCCGCCGCGCCGAACCAGCGTGACGCGTGCCTTCTCGACGCCGTAGGCCTCCTCAAGCGGCGCGAGGATGCGCGAGAGCCCCGTGGTGTTACAGGAGACGACGCGCGCGGAGTCGGCGCCGACCGCGTTCTCGAAGTTAGCGCGGGCGTTGAAACTCACCTCGGCCACGTCGGCGTCCTCGCCGCCCTGGAAGATGGCGGGCGTGTCGTGGGCCTCGTAGAGGTCGGCGTTCTCGGCGCCGATGCCCGAGGGCGTACAGTCGACCACCACGTCCGACTCGGCGACGAGCTCCTCCACCTCGCCGGCGAGTTCGAGGCCCTCCTCGGCGAACTGGTCCATCCGGTCGGGGATGGCGGCGTAGAGGGGGTAGCCCTTGCGCGCCGCCGTCTCCGCCTCGAAGTTCGGGCGCGTCTTGGCGACGCCGACGAGCTCCATGTCCGGTTGTTCCGTAATCGCGTCAGCCACCCGTTTGCCGATGGTTCCGTAGCCGTTGACGCCGACCTGTGTCATATCGCGGAGTCGCGCGGCGACGGGCATAATCGTTTCGAGCCTCTCTCGTGGCCTACTGGTACGCCATCGCCTGCGCCACCTTCTGCCCCCGGTAGTAGCCGGGGGCGGTCGCGACGGTCGCCGGCTTGATCTCCCCGTCGATGGCTCGGAGGCGGAACTCGGCCTCCGGCAACGACACCCCCTCGGTCATCAGCCGCTCGAAGCGACCCCTCGCCCGCTCCCGGTCGTCCGGGTGGAGGAAATCGGTGAACGACCGGTCCTCCAGGTCCGCGTGCGTGTCGGCGTTGAGAAAGTCGACCGCGGCGTCGTTCGAGTAAAGCAGCGTACCCTCTCGGTCGAAGACGATTATCGGAATCGGTGCCGTATCCACGAGGTTGTGGTAGCGCTCCTCGCTCCGGGTGACCGCCGTCTCCGCGCGATAGGCTCGCACGCTGTTGGTGATGCGGTTGGCGAGCAGCATGTACTGGTCTCTCCCGGACTCCTTCTGGAGGTACTCGGTGACGCCGGCCGACACCGCTCGGCTCGCAATCGACTCCGACCCCCGCCCGGTAAACAGAATGAAGGGGAGCTTCGGGTGGTCGGTGCGGACGGTTTCGAGGAATTCGATGCCGTTCTGGTCGGGCATATCGTAGTCGGAGACGATACAGTCGGCGTCGAGTTCGGCGAGTCGGTCCAACCCCTCGCCGACATTCGTCGCCGTCGTCACCTCGAACCGGTCGTCTTCGCGTTCGAGGAACGTGGCGGCCAGATTCGCAAAGTCCGGTTCGTCGTCGACGTGGAGGACGCGAATCGGGCCATCCATATTCGAATCATTGGACCGTACGACGATAGTGGTTATGGTGGTTGTTATCACATAACATACAATTTCGCTCGGCGGTCGCATCCGGAGGGGAAGGGCTAACCTACGCCCGGCCCTTCCCTCGCCCATGTCCGACGCACTCATACAGGCCGCCGAGACGGCGATTCATCAGTGCATGGCGCTCGACGCCGACGAGTCCTGTGCTGTCGTCACCGACGACAAGCGGCTCCCAATCGGCGAGGCGCTCTACGACGTGGCGAGCACCGTCACCGACGACGCCGTCCTCCTCCGCTACCCGCCGGGCGAGCAACACGGCACCGAACCCCCCGCGCCCGTCGCGGCCGCGATGGCCGACGCCGACGTGGTCCTCGCGCCGACGACCAAGAGCCTGAGTCACACGCGCGCCCGCAAGCGAGCCTGCGACGCCGGTGCTCGCGCCGCCACCCTCCCCGGCATCACCGAGGACGTGATGGTCGCCGGCCTCGACGCCGACTACGAGACCATCGCCCGCCACTGTCGCGAGGTACTCGAACAGGTCGCCGACGCCGACGAGATTCGCGTCACCTCCCCCGAGGGCACCGACTTCACCGTCGAACCCGGCGACCGCGAGTGGCTGACCGACACCGGGATGGTCCACGACGCCGGCGACTTCTCGAACCTCCCCGCGGGCGAGGTGTTCGTCAGCCCCGAGACGGCCTCCGGCACGTACGTCGTCGACGGGACGATGATGCCCCACGGTCTGCTCGAGGAACCGATTCGATTCGAGGTGGAGGACGGCACAGTCACCCACATCTCCGACGACGCCGTGCGCGAACAGGTCGACGCCGGGCGCGAGGCGGTGGGCGACGACGCCGCCAACCTCGCCGAACTCGGGGTCGGAACGAACGTCGGCGTCACCGACCTCGTCGGGTCCGTCCTCTTGGACGAGAAGGCGGCGGGGACGGTCCACATCGCCATCGGCGACGACGCGAGCATCGGCGGCGACACCGAGGCACCGCTACATCTCGACGGCATCCTCCGCCATCCGACGGTGTACGCCGACGGCGAGGCAATCGATCTGCCGAGCGCCGAGTGACGCGAATCCCGGAAGGGCGGACTTTTACCGCCTGACCGGCTACACGTCGGTATGACTCATCCCGGTCCCGACGCGGGCGACCGCGTCGCTCTCGCCTGTCCGTCCTGTTCCGAGCAGACGGTCCACGAGGTACTGAAACCCGGCGGCCACGTCACCGTGCGCTGTACGGAGTGCGACCACGTCCACAAGGAGCGCTACGAGCCGACCCCAGAGATCGAACTCGACGTCGTCGTCTCGCAGGGCGACGAATCGCTGACGGCGACGGTCGACGTCCCGCCCGGCGACACCGTCGAACGCGGCGACGAGTTCGTCGTCGACACCGACGAGGCCATCATGCAGGCGCGCGTCACCGCCATCGAACTCGGCGGCGACCAGCGCGTTGAGGAGGCGACGCTCGAAGACGTCGCGACGCTCTGGACGCGCGCCGTCGACAACGTCCGCGTGAACGTGACCGTCCACCCCAACGACGGCCGACGCGACGAGTCGCGGAGCGTCACCGTCTCCGTGCCCGGCGACCACGAGTTCGTCGTCGGCGAGACGGCCGAGTTCGGCGACGAAGAGTTCGAGATTACGGGCGTGCAGGTCCGCGACGACGCCCCCGAGTATCGCTTCGAGAAGCTCGACCACGAGGGCGACACCGTCTTCGCGAAAGACGTCAAGCGCGTGTACGGCCTCGACGAGACCTCCGCCGCGTGGTCGGCGTGGTGACACGACCCCGAACGCACGCTTCATAAGCGGCCGCACCCAGCCTCCTTCTATGGACCCCGCAGTGTTGCGCGAGGACATGGTCGACGGCCTCGACCACACTCTCGACGACCTCGACGAGTCCCTCGGGGTGGCCATGCGAACGGTCCCCCGGCACGTCTTCGTCGAGGACCGCCCGTACGACAACCGCGCGACCGACCACGCCGGCACGACGGTGCTCGCACCCAAGACGGTCGCCCGACTCCTCGGCGCACTCGATGTCGACGACGACGATTCCGTCCTCGTCGTCGGCGTCGGCGTCGGCTACACGGCGGCGCTACTTGCCGAACTCGTCGGCGCTCGCCGCGTGCACGCCGTCGACATCGCCCGCCGACTCGTTCTCGACGCGCGCCGAAATCTCCGACAGGCCGGCTACGAGGGCGTCCTCGTCGACTGCCGCGACGGCGCCGACGGCCTCCCGGAGTACGCCCACTTCGACCGCATCCTCGTCGAAGCGGCGGCGGTGCGCCCGCCCCGCGCGCTTCTCGACCAGCTCGCCCCCGACGGCCGACTCGTGATGCCGATGGGGACGCCCGACCCGACGCTCGTTGCCCTCGCGCCCGACGACTCGCCCGAGGGCTACGCCGTCGCCGAGGAGTTCGGCCCGGCGACGCTCGCCCCCCTCCTCGTCGACGGCGAACAGGCCGGGGGCGTCACGCGCAACCGGACCGAGCGCGAGGACCGCGAGTTCGGCGAGCAGGGCTACTTCGCGCCCACCGGCTGGGAACACGAGTGGATAGACTGGGACGACCGACTCGACGGCGGCCGCGGCCACCACCGTCGCTAACCGGCTTCATCCTCGCACGACCAACACCTTCGTGTTGCCGCGGCGGTCGACGTAGCCGCTTCCGGCAGGTGGTTTCACCTCGATGACCAGCGTCCCTTCGTCCTGATTCGCGCGGAGCGTCGGCGTCACCGATACGCTCGCGGTCCCGTCCTCGCCCGTCGTCGCCGTCTGCACGCCGTCGAGGTCGGCGCTCCCGGCTTTGACGAGGACCGTCGCGTCCGCGACGGCCGACCCGTCCGCGCCGACGACCGTCAGGTCGATTGAGCCTTGTCCCGGCCCGACAACCTCCGGTTCGGGTCGAACGTCGAGTTCCGTCGTCGACAACCCCTGAATCCCGGTCAGCATGTTCATCATGACGCTCAGACTGGCGACGCCGATGACGAGTGCGATGACCAGTCTGATGGGCAATCCTTCGATGGCTCGTCGGTCCGCGCGGAACGCGTCGAACATGGACCGGCTTGCTCCCGTCTCCACATTTGAACGTCCGGGCGGACGCTTATGAGGGATGCCGGGACCACGCCGGGGCATGCACGTCCTCGGACGCGACGCGTCGGCGACGGGGCCCGCGGTTCGCTTCGGCACGTACCGCGCCGCCGACGGCAGCGACGGCGCGGCCGTTGGCCTCGACCTCCATCGCCCGCACGCGGCCCTCGTCGTCGGCAAGCGCGGCTACGGCAAGTCACACACCCTCGGCGTCGTCGCTGAGGGGGCGGCCCGCGCGCCCGGCGTCGCCCCAATCGTCGTCGACCCGATGGGGGAGTTCGCGGGGCTCGCGGAGGGGTCGGCCTCGGTGCGCGTCGTCGCTGCGCCAACCGTCGCCGCGACGCTTCTCCCATCGACGGCGTGGCCGGCGCTGTTCGACCTCTCACCAACCGACTCCGTCGGCGCCCTCCTCTGGGAGGCGGCCCGCGAGACGGCGACGCTGGACGAGATGCTCGCACACGTCGACGCGGCGGCCGTCGCCGACGGCGTGGCGCGGGCCGCCCGGAACCACCTCCAGCTCGCCGACTCGTGGGGTGTCTTCGACCCCGACGGCCTCGACGCTCGCACGCTCCTGTCGGCGTCGGCGACGGTGCTCGACTGTTCGGGACTGGCCGACCGGGCGGCAGCGGCGCTCGTTCGCGCCGTCGCCGCCGGCCTGTACGACGCGTGCGTCGACCGTCGACCCGAACGCTTGCCGTGGCTCCTCCTTGACGAAGCGCACGTGTTCTTCGACGGGATTGCGGCGCCGGCGCTTGAGACGGTACTCACGCGCGGGCGGACGCCCGGCGTCTCGCTGGTCGCCGCTACCCAGCGCCCCGGCGCGCTCCCGTCGGTCGCGCTCTCGCAGTCGGACCTCCTCATCGCCCACCGGTTGACCGCGGGCACGGACGTGGAGGCGCTGGCGGCCGCGACGCCGACGTATCTCTCCGGTCGGCTTCGCGACCGGCTTCCGGCCGAGACTGGTGCGGCTGTCGTCGTCGACGACGTCACCGAGTCGGTCCACGGCGTGCAGGTGCGCGCCCGCGAGACACCCCACGGTGGCGCGGACCCGCGTGTCGACGCCGCTCACGACGACTCGTCGATGGCCGTCCCGCAGTCCGGGCACTCGCCGTCGACGACGGGGACCGGCGTCGAACACTCCGGGCAGAATTCGAGATAGCAGGTGGAGTCGCCCATGCCCCCAAATTTGTGCCACAGCGGCAAGGCGTTTACTGTGCCGTCGTGACGGATGTCTCGGTCGTGTCCTCCGAGCCTTCCGAGTCCAGCCGTGGCTCCCAGGTCTGCTCGCCCTGGTACTCGAAACACCGATTGGCCTGCTCGGGGTCGAGCACCGTCAGCGAGAGCCAGCCGTTGTCGAACAGGGTCGCGAGGTCGTCGTTGCGCGCGAGGATATCGGTCACCTGCTCGACGGGGGCGTGAATCACGACCGAAAGCCGGAGTGGCTGGTGATAGAGTTCGCTGTCGTCCCCGTACAGCGACTGGAGTGGGAGTCCGACGCGAAGGTCGCCGCCGTTCCCCTGCACGACGCCGACGTGACCTACCGTGTTGTGAGTCGTCTTCGACCCGCTCCCGTACACTTCGTTGTCGACGGTCGAGAAGTAGTACTGGGCGCTGATCATCTGACAGACGACCAGCGGGCCAGTCATGATGTTTTCGAGGGCGTCGCCGTCGGGGTCGGTCGACCAGTCGTAGGAGTGGAGGAACGAGCGACCGTCGAGGTCAAGACCGTCGGTCAGGTCGCGCGGCCCGATGACGAAGCCAGCGTTCCCGGACAACCCGAGTTCTGGACGGGGTTGGGCCCAATCGGCGGTTCTGGTCTCGGCTTCGCTGACGCTGTCGGCGGCGTCGACGTCCATCGTGTCCAGTCGCTCTGCCGTTGCCCCCTGCTGGGCGGTTTCGAGGCCGTCACGCAGGCGGTCGACGACGGCCTGCTGGCGCTCCGAGAGGGATTCGCTCACGAACAGCGACACCGAGTCGGTCGTGGTGTTGTGCTCCGCGGCGAGGAACACGGTGTCGTCGGGAACGTCGACGCCGCGGTCACGCAGTTCGTCTCGGACCGCCGGGTCGTTGCAGATGGCGGCGAGGGCCCGCGCGTTCGGTGTCCCCGGACTGCCCGCGCAGGCGCCGCAGTCGATGCTCGACTGGTACGGGTTGTTGACCGTCTCGCTCCGATGGCCGGTGAAGACGACGACCGGTGCGAACTCCTCCCAGCCCAGCAGGTCGAACGCCGCTTCGGCGTAGAACGCGCGCTGCTCGGTCGACATTCCAACCGGGAGGTCGGCCGCGTGGTCGTGGTCCGTGTTGCCGTCGACCGTTGGTTCGCAGAAGTTCTCGGGCCGGGGTGGACTGAGCCGGTCACGCAGGGCGCGCACGCTCGACGGGACGAGCGTCCGCGAGGCCAGCGCGGCGCCGAACAGCCCACCCGACGCCTCGACGAAGCCGAACGCAGCCGCGAGGTCGGTTTTCAGCGACTTCACGAGCTTCGTCCCGGCACGGGTGTAGCGCTCCCATCGCTCGTAGGCCGTCGCCGCCCCGCCGTCTGTTCGGGGGCGGTCCGTGACGTGATGCGTCGGGTCGACCATCACCGGACACGAGTCGGTTCGTGTCTTCGACTTCCAGCCCTCGTACTCCAGCGGAATGCCGAAGAAGCCGCCGTAGCCGAACGTCTCGTAGGGACCGGTGCGTTCGAGGTGTCGGCGGATGACCTCCGAGCGCGTGTCGATACAGAAGACGAGCTGTGCCTCGGGCGCCGCCGACGATTCTCCCTCGCCCCCGAGCTGGCGCTGGATGTCGTCGACGAGTTCCTCGCGGTAGCTCCGCTCCCACGCCGTCAACCAGTGTTCGGCCAGGGGTGGGTCGTCCGAATCGGCCGTCTCCCCGTCGCTCGCCGGAGCGAGCGTCGCCCCCATGTGTTTGGCCAGGGTCAGACGAATCGCCATGTAATCGAGCAGCGTCGCGGGACAGGCCTCCTGCCACGGATTGTTGTTTGCCTGCGCCCGCTGCTTGATGAAGCCGACCCAGCCGGGCAGCGCGGCCAGATGGTGTTCGAAGATGCGCTCCCACTCCTCGGTCGGGTGCTCGCTCAGGACGGCAGACACCGCTTCGGACGCCGTCTCGGGCAGGTCGTCGAGGCGCTCGTGGTAGTGTGTCGCCACGGGCGTCGACGAGGCGGGTATCTCGGCGTCGTGGGGCGCGACCGACCGCCAGGCACGGTACAGGCCCTCCTCGCGGTTCGGCGGCGGACACGCCGCCTGTCCCTGGTCGAGGAGGGCGGCCAGCCACTTCGCGACGAGGCGGTCGAGTCGCTCGTCGGTCTCGCTCGTCGAGTCGCGGTCGCGTTCCACGCTCTCCATCCGGTCTAAGAGCGCCTCGGGCGAGTCGGTGTATCCGTGCGCGTCGAGGACGCTGTCGAGTTCCTCGTCGTCGATGCGGCCCGACTCCCAGGCCTCGCGAAACCGGGCCGGGTGCGGATACCCGCGGCCGCCGAACAGGCGTTCGCCCTCTGCGACCGCTGCCGGGAACGGTCGGTCTTCGAACCCCGAGAGGGGGTTCGCACCCACGTCGGAGTACAGCGGCCACACGCGACCGATACGCTCCGCCGCGCTGTCGATTTTGGCTCGGATGGTGACCGGGTCGACGCCGTTCATACTGTTCGTCTCATCGCACGACTGTTCCTATTCAGTTAAACATCTTTCTACATATGTACTGTAATTGGGTTAATTCCTAAAATACTTGAATTATATTCTGGCTGCATTTTGCTATCGTTCACTATCTGTGGCGGCTGATTTGGCTGTTTGATGGGAAAGGAAGATTTTAAGAATTATATCTATCCCGGGGCATAAGTGCGGAGCACTTATGAGATATCTCTCGATTTTTCGAATGAATGAGTGATATAGGCGAACAGAACTGGGTGCCTGTCGTCTCGACGTATGCGGCGTGGCTGGCCTTCGTGCTTTCGATAGTCGTCGCCGTCGCAGTCGTCCAGTTTCACGTCGCGTTGCCGACGGGCGGACTCGTTCGGGTCGACGGCCTGACACTCGTCATGTGGTGTGCGGTCACCTTCTTCAGCGGCATCGTCCAGAGTTTCGCTCGCCGGTACATGGCCGCGAGTCGAAATCTGAACCGCTTCTTCGTCGACGTGGCGCTGTTCACGCTGGCCGTCCTGACGATGCCCGCCGCTGACAACGTCGTGCTCTTCCTGTTCGCGTGGACGGGCATGGGTCTCGTGATGGCCGACCTGATCGGCTACGTCTCCGAGTGGGACGAAGCGCGGGCGGCCGGACGGCTCTCCCGGCGGTACTTCCTCTCCGGCAGCGCGCTCTTGACCGCCGGCGTCGGTCTGCTCGTCCTCCGCACGGGCGCGACGACGATAACGGGAATTCTCGACGGCCTCGGAAGCGTCTCGCGCCCGGTCACGCTCATTGCCGCGGGGCTAATCGTCTTCGCGGCGCTGGTGCAGTCGGCGCTGTTCCCCTTCCATCGGTGGCTCCTCTCCTCGATGACCGCGCCCACGCCGTCGTCGGCGCTGATGCACGCCGGCTTCGTCAACGCCGGCGGCGTCCTGCTGACGCGGTTCGCCCCGCTGTTCGTTCCGGAGCGAGGGCTGTTGCTCGTCATCGTCGTCGTCGGCGCGGTGAGTGCCCTCCTCGCGCAGGCGATGCTCCTCGTCCAGCCCACGTACAAGGGCCGACTCGGTTGCTCGACGGTGGCGCAGATGGGCTTCATGATTCTCCAGTGTGGCCTCGGCTTCTTCGCCGCCGCCGTCACCCATCTGGTCGTCCACGGCTTCTACAAGGCGTACCTTTTCCTCTCGACTGGCGGGCAGGTGACGAAGAAGCCGCCGTCGACGGGGACACACGAGTCGTCGCTCTTGCCGGTGGCGGCCGCGCTCGTAGCTGCCGCCCTCGGTGGCGTCGTCTTCGCGACGCTCACCGGCAAGGGACTCGACCCGACCGAGACGGGCGTGTTCCTCACCGTTGTCGTCACGCTCTCAGTGTTTCGGGCGGCGGTCGAACTCCTCCGTAACCGCTCGCTGTCGCGCGTCGCTCGCCTCGTCGGCGTCGCCGTCACCACGATTCCCACACTCGCCGTCTACGCTCTCGTCTACAACGCCATCTCGGGCCTGATGCACGACGTGCCGGCGGTCCACACCCCCGTCGCGATGACTCCCGTTCACTGGGTCCTCCTCGCGCTGTTCGTCGCGGGCCACGTCGCGGTGCAATTCGGCTGGTTCCAGGGTCGCCCACGAATGTACGCGACCCTGCTGAACGCCGCACAACCCGACCCACGAACCGTCTCGACGACGCACGCCTCGGGGTCGCGCGCCGACCCATAGACCACCGTCCTACTCTATCAGGTCGAGAATCCGCTGGTAGTAGGTCCCGAAGGCGTCGTCCGAGCGACTCCGCGGGCGCTCGATGTCGACGTCGACGATTTCGTGGATGTGACCCGGATTCTTGCCCATGACGACCACGCGGTCCGCGAGTTTGACCGCCTCCTCCACGTCGTGGGTGACGAAGAGGATGGTCTTGCCCGTCTCGGACCAGATGTCGAGGAGTTCCGACTGGAGCATCTTCTTGGTCTGGGCGTCGACGGCGCCGAAGGGTTCGTCCATCAGCAACAGTCCAGGGTCGACAGCGAGCGCCCGCGCAAGCGCGACCCGCTGTTTCATGCCGCCCGAGAGGTCGCGGGGGTAGGTGTCGCCGAACCCCGACAGGCCGACCATCTCGATTAGGTCGTCGACGCGTTGCTCGCGTTCGCTCGCGGGCACGTCTTGACGCTCCAGTCCGAAGCCGACGTTGTCGGCGACGGTGCGCCACGGGAACAGGTGATACTCCTGAAACACCAGTCCCAAATCTGGTCCCGGTCCCTCGACGCGCTCCCCGTCGAGGTAGACGGCGCCGCTGGTCGCGGACTCCAGGCCCGCGATGATGCGAAACAGCGTCGTCTTCCCACAGCCTGAGGGGCCGACGAGGCAGACGAACTCGCCGTCGGCCACGTCGAACGAGACGCCGTCGAGCGCGCGGACCGGCCCCGTCTCGCCCTCAAAGTGCTTGCTGATGTCGTCGACGCGCACGCGCGGTGTCTCACTCATCGCCACACCAGCGCCCGTCGTTGGAGCGCGCGGAACGCCACGTCGACGACGAGGAACATCAGACTCAACACGAGGATATAGGTGATGACCACGTCGACTTGAAGGTTGTTCGACGCCCGGAGGATGCGACGGCCGATGCCCGCGACGCCGAAGATTTCCGAGGCGACGACGAGCATCCAGCAGCGACCGATACCGGTCCGTATCCCCGTCGTGATTTCGGGGAGCGACGCGGGGACGACGACCGTTCGCACGAGTTCGAGGTCGCTCTCGACCCCGAGGCTCCGCGCCACGTCGAGCAAGTCCTCGGAGACGCCTTCGACCCCGCCGTAGGTGGCGTAGAAGTTTATCCAGAATGCCCCGACGGCGATGATGAACGCGGCGCCGGCGTGGTTGATGCCGAACCACGCGATGGCGAAGCCGACGAGCGCCAGCGGCGGCACGGGCCTGAGGACGCGCACCACCGGCGAAGTCACGTCGTCGAGATACGGACTCCACGCCAGCGCGATGCCCGCGGCGATGCCGAGGCCCGTCCCGAAGACGGCGCCCGGAATCCAGTGCAGGATGCTGTGTCCGAGCGCGACGGCCATCTCGCCACTTGCCGCCTGCGCGTAGAACGTCTCCGCGACGACGAGCGGCGAGGGCAGGACGTACGCCGGCTGGGTGAGCGACGCCGCGCCCCAGAGCGCGAGGAAGACGGCGACGCCGGCCAGTCCGCGGCGCAGGCGCCGGCCGTCGATGTCGGTGAGGGCGCTCGGGCGGTCCTCCTCGACATCTTCGGATACGTCGACGGCCATCTATAGGCTCTCGTAGACGCTGTAATCGAATATCTGGTCCAGCGTCAGCTGCTCCTCTATCTGCCCGTTCTCGGCGGCGAAGCGTGAGAAAATCTCCGTCCCGTTCTCGATTTCCCGTGGGTCGGTCACGAAGTTCGAGAGCGGTCCCTGCAGCGCCGCGAGCGCCTGGTCGGCGGCCATCCCGATACTCGATTCGACGATGTCGGCCGTCGCCTCCGGCTGATTCGAGATGAACTCCGTCGCGCGGACGTGCTGTTCAAGGAACTGACGGGCGACGGGCTCTCCACGCACCGAATCGCGCATCAGCGTCACTGCGGCGGGCTGGCCGGGCATGATTTCCCCGGCGTTGCGGAACGTCTGAATCGGGACGTCCTCCTGTTCGGCCCGGGTCGGCACCGGTTCCATGATGGACGCGCCGTCGACTTCGCCGTTGGCGATGGCCTGCCACACCGCATTCGCACCGCTGATTTCGACGATGTCGACCGTCGACGTGTCGACGCCTTCCTGTTCGAGCCAGTATCGCAGCAGTACGTCGGGCACCGACCCCTGCGGGAAGGTGCCGAATCGGAACTTCTGACCCTTCTGCTCGCGCCAGACGCTGAACGCGTCGGCGCCGTGCTCCTCCCACATCGCCTGCAGGTCCTCGTGGGCCATGATGGCCATCGGCTCCTTGATGTTCGCGGCGGTCACCTTCGCCGGAATCCCGCGGTCGATGACGATCATCGAGGGGACGATGCCGAACATCGCAATATCGATTTCGCCGCCGCCGAACGCCTGGATGATGGCCGGGCCGTCGGTGAACTCTCGCCCCTCGATGCTCGCGTCGACGTTCTCGAAGTACCCCTCCGACTCCATCACGTAATACTGGAGGTCGGGGAAGATGGGCATGTGCGCGACTGAGAGGGTGTCCGACCCGCCACCGCCGCCGAGACAGCCAGCGAGGCCGAGCGTCGCCGCCGACCCCGCGCCAGCGAGATATGCACGGCGTGAAAGTGACTCGATATTCATGCCCTTACCTAGACTGCAGTCGCGTATAACCCGCGAGAAACTGGCAAAACTGTGTTATATCGAGTTGGCACAGAAAATACGGCAAACGGCGTTGAAGTGCGTCGTTCGTCGGTTTCGGTATACTCTATCGATATCGTCGTCTCCGAAGTACCAGCAATAAATTCTGGATAATGCTCGGAGTGGAATCGCGAACTACGGTCGCTACGCTCCTCGCTCGTGAGGTTGAATCAGAAGAACGCCCGGAGCGGGATTGTGAACCACGGTCGCTCTGCTCACTCCGTTCGCGTCGCTCTCTGGTTCAAATCGCCGCAGTTGCGTTTTCGCCGACACAGGCACTCACTCGCCGCTGCGCTCCTCGTTCGTGGTAGGTGTCGGCAGAAGAACGCCCGGAGCGGGATTTGAACCCGCGTCACGACCGTGACAGGGTCGTATGATGGGCCACTACACCATCCGGGCCTTCGCATCTACACAGAGTCGGGACTTGAAAATAAGACTTGCCATCTGGAGGCGCCTTGGGATGCGGTACCGCGACCCGCCGAAACGGCTTTGTAGTGGGAGCGGCCATGGCAACACGTCCCGAGTGCGCCCTGTCGGCACCCGGCCGATGGGTCGAATAGCGTCGCGTCGCGTTTCTTTGAAAAGCGTTAAATGCGTGGGATGACAATGGCGCCGTAGTATCCCGTGATAACTTCTCCACCCACTCACCCATGGTAGACGTAAGCCAACACAAGCTGGTTCCGGAGCACACAGTCCTCGACGACCCTGAGCGCGTCGACGAGGTACTCGCGGAGTACAACGTCAGCAAGACCAACTTGCCGAAGATCAAAACGAGCGACCCGGCGTTGCCCGACGAGGCCGAGGTCGGCGACGTGATCGAAATCGTTCGCGACTCGCGTACCACTGACCAAGCAACCGTATACCGACTGGTGGTCGAATGAACCGAGAGAGCCGACGTACGATTTCACGAGAGTATTTCTCCGAGGAACGACTCGCGGAACACCACTTCCGTTCGTTCAACGGCTTCCTCGACCGGGGGATGCAGGAAGTCGTCGACGAGAAGGAGCGAATCGAGACGGACATCGGCGACAAGGAGGGTCAGGAACCCGTCTTCGTCGAACTCGGCGACGTTCGCGTCGAGACGCCGCGCGTCCGCGAAGCGGACGGGAGCGAGGAACTCCTCTACCCGCAGGAAGCGCGCCTCCGCAACATCACGTACGCCGCGCCGGTGTTCATGGAGATGGCCATCGTTCGCGGCGGCGAGGAAGAGGAAGAAGTCGTCGTCGACTCCACCGAGACGAAGGTGGGTCGCATGCCGATCATGGTCGGGTCCGAGCGGTGTAACATCGCCGACCTGACTCGCGAGGAACTCATCGACATCGGCGAGGACCCCGTCGACCCAGGTGGGTACTTCATCGTCAACGGCTCCGAACGGGTGCTGATGACGAGTGAGGACCTCGCCCCGAACAAGATTCTCGCGGAGTACGACACGAAGTACGGCGACGAGATTCAGGTCGCCAAGACGTTCAGTCAGCGCCGCGGCTACCGCGCGCTGGTGCTCTGTGAGCGCAACCGCGAAGGGATTCTGGAAGTCTCGTTCCCCTCCGTTTCGGGGAGCGTCGACTTCGTGACGCTGGTCCGGGCGCTCGGCCTCGAATCCGACGAGGAGATCGTCCACCGCGTCAGCGACGACCCGGAGATTGTGAAGTTCATGCTGGAGAACCTGGAGATGGCCGAAGTCCAGAGCGAAGAGGAGGCCATCGAGACCCTCGGCAAGCGCGTCGCCGGCGGGCAGGGCAAGAACTACCAGCTGAAACGCGCCAACTACGTCATCGACCGCTACCTCCTCCCCCACCTGCACGAGGAAGGCGTCGACGAGGAAGAGGTCCGCATCAACAAGGCCTACTACCTCTGCCGGATGGCCGAGGCGTGTTTCGAACTCGCCTTGGAACGACGCGAAGCCGACGACAAGGACCACTACGCGAACAAGCGCCTGAAGGTCAGCGGCGACCTGATGCGTGACCTGTTCCGGACGGCCCTGAACAAGCTGGCACGGGACGTGAAATACCAGCTCGAACGCGCGAACATGCGTAACCGGCAGCTGACGGTCAACACCGTCGTCCGCTCGGACGTGCTGACCGAGCGCCTCGAACACCCGATTGCGACGGGCAACTGGGTCGGTGGGCGCTCGGGCGTCTCCCAGCTGGTGGACCGCACGGACTACATGGGTGTGCTCTCACACCTGCGGCGACTCCGCTCGCCGCTCTCGCGCTCGCAGCCACACTTCGAAGCGCGGGACCTGCACGCGACCCAGTGGGGTCGTATCTGTCCCTCCGAGACGCCGGAGGGGCCGAACTGTGGCCTGGTGAAGAACTTCGCGCAGGCGATGGAGCTCTCCCAGAACGTTGCGGACGAACAGGGACTCAAACGCGAACTGGCGTCGATGGGAGTCGAGGGGATTCCCGGAATCGAAGGCGTCGACTCGATGGCAGATTAACATGGCTCAGGCACGCGAGGCGAAAGTATACGTCAACGGCAGTCTGGTCGGGACCCATCCCGACCCCGAACAGCTCGCAGATCAAATTCGCGAAGCGCGACGACGCGGCGACGTCAGCGACATGGTCAACGTCTCCGTCAAGGACCGCACGCGCGAGGTCATCATCAACGCGGACGCGGGGCGGGCCCGCCGACCGCTCATCGTCGTCGATGACGGCGAACCCCTCCTCTCGGACGAGGAGATAGAGGCCGTCAAGAACGACGAACTCGAGTTCGAGCAACTGGTCGAACGCGGTTACATCGAGTTCATCGACGCCGAGGAGGAGGAAGACATCTACGTCGCCGTCGACGAGGACGAACTCAACGAGCGACACACCCACCTCGAAATCGACCCGCAGCTCATCTTCGGCATCGGCGCCGGGATGATTCCGTATCCGGAGCACAACGCGTCGCCCCGAATTACGATGGGTGCGGGGATGATGAAGCAGTCGCTCGGGCTGCCAGCGGCCAACTACCGCATCCGGCCCGACACGCGCCAGCACCTGATGCATTACCCGCAGCTGGCGATGGTCAAGACCCAGACCACCGAACAGATTGGGTTCGACGAGCGCCCGGCGGCACAGAACTTCGTCGTCGCCGTCATGTCCTACGAGGGGTTCAACATCGAGGACGCACTCGTCATGAACAAGGGGTCGGTCGACCGCGCGCTCGCCCGGTCGCACTTCTTCCGCACCTACGAGGGCGAGGAGCGTCGCTACCCCGGTGGACAGGAGGACCGCTTCGAGGTCCCGAGCCAGGACGTGCGCGGCGCACGCGGTGAAGACGCCTACACGCATCTGGATGAGGACGGCCTCGTCAACCCCGAGACGAAAGTCGACGAGAACTCCGTCCTGCTGGGCAAGACGAGTCCGCCCCGATTCCTCGAGGAACCGGACGATATGGGCGGCCTGTCTCCCCAGAAGCGCCGCGAGACGAGCGTCACGATGCGGAGTGGCGAGGACGGCGTCGTCGACACGGTCACGCTGATGGAGGGCGAGGACGGCTCGAAGCTCTCGAAGGTGAGCGTGCGCGACGAGCGTATCCCCGAGCTCGGGGACAAGTTCGCGTCCCGCCACGGTCAGAAGGGTGTCGTCGGCCACCTCGCACCGCAGGAGGACATGCCGTTCACCCAAGAGGGACTCGTCCCCGACCTGGTGCTCAACCCGCACGCCCTCCCGTCGCGGATGACGGTCGGGCACGTGCTGGAGATGCTGGGCGGCAAGGTCGGCTCGCTCGAAGGCCGCCGCGTCGACGGCACGGCCTTCCAGGGCGAGGACGAGGACGAACTCCGTGGCGCGCTGGAAGACCACGGCTTCAAATCCTCCGGGAAAGAGGTCATGTACTCCGGTGTGACCGGCGAAAAGATCGAAGCCGAGATCTTCGTCGGCACCATCTTCTATCACAAACTCTACCACATGGTGAGCAACAAACTGCACGCCCGCTCCCGCGGGCCGGTGCAGGTGCTCACCCGCCAGCCCACCGAGGGGCGCGCCCGCGAGGGTGGCCTGCGCGTGGGCGAGATGGAACGTGAGGTGCTCATCGGTCACGGGGCGGCGATGGCGCTCAAAGAGCGTCTGCTCGACTCCTCGGACCGCGAGAGCGTGTACATCAGCGCCGAGACGGGGATGGTGGCCGTCGAGGACACCGAACAACGGCGCGTCTACGACCCCGTCACCGGCGACGAGGACGACATCCACGAGCTCGAGGTGAGCTACGCGTTCAAGCTCCTCCTCGACGAGATGATGGCGCTCGGCATTCGACCGCGACTGGAACTGGAGGACGCAGTATAAATGTCAATGCAAACACCGAAAGAGATCGGCGGCATTCAGTTCGGGCTGATGGATCCGGAGACGTATCGCGACATGTCCGCGACGAAGGTCATCACGGCGGACACCTACGACGACGACGGCTACCCCATCGACATGGGGCTGATGGACCCGCGGCTGGGCGTCATCGACCCCGGACTGGAGTGTCGAACCTGCGGACAGCACTCCGGGTCGTGTAACGGCCACTTCGGCCACATCGAACTCGCCGCGCCGGTCATCCACGTCGGGTTCACGAAGCTCATCCGACGGCTCCTGCGTTCGACCTGTCGAGAGTGTGGGCGACTGGCCCTCACCGAGGAGGAACGCGAGGAGTACGAGGAGAACCTGGTTCGCGCCGAGGAGCTCGGCAAGGACCCGAACGACGTGCTGAAGGCGGCGGTCCGGCAGGCGCGCAAGCAGAGCTACTGCCCGCATCCGGACTGCGACGGCGTGATGCACGACATCAAACACGAGAAGCCCACCACCTACTACGAGGTGCAGGACGTCCTCGCGGGCGACTACGCCGAGCGCATCGCAGAGGCGATGCAGCCGGACCCCGACGACGAGGACGACGAGGGCACGGGCCCGAAAGAGCTCGCCGAAGGCCTCGGTATCGACCTTGACCGCGTCAACGACATCATGGCGGGCGAGTTCCGCCCGAAGAGCGATACGCGGAAGAAGTTGGAGAAGGCCCTCGACGTGGACCTGACCGAGGAGGACATGAACAAGCTGATGCCCTCCGACATCCGCGACTGGTTCGAGGACATCCCGGACGAGGACATCGAAGTGCTCGGCATCGACCCCGAGCGCTCCCGTCCCGAGTGGATGATTCTGACCGTCCTGCCGGTCCCGCCGGTGACGGCTCGTCCCTCGATTACGCTCGACAACGGCCAGCGCTCCGAGGACGACCTGACCCACAAGCTGGTGGACATCATCCGCATCAACCAGCGGTTCATGGAGAACCGCGAGGCCGGTGCGCCCCAGCTCATCATCGAGGACCTCTGGGAACTGCTCCAGTACCACGTCACCACCTTCGTCGACAACGAGATTTCGGGCACGCCGCCGGCGCGACACCGCTCCGGCCGCCCGCTCAAGACGCTTTCCCAGCGCCTGAAAGGCAAGGAGGGTCGCTTCCGCGGTAGCCTCTCCGGGAAGCGTGTCAACTTCTCGGCCCGAACGGTCATCAGCCCGGACCCCACGCTCTCGCTGAACGAGGTCGGCGTCCCCGAACGGGTCGCCACGGAGATGACCCAGACGCTGAACGTCACCGAGCGCAATGTCGAGGAGGCTCAGCAGTACGTCGCCAACGGCCCCGAGGGTCACCCCGGAGCCAACTACGTCCGCCGACCGGACGGGCGTCGCCTGAAGGTCACGGAGAAGAACTGCGAGGAACTCGCGACGAAAGTCGAGGAGGGCTGGGAGGTCAACCGGCACCTCGTCGACGGCGACATCGTGATCTTCAACCGCCAGCCGTCGCTCCACCGGATGTCCATCATGGCCCACGAAGTGGTCGTGATGCCGTACAAGACGTTCCGGCTGAACACCACCGTCTGCCCGCCGTACAACGCAGACTTCGACGGCGACGAGATGAACATGCACGCCCTCCAGAACGAGGAGGCACGTGCCGAGGCGCGCGTCCTGATGCGCGTCCAAGAGCAGATGCTCAGTCCCCGGTTCGGTGAGAACATCATCGGGGCCATTCAGGACCACATCAGCGGAACCTACCTGCTGACCCACGAGAACCCCCACTTCTCGGAGACGCAGGCGCTCGACCTGCTCCGCGCGACGAGCGTGGACGAACTCCCCGCCCCTGACGGCGAGGAGGACGGCGAGCCCTACTGGACCGGCCGAGCGGTCTTCTCCGAACTCCTGCCCGACGACCTCAACCTCGAGTTCACGTCCTCGGCGGGCGACACCGTCATCATCGAGGACGGCCAGTTGATCGAGGGGACCGTCGACGAGGACGCGGTCGGCGCGTTCGGCGGCGAAATCGTCGACACCCTCACCAAGGTCTACTCCAAGACGCGTGCTCGCGTGTTCGTCAACGAAGTCGCGGCGCTCGCCATGCGAGCGATCATGCACTTCGGTTTCTCGCTGGGTATCGACGACGAGTCCATCCCGGAGGCGGCGAACGAGCAGGTCGACGAGGCAATCGACAACGCTTACGAACGCATCGACGAACTCATCGAGAGCTACGAGGCGGGTGACCTCGAGTCCCTGCCGGGTCGAACCATCGACGAGACGCTCGAGATGAAGATCATGCAGACGCTCGGCAAGGCCCGCGACAGCGCGGGCGAAATCGCCGAGGACCACTTCCAAGAGGACAACCCGGCGGTCATCATGGCGCGCTCGGGTGCTCGTGGGTCGATGCTCAACCTGACCCAGATGGCTGGCTGTGTGGGCCAGCAGGCAGTCCGCGGCGAGCGAATCAACCGCGGATACGAGGACCGTACCCTTAGCCACTACGAGCCGGACGACCTCTCCGCGGAGGCACACGGCTTCGTCGAGAACTCCTACCGTGGCGGCCTGACGCCGCGGGAGTTCTTCTTCCACGCGATGGGTGGCCGCGAGGGGCTTGTCGACACGGCAGTCCGCACCTCGAAGTCCGGATACCTCCAGCGTCGGCTCATCAACGCGCTGTCCGAGCTGGAGTCGCAGTACGACGGCACCGTCCGCGACACCTCCGACACCATCGTTCAGTTCGAGTTCGGTGAGGACGGCACCAGTCCGGTGAAGGTGTCGTCGTCAGACGACAACCCCATCGACGTCGAGGGTATCACGGACCGCGTCGTCGAGGCAGAGTTCGACTCCCCCGCGGAGAAAGAGCGGTTCCTCGGCGAGCGCGAACCGCCGACGAACCTCTCGGAGTACGCGGGTCCCGGTCTGAACAAGGCCCAAGGTATGGAGGTGGAGTCCGATGACTGACTACGAACACGTCACGGACGACATCGAAGCCGTCGTTGAGGATACGGACCTGCCGCGACGACTGAAAGACCGCATCTACGAGACCATCGACGACCGTGGTCCGGTTTCGACCGAGCAGGCAAACGAAATCGCACAGGCGACGGAGTCGCGCTACGTTGACACGCGCGTCGACCCCCTCGACCCGGTCGGGACGGTGTCGGCGCAGTCAATCGGCGAACCCGGCACGCAGATGACGATGAACACCTTCCACTACGCGGGGGTCGCAGAAATCGACGTGACCCAGGGCCTGCCCCGACTCATCGAGCTGGTGGACGCCCGGAAGACGCCGGACACGCCGATGATGACGGTGTATCTCGACGACGAGTATGCCACCGACCGCGAGCGCGCACACGAAGTCGTGTGGTCAATCGAGTCGACGAAGATACTCTCGCTCGGTGACGTGTCGACGAACGTCGCCGACATGCTGGTGCAGGTCGACCTCAACGAGGAGACGCTGCTCGAGCGGTGGCCCACCGTCGAACAGGTGGGCGAAATCGCCGCCCAAATCGCCGACACCATCGAGGACGCCTTGGGCGTCAAGACTCGGCGCGACGGCACGCTCATCGAGTTCGGCCCCTCCGAACCCAGCTACCGCGAACTGCTCCAACTGGTCGAGGAGCTTCGCGACGTGGTGTTCAAGGGTATCGAAGAGGTGTCTCGGGTCGTCATCCGAAAGGAGACGCTCGACGACGGCGAGGAGGAGTTCGTCCTCTACACCGAGGGGTCGGCCTTCGGCGACGTTATCGAAATCGAGGGCGTCGACGCCTCGCGGACGACGTGTAACAACATCCACGAAATCTACCGCAACCTCGGCGTCGAGGCGGCCCGCGAAGCCATCATCAACGAGACGATGGACACCCTCGAAGAGCAGGGCCTGGACGACGTGAACGTCCGCCACCTGATGCTGGTTGCGGACATCATGACCAACCGCGGCACCATCGAATCCATCGGTCGCCACGGTATCTCGGGGTCGAAAGACTCCGTCCTCGCACGCGCCGCGTTCGAGGTGACGGTCAACCACCTGCTCGACGCCGCCATCCACGGCGAGCGCGACCAGCTTGACGGGGTCATCGAGAACGTCATCGCCGGCAAACCGGTCGCCATCGGCACCGGCGACGTCGACCTGCGGATGGGGTCGTTCACGCCGGACGCACAGCCCTCGGACGACTGAATGAAAATCACCCTGTCCGACCGTGACCGCCGGTACATCACCCGGTTCGAAGAGGAGACGGGCTCGACGGCCCGCGACTGCCTAGTCTACGAGGACGACGACCGCGTCGTCTTCCTCGTCGCGGCCGGCGAGATGGCGCAGGCCGTCGGCCCCAACGGGCGACGGGTGCAGGCGGTCGAGGAGGCACTCGGGCGCACGGTCGAACTCGTCGAGGACGCGGACACGCCAGCGGCGTTCGTCGCGAACGCCCTCGCGCCGGCCGCGGTCCAACACGTCACCGTCAGCGAACAGGGTGACCGCGTCGCCTACGCGGAGGTGCCCGAGGCCGACCGTGGCGTCGCCATCGGTCGCGACGGGCGCAACATCGAGACGGCACGGGAACTCGCGCGTCGGCATTACGACATCGACGACGTGCAGTTGACCTAAGTCGCGTCACGTCGTCTCGGCGCCGCCGACGCCCTCAACGGCTCACAGAACTAGCGAGCGGAATCGTGAAACGCCCTCAGATTCCTTCTCAGACACCGCTCGGACGCGCTCCGGCCGTCTCGCTGAAAGCGAAAAGGGAGGCTTAAGTAGCTCCACCGGGAACAAGATGGCACTATGGCGAACGGCAAGTACGCGGCCCGCAAACTCAAGAAGGACCGCCAGACTCGACGGTGGTCCGACTCGGAGTACGCGCGACGGGAGCGCGGTCTCCGGAAGAAATCCGACCCCCTCGAGGGGGCGCCCCAGGCGCGGGGTATCGTCCTCGAGAAGGTCGGCATCGAAGCGAAACAGCCCAACTCCGCGATCCGGAAATGCGTCCGGGTCCAGCTGATCAAGAACGGCAAGCAGGTCACGGCCTTCTGTCCCGGCGACGGTGCCATCTCGTTCATCGACGAACACGACGAGGTCACCATCGCCGGCATCGGTGGCGCGAAGGGTCGCGCCATGGGCGACCTCTCCGGTGTCAACTACAAGGTCGAGAAGGTCAACGGTGTCTCGCTCATCGAACTCGTGCGCGGTAACGCGGAGAAACCGGTCCGATAATGTCCGAGAGCGAAACCCCCGACCCCGACGCCCCCGCCGGAAGCGACGACCAAGAGACGGACGCCCTGCTGTTCGGTGTCTGGGAGACTGACGACATCGCGTACGACGACCCCAGCACCCAGCGGTACATCAACGTCACGCCCATCGCGCACACGATGGGTCGTCACGCCTCCAAGCAGTTCCAGAAGAGCGAAATCTCTCTCGTCGAGCGGCTCATCAACCGCCTGATGCAGACGGACGAGAACACGGGCAAGAAACAGCAGACGATGCGCATCGTCCGTGACGCGTTCGAAATCATCGACGAGGAGTCCGAGGAGAGCCCCGTTCAGGTGCTCGTCACGGCCGTCGAGAACGCGGCGCCGCGTGAGGAGACTGTCCGCCTGAAGTACGGTGGCATCTCCGTCCCGCAGGCCGTCGACGTCGCCCCGCAGCGGCGCGTCGACCAGGCCCTCAAGTTCCTCGCCGAGGGGACCCAGCGCGGGTCCTACAAGACGTCGACCAGCGCCGCCGAGGCGCTGGCCACGCAGCTGATGGGTGCCGCCGACTACGATGTCGGCGCCTACGCTATCAACCAGAAAGAGGAAGCAGAGCGCGTCGCCGCGGCCGCACGCTAACCTCTATCTCCCTTTCTCTCTGTCTCGCTCCGACGCTTAGTCGGCGGCTCGTTCGTTGCCGAGCGCGTACGCTTTCGTCACCGCCACGAGGTCACGTCGGAAGTCACTCTCCGAGGGGTCGTCGATGAGCGAGCGGAAGCGATGCTTGAACGGTTCGACGCCGATGCTGGGGGCGTCCGCGGCGGCGGCGCGAGCCAGGTCGTAGAGGCGGTGGTCGGTGTCGATCAGGTCGTGACGTTCGGCGAGACCGAGTGCGAACGCGGCGTTGACGGCGGTGATGTCGGGGTCGCTCTCCGTGCTCGCCGGTTCGGCACCCGACGGTCTATCGCCCGCGGGGCCGGGCGCGTCGGCGACGGCGGCCGCGAGCTCCGATTCGAGGAACTGAATTAGCTTCGCGCCCGGCGCCACGTCGATGGTGATGTCGTCGGCGTAGATGTCGCGCATGTGGTTGGCGATCTGATAGCAGTGAGCGAGTTTGCGCCGCTCGACGCTTTGTCCCGAGAGCGCGAGAAAGAGTGCTTCGTCCGTCGACTGCGTGTGGGAGGCGTGGCCCTCCTCGTAGCGGGCCATGTGTGCGAACTCGTGGAGCGCGAGTTCTCGCGCCATCGCACTCGTCGCGGCCTGTCGGGAGATGTTGAGGACGTGGTGGTCGTCGTAGTGGGCCGCCCACGTTCGCTCGTCGGGGTCGTCGCGCACGCGGACGCGGACCGGGTGGTCGAGTTCGTGTTCGGTCGTCAGCAGGTCGGCGGCGCTGAGAAACGGGTCGGGTGGCGCACCGCCCTGTACGCGTACGTCCATGTTGATAGTTACCACGGGATAGACGCCTAAGACGGTTGTGGTCGATTCGATGCCGTCTCGTGGTATTGCGTGACACGCCGGATTAACCGCCGGAAATCGGGAGTTTCGCCTCCGGCAAAACACTACCCTTTTGACCCTCCTGGCGGTATGGGCCAGTAATGGGCCGACGAAAGAAGATCGTACAAGAATGTGAGCGACTGATGGACAAGCCGGAGAACATCCGGAACATCGCCATCGCTGCTCACGTCGATCACGGTAAGACGACGCTGACGGACAATCTCCTCGCCGGTGCGGGTATGATTTCCGAGGACACCGCGGGCGAACAGCTCGCGATGGACACGGAAGAGGACGAGCAGGAACGCGGCATCACCATCGACGCCGCGAACGTCTCCATGACCCACGAGTACGAGGACAAGAACCACCTCATCAACCTCATCGACACGCCGGGCCACGTCGACTTCGGTGGCGACGTGACCCGAGCGATGCGCGCCGTCGACGGTGCGCTCGTGGTGGTCGACGCCGTTGAGGGCGCGATGCCCCAGACGGAGACGGTGCTCCGGCAGGCGCTCCGCGAGGGTGTCAAGCCGACGCTGTTCATCAACAAGGTCGACCGCCTCATCTCCGAGCTCCAGGAGGGGCCCGAGGAGATGCAGGAACGACTCCTCTCTGTCATCCACGACGTGAACGAACTCATCCGTGGCATGACCGAGGAGATGGACGACATCGAGGACGACTGGACCGTCTCCGTCGAGGGCGGCACTGTCGGCTTCGGGTCCGCGCTCTACAAGTGGGGCGTCTCGATGCCCTCGATGCAGCGGACCGGTATGGACTTCGGCGACATCATCGACCTCGAGCGCGCAGACAAGCGCCAGGAGCTCCACGAGCGGACGCCGCTCTCGGACGTCGTGCTCGACATGGTCTGTGAGCACTTCCCGAACCCTGTCGACGCACAGCCCCGTCGTGTCCCGCGTATCTGGCGCGGTGACGCCGACTCCGACATCGCGGAGTCGATGCAGCTGGTCGACGAAGACGGTGACGTGGTCCTCATGGTCACGGACATTGGCGTCGACCCGCACGCCGGCGAAATCGCCGCTGGCCGCGTCTTCTCGGGCACCCTCGAGAAGGGCCAGGAGCTGTACGTCTCCGGGACTGTGGGCACGAACCGCGTCCAGAGCGTCGGCATCTACATGGGCGGCGAACGCGAGGAAGTGGAGCACGTCCCCGCAGGCAACATCGCCGCCGTCACCGGTCTCAAAGACGCCATCGCCGGTTCGACGGTGTCGAGTGTCGAGATGACGCCGTTCGAGTCCATCGAACACATCTCGGAGCCGGTCATCACGAAGAGCGTCGAGGCGCGGAACATGGACGACCTGCCGAAGCTCATCGAGACGCTCCAGCAGGTCGCCAAGGAAGACCCGACGATTCAGATCGAGATCAACGAGGAGACGGGCGAACACCTCATCTCCGGGCAGGGTGAACTCCACCTGGAGGTCATTGGTCAGCGCATCGAGCGCAACCAGGGCATCCCCATCAACACCGGCGAACCCATCGTCGTCTATCGCGAGGCCGCGCAGGAGGCCTCCCAGGAGGTCGAGGGAGTCTCGCCGAACCGTCACAACAAGTTCTACATCACCGTCGAGCCCCTGAACGACGAAATCGTCGAGGAGATTCAGCTCGGCAACGTCTCGATGGACATGCCCGAACTGGAGCGCCGTGAGGCGCTGCAGGAGGCCGGCATGGACAAGGACACCTCCCAGAACGTGGAGCACATCCACGGCACGAACATCCTCATCGACGACACGAAGGGGATTCAGCACCTCAACGAGACGATGGAACTCGTCGTCGAGGGCCTCGAGGAGGCGCTGAACGACGGTCCGCTCGCCGCGGAACCCGTCTCTGGCTCCCTCATCCGCCTGCACGACGCGAAGCTCCACGAGGACACCATCCACCGCGGCCCGGCACAGGTCATCCCTGCGGTCCGCGAGGCCGTCCACCGCGCGCTCATCGACGGCGAGATTCGCCTGCTCGAACCCATCCAGGACGTCCGCATCGACGTTCCCTCCGAGCACATGGGCGCCGCTTCCGGCGAGATTCAGGGTCGCCGTGGCCGCGTCGACGACATGTTCCAGGAGGGCGACCTCATGGTCATCGAGGGCATTGCGCCCGTCGACGAGATGATCGGCTTCTCCTCGGACATCCGTAGCGCCACCGAGGGTCGTGCGTCGTGGAACACGGAGAACGCTGGCTTCCGCGTGCTCGCCGACAATCTCCAGCCGGACATCATCAAGGAGATTCGAGAGCGTAAGGGCATGAAGCTCGAGCTCCCGCCCTCCATCGACTACATCTAACTCGGCCCCTCTCTTTTCCTCTCGCTGCCGAAGGACAGGTTCATAGTCGCTCTCCGGCAAGGTTAGACTCATGTCTGGCGTACTCGACCGGATCGACCAGGTACTCGTGTCCCTGTTCGAAGCTGGCCCGACCGACCGCAGTCAACGCCGCGCGCACCGCTCACGACTCGGTGCGTGTGTGGCAATCAGTCTAACCGGCATCGCGCTGTTGCTTCCCAATCTCGCGCCGTTTCTCGAACCGGGACAGCCAGCGGTCGGTCTCGGTCTCGCGGGCCTCGGCGTCGCCGTCTGCCTCGGGTTGGTCGTCGCCGGCGCCCTACTGTATCGGAGCGGTTTCTCGACGCCCAACGCGGTGCGAATCGCCGGCTGGAACTTCCTCGGGTTGGTAGTGCTCGGCGTCGTCCTCCTGACCCACGGAGCGTACCGTGACGCCCTCGGGGCGGTCACGACGGCCGACGCGCTGGCCGCGGGGAACGTCCTCGCAATCAGCGCGGCGGCCCACGTCATCATTGGCGTTCACGACGCCCAGCGCGTGCGCGCCCAGCAACTGGCGCGCGAACGCGAAAAATTCGCCGTCTTGAGTCGCGTCCTGCGACACAACCTTCGCAACGACGCGACGGTGCTCATGGGACAGTCGGACCGGCTGGCGTCCCAACTCGACGACCCGTCGCTCACCGAAGTCGCCGAGACGGTTCGGCGCCACTCCGAGGAGGTCGGCGACCTCGCGACCAAGACCAGGGTGATGGTCGACGCACTCGACCGTCGCTCGGCGTCGAACGTCCGGGTGAACGTCGGTGACGCCGTCGACACCGCCGTCACCGGTGTCGACCCGGACGCGGCGTCGCTCTCGGTCGACGTGGCCGACGACCTGTGGATATGGGCCGACGAACAGATCGAGTCGGCGCTGGCCGAACTCGTCGAGAACGCGGTCGAACACGGGGGCGAGCGAGTCCGCATCACGGCCACGGACGCCGACGGCACGGTCGAAATCCGCGTCGCCGACGACGGGCCGGGCGTGCCCGAAGACGAACGGGCCGTGGTTACGGGTCGAGAGGAGATCACCCAACTCACCCACGGGAGCGGCTTGGGGCTCTGGATCGCGCGGTCGGTCGCCGAAGCCGCGAACGGCACATTGGCGTTCGAGACGGACGAGGAGTGGACGGTCGTCTCGCTCGCACACGAGCGCGCGGCGCCGCCGGCGGCCATCGCGGGCGACGCAGCCACCGCGACAGCCTAGTCGCGGGACCGATGCAATCTTATACCCCACCGGCACACTGTGTACCATGCCCAGCGGCATGACTACCGGCAGTCGACGTGTCGGCACGGAGCTACCCCGCGGCCCCTCCCCGTCGCCGATTACAATTATTCCGTCGACGGGTCATGCCGCGGGGGTGACGGCCTGAATGTCCGACTCCGACGAGGCCGTCACCTCTGACACGGAACACGAAACGGACGGGGGCGAGCGCCCGCAGACGCACACGATACGGCTGGAACTCGTGGACAAACCGGGCGAACTCCTGTCCGCGCTTCACCCCATCGCCGACAACGGCGGGAACCTGCTCTCGATATTCCACGAACGCGGGAACCTCACGCCGCGCGGCCACATCCCGGTCGAAGTCGACGTGGAGTGTCCGCCGGACCGCTTCGAGACCATCGTCTCCGCGCTCCGGGACGAGGGCGTCAACGTCATCCAAGCCGGCGCCGAGCGCTACGGTGAGGAGTTGACGCTTCTGCTGGTCGGTGACATCGTCGACACCGACCTCTCGGACACGCTCCGACGCATCGAGTCGAGCACGGACGCGACCCTCGCGGACCTGTCGCTCTCGGCACCCGACGGCCGCGGTGGCGCGTCGAGTGCTCGCCTCCGTCTGGCGACGCGCACGGGTCGCACCGACGAGGTGTTCGAGCACGTGCACGATGTCGCCGACGAGAAAGGATTACACGTCGTCGAACCGCTCGTGGAGGTGTCAGAATGAAACTCGCCATCATGGGCGTCGGCGCCGTCGGTCGGTCGGTCGTCGACCTCGCGCCCGACTACGGCCACGTCGTGACCGCCGTCGCTGACTCCTCGTCTGCGGCGGTCGACCCGTCCGGCATCGACGTCGACGCCGTGTTCGACCGCAAGGAGCGCGGGGGTGTGGTCGGCTCCGGCGACCCCGAGGACGCCCTCGACGCCGAGTACGACGTGCTCGTCGAGGCGACGCCGACGACGCTCGGTGACGCCGAACCCGGGTTCTCGCACGTCCGCGCGGCGCTCGAACGCGACCGACACGCCGTGCTGGCGAACAAGGGACCGGTGGCGGAGCGCTACGGCGACCTGATGGCGCTCGAACGCGAGAGCGAGGGCACCGTCCAGTTCGAGGCCGCCGTCGGCGGCGCCATCCCTATCCTCTCGACCATCGCCGACTTCGGCCCGAGCCAGATTTCGGCGGCGCGGGGCGTCCTCAACGGGACGGCCAACTTCGTCCTCTCGCGGATGGCCGCCGAGGGACTCGGGTACGAACACGTCCTCGCGGAGGCACAGGACCTCGGCGTCGCCGAGGCCGACCCCGCGTTCGACGTGGACGGGACGGATGCAGCGCTGAAGTTCGTCATCCTCTCGAACGTGCTCAGTCAGGGCGAGCGCGTGTACAGTCTGGAGGACGCGACCGTTGAGGGAATCCGCGATATCCCGGCGAGCGCGCTCGATTTGGCAGCCGAGGACGGTCGCACGGTGCGACTCATTGGCGAGGCGACGGCCGATGGCGTCCGCGTCGGTCCGCGGCTCGTCCCCCAGCACGACGCGCTGGCGGTGTCGGGGACGCGCAACATCGTCCAGTTCGAGACGGTCAACGCGGGACAGCTCCACCTCAGCGGTCGGGGTGCGGGCGGCCCCGAGACGGCGACGGCAATTCTCTCTGACGTGGGCCGACTCGAGTGAGGTCGGCCCCGAGCGTTCGCTACGCCGGGTGAGACGGCAGTCCGCCGTAGTGGTGCGGTACGGGGTCACAAACCTCGGGACGGCGTCGAGACGGTTTGGGACCTGTATCGAAATGGTTTTAGGTCGTTCGAGCAAAATATCCCTCACCAAGCGCCTTAGCGCGTGATTCCACCATGAGTGACAAACCGCACCAGAATTTGGCCATTATCGGCCACGTCGACCACGGCAAGAGCACGCTCGTCGGGCGACTCCTCTTCGAAACGGGGTCCGTACCGGAGCACGTCATCGAACAGTACCGCGAGGAAGCAGAGGAGAAGGGCAAGGGCGGCTTCGAGTTCGCCTACGTCATGGACAACCTCGCAGAGGAGCGAGAGCGTGGTGTCACCATCGACATCGCCCACCAAGAGTTCGACACTGACGAGTACTTCTTCACCATCGTCGACTGTCCGGGTCACCGTGACTTCGTGAAGAACATGATCACGGGCGCGTCCCAGGCGGACAACGCGGTGCTCGTCGTCGCGGCAGACGACGGCGTCGCGCCCCAGACCCGTGAACACGTCTTCCTGGCCCGCACGCTCGGTATCAACGAGCTGATCATCGGTGTCAACAAGATGGACATCGTCGACTACTCCGAAGACACCTACAACGAGGTCGTCGAGGAGGTCAAGCAGCTCCTCAAGCAGGTCCGCTTCGGCACCGAGGACGCCTCCTTCATCCCGATTTCGGCCTTCGAAGGCGACAACATCGCCGAGAAGTCCGGGAACATGGAGTGGTTCGACGGGCCGACCCTGCTCGAATCCCTGAACGACCTGCCGGCGACGGAGCCGCCGACGGACGCGCCGCTCCGCCTGCCGATTCAGGACGTCTACACCATCTCGGGCATCGGGACGGTCCCGGTCGGCCGCGTCGAGACCGGTATCATGAACATTGGCGACAACGTGTCGTTCCAGCCCTCGGACGTCGGTGGCGAGGTCAAGACCATCGAGATGCACCACGAAGAGGTGCCCGAGGCCGGCCCCGGCGACAACGTCGGGTTCAACGTCCGCGGCATCGGCAAGGACGACATCCGTCGCGGTGACGTCTGTGGTCCGGCCGACGACCCGCCGTCCGTCGCCGAGACGTTCCAGGCACAGGTTGTCGTCATGCAGCACCCCTCGGTCATCACGGCTGGCTACACGCCGGTCTTCCACGCCCACACGGCGCAGGTCGCGTGTACCATCGAGTCCATCGACCAGAAGCTCGACCCCGCCAGTGGTGAGGTCGCAGAGGAGAACCCGGACTTCATCAAGTCTGGCGACGCCGCTGTCGTGACCGTTCGCCCGCAGAAGCCGCTCAGCATCGAGCCGTCCTCTGAGATTCCGGAACTCGGGAGCTTCGCCATCCGCGACATGGGTCAGACCATCGCGGCCGGCAAAGTGCTCTCGGTCAACGAGCGATAGATGCAGCAAGCACGCGTTCGTCTGGCGGGCACGAGCCCCGACGACCTCGACGGCATCTGTGACGAGGTCCGCGAAATCGCGAGCAAGACCGGCGTCAACCTCAGCGGCCCGATTCCGCTGCCGACGAAGACCCTCGAGGTTCCGTCTCGGAAGTCCCCCGACGGAGAGGGGACTGCGACCTGGGAGCACTGGGAAATGCGCGTCCACAAGCGTCTGATCGACATCGACGCGGACGAACGCGCACTGCGCCAACTCATGCGCATCCAGGTGCCGAACGACGTCAGTATCGAGATCGTTCTCGAAGACTGACGCCTCCGGCACAGCGCTAAGGCGTTTTCACAACAGACAAGTACGCCCGCCGGTTGGGCTATATTGCGGGCTCGTAGATCAGCGGTAGATCGCTTCCTTCGCAAGGAAGAGGCCCGGGGTTCAAATCCCCGCGAGTCCACTCACCTCCTCTCGTCGTTCTTTCGGACTGAATTCACCGGCTGTCGTTGATCTCTGAGACGAGCGGTACGCAGCGTTAATTCGCCGCAATTTTCTGCTCGTACTCTCGCCCGGGCCGCTCGTTTTGATTCCCCGGGGAACAGATACGTAAAATAAGTAGTACGCGTCCGATACTGCTTGCGCGTACGCCATCGGAATCTGAGTTTTCCTTTACGGCTTGTTCGCCCCAAAGGCTGAAATCGGCCGTGTGTCGGTCTAACAAACGCCATCTCCAGAAATAGACCACAAAGCATTTACAACAGAATACTGTGATTTCTACACACCCCTACCAGTGGCTGGACTCTCCAGACCACAAACCGACAGGAAAGAGGAGCTGCCTCGGGAATGTCACTGCAAACACAGCAACAAAAATGACAGACTATAACGACAAAGCGCGCGCAGTAATCCTCGCAGCGCTCATGGTCTTCAGCGTCTTCGCTGGGACCGTGGCGTTCACGGGGACGGCTGCTGCGACGGCTGAGAATATTCAGGTACAAAACCTGACGAATACTCAGCCATCCGAAAGTAGTACCGTAACTCATGAACTGGATTACAACGTGGACAACGTCAGCTCGGATGGAACCGAAGACGTGTTCTTCGTTGAACTTCCTAACGAGTACAACCAATCTGCTGGAACACTGGCTGCTAACACGGAGTCAGCAGCTAACCGATCGGACGGTTCCGCCATTTCCGACTCTTCCAGCATAAGCCTCGTTGACGGTCCTGACGGTGACGGAGTTTCTGACACAATTCGTGTCGGCTACTCTCCGAGCACCGCTGCTACCAACGTTGACATGAACCTTACTGTCAACTTTGACCTGACGCATCCCGAAGTCTCCGGTAACACGGCAAAGGACGTCAGTATTTACGTCAACGACTCTAACACCACCTCTACCGATGCATCGGTTACCTCCACGGGTGCCTTCACCGTTCAGGACACTTCTGGTCCGGGTGGAGCAAAACGAGCAGGTCCGGGCGGTAGTGGTTCCTTCGACGTCTACGACGGTGAAGGTACCGTCTACGACGGCGCGAACGTCTACCAGGGCGAGTCCGACATCGAACTTGGCGGTTCGATCTCGGGCGGCGTCGTGAAGACGGCCGGTAACGACGAGGGTGCCACCCTCGAAGTGCCGGACATCCCGCAGGACCAGGCGACTGGTCGCTACACGACCAACGGGAGCAACAACGCCCCCGGTGTGACCGTGCAGCGTCCGCGTGTCACCACGCTCGACGTCAACAACCAGTACGGTGAAGACATCGCTGGTGGCTCCGTGCCCCAGGGCAACGAAACCACCGGCTCTGGCAACCTCACGGTTGTCGGTGCCTGGAACTACCGAACGGCCGAGGACCTCGAACTCACCATCGAGAACGAGAACGGCCTCAACGTGACCGGTACGGCCGTCGAAAGCGGCGGTAACATCCGCACCGCAACCAGCGGTGACGTCAACTACAACGTGGACCTCTCGGACCTCAACACCGGGACGTTCACGCTCACGCTCGAGGGGACCGACGACCTCGACTTCGGCGAGGCCTCCCAGAGCACGACCATCACCGTCACCGGTGACGACGACGTGACCCTGGACCTCGACCAGAGCACCGCAACGCGCGGTCAGGACGTGACGTACACGATCCGTGGCTCGAACGCGGGTCAGTACCACATCGTCACCATCGAGGACGGCGACTTCCGTTCCGACAGCCTCTCCGAGGACACGCTGAAC